>JAJRWS010000660.1 GCA_024276705.1 Planctomycetota bacterium | reverse complement strand
CCATCCGCAACAAGTAGGGCCATGGCCTTCGGGTCTGGGAAAGGAGCAGTGGTTGGTCGGCGATACGGACCAGGGCGGCACTTACCGCATCCTCCGCGTCGTGCTGGTTGCCGGTAATCGTGACCGCATAGCGGACCAGCCGCTGCGAGGCCAGATCGTACAGTCCAGCCAACGCGGCCACACCGCTTTCGGCCAGCCGAGTCGTGGCCAGTCGGACCAGGTCGGAAAATGGGCTAGGGGGAGTCATCTACCCATAAGGATGCGCGACCATGGAAGATTTGTCTAGCTTTTTTGAAAATGCCAGTACTTCTAAATTGCCACATAGGCTTACGTGGGCCGGGACGATAAGCCGCCCGGGAATCGACGTTTTTAGCTATTGTCACGTCCGCCGGGTCGGCTTCATCGGCCATTCTTGGAACTGGAGTATTTCAACACCGTTTTCGATTCGACGTGCTGCAGCAGCTCTTTTTTTGTCCACCAACTTGGCTTCATTTGTCTGGGTGAATAGAGTTTTTGGCCTTGGTCCATATAGTGCGGGGAGGCCGGATCGGCCGATTGGCCCCAGGGCGTGCAGCTATACGATTCCACTCGGTCGGGGTGGAAGAACATCAACAGGGTTGCCATCGAGCCGCTATTGGCCAGTTGCCGGCCCGGATGGTCCGGATCGACCTTCGTGCGGACGTCAAACAGGGTTTCCGAAAAGTTGGCTTCACGGTTGCCCGAGCGGAAATCGGCTCCGCCTACCGGAAATCGCTGGTTGCCACGCCCCACTCGGTGGATTTTTCCCCAGGCGATATCCCAACGACCATATTCGGTTTTCAGTTCGTCGATCGTTTCGACCAGCAGGGCCAGCATCTTTTGCCGTGCTCTCGGAGGCATCGGTTTGCCAGCCGCCATCGGAGCCAGGTCAAGCTGCTGGCCGCACTTGAGCCGCCAGAACTTCAGCAATGTGGTGGCGGTCGCCTCCGGTACGTACTGGCCATCCCAGGCCAGGATTGCCGCAACCGCCGCCTCGAAATCGGCCCGCTGGGGTCGATCCGCGCCGGCCGCTTTCACCGCGGCCCGCAGCCCCTGTTGCCAAACCGGCGCGAGCAGATCGTAGACGTCCGTCGCGTAGGCCATCGCTTCCGCGCGGGTAACCGAAGTATCGGCTTCCAGCAATTCGACAGTCCGTCGTCCGCGCGGGTTATTCGTGTCCCACGAAACGTTGTAGATGTAACGGGGCCACCGGTCGGGAGTCAGCGGCGAATCGACCAGCATCGCCTGGGGGCTGATGTTGCAGTTCACCATGTAACCACGTGGCGGGTCGAACAGGTGGACCAGATCTTCGATTGGGTGGATGCCTTTCCAGGCGGTTTTTGAAGTGCTGCCGGGAACCGGCGCACTCCAGTCGTAGCCGTCGGGCCGAATGGGCGTTGCCCCGCTGCGGACGTAGCCGATACTGCCCTCGACATCGGCAAACATCAGGTTCTGCTCGTTCAGCCGGTTCATGCCGAGGGCGTCGAACAGTTCGTGGGTCGTGCTGGCCATGGCCATCCGGTACGACTGTTCCAACAGGCCCATCTGGTCCAGGTAGGGGGATGCGCCCACGTAGGCCCGGCCCGTTTTCAGGTCGGGTTCACTGATTACGGGGCCCAGGTGGGTATAGATGGCCGGTTTTACGACCGGATCGGAATCTTTTACCCGGATGGTGATCGGTTCGATCCGGGCGTCGCGCCACTTGCCGTCGTATTCGTACTGGGGCGGCAGACCGAGCCGGAATTTCATCTCGTACACATCCGACGTGTCGGGTCCGCCGGTGGTCATGGCCCAGCCCACGTGCCGGTTATGGCCGATGCCGACCAGGGGAGAACCGATCAGAAAAAAACCGTTCATGTGCAGGTTTCCCGCGTGCACACGGGCTTCGTACAGCACGGCCAGTCCTTCCCAGGTCAGGTGCGGATCGGCCAGCAGGATGGGAATGTTGTCCGCGGACCGCGACGGGGCCACCGCCCACTGATTGGAACGCATCGCCGGTCCCGACCGCGTGGCCGCTTTTTTCTGTCCCGCCTTTTTTGGGCCCGCCTTTTTTTGGCCCGCCTTCAAGTCGTCCTGGATGGTTCCCAGCGGCCAGCGCAGGATCATCGCCCGGCTGACGGTGAGAAACATCCACGGCTCCAGTTTCAGCGCCTGGGCGGGAACTTTTTCCGGGTGCTTCCGAGCGCACGCATCGATGCCTGCGGCAAATGCCTTAACGATTTCCTTCAGGTGGGCGGGGGCCGTTTTCCAGTACTCGCGCGCTAACGGCCCGTTGTGGCAGAGCCGCATGATATAGTCTTGCTCGATATATTTTTTGCCATACGCTTCGGCCATCCGGCCCAGGCCCGTACGGACGGCATCGTGGATGTCGGCCAGCCGATCTTCAGCCTGAGCATAGCCCAGACCGTACGCACCGGCCGCCTCGGACTGGGCATAGACGTGCGGCACGCCCCATGTGTCGCGATAGAGAGTGGCAGTTTGGGCCGAATCGGCGGCTGTAACCAGGGTCGGCGATAGCAAACCCAAAGTCAGTAAGTAGAAACGAATCAGGGTGGTCTGCATGGTGGCTATACCCGGCTACCCTTCCTTTAGCGCCGAGATCAGATCGACGAGTGTCTGTTTGCCGTCGCCGAAGAACATCAGGCAGTTGTCGGCCGCGAAGAGCGGGTTGGGGATGCCCGCGAAGCCGGGGCTGAGGCTCCGTTTGATGACCACCACGGTCCGTGCTTCGTAGACATTGAGAATCGGCATGCCGGCGATCGGACTGGTTGGATCGGTGTTGGCTACCGGGTTGACCACGTCGTTGGCGCCAATGACGATCGCCACGTCGCACTGGGAAAAGGTCGGGTTGATCTCGTCCATTTCCTTAAGCTGTTCGTACGGTACGTCCGCTTCGGCCAGCAGCACGTTCATGTGTCCCGGCATCCGGCCGGCGACCGGGTGGATGCCATATTCAACCGTGACTCCCCGGTCTTCCAGCAGGCTGGCCAGGTCGCGTACCGCGTGCTGTGCCTGGGCCACCGCCAGTCCGTAGCCGGGGACAACGACGACTCGCTGGACACCATCGAGTAGCATGGCAACCTCTTCGGCCGAGGTGCTCTTGATTTTACCCGCATAAACTTCATCCGCGTCAGCCGCGTCGCCACTCGCCTCCATCTTGCCGAACAGCACGTTGGTAAGCGGCCGGTTCATAGCCTTGCACATAATTTGGGTGAGGATCAGCCCCGACGCTCCCACCAAGGCCCCGGCGATGATCAGCACGTTGTTGTTGATAATAAAACCGGCGGCCGATGCGGCCAGGCCCGAATAGGAGTTCAGCAGGGCGATCACCACCGGCATATCGGCCCCGCCAATGGGCAGCACCAACAGTACGCCCAGGACCAGCGAAACCAGGACCAGCGGAAAAAATTCGATCGCACTGCCGTCGTGCATGCCGACCACCAGCACCAGGGCCACCGCGAACAAGACCGCATTGGCAAGTTGCTGGCCGCCAAAACTGACCGCCTTTTTCAGTTGGGGCAGTTCCTGCAATTTGCCCGCCGCGATAAGCGAACCGGTGAAGGTGACCGAGCCGATCAGTCCGGCCAGGGCCGTGGCAACGCCGGCTACGCCCGGGTCGACCGCGGCCGCGGTATCGACCGCGCTGGGGCCGACTTCCGTGGAAGCCTTTTTGAGGAGTTCGGCTCCGGCAACCAGGACCGAAGCGATGCCGCCAAAGCCGTTGAACAGAGCCACCAGTTGGGGCATTTGCGTCATTTGGACTTTTTTCGCCAGCCACACACCGGCCGCCGCGCCTGCGATCATGCCTGGCAGCAGGACCCAATAGCCAACTTTCGTTGCCACGAGCGTGACCACCACCGCCAGCAGCATGCCCAACGCCCCCAGTTGGTTGCCCCGCACGGCCGTGCGGGGATGGGTCATTCCCTTGATGCCCAGAATGAATAGAACGGCCGCCACCAGATAGCCGAGGTTTGCCCACGGGAATGCAACCGCGGCCTCTTTCACGATCGGTTCCACGATAGCCAGTCCCTCGACGGCCTGCTTCACGGCGGCCGTTTCAACTTCGGCCAACAATAGTAGAACGCTGCTCATGATCGAATACCTGGTACTTTGTCTAGCTTGGTCTTATATGGCTTTCGCACGTTTGAATTTTTTACCTGTCGATACCTGCTCCGCGGTACCCAAAAGCAAGGCTTGGCCAGATGCGAGTGGTCTTTACCTTTTCTTCTGGAACATTCCCAGCATGCGATGGGTCACGAGAAAGCCACCCACGACGTTCACCATCGCAAACGATATGGCCAGAAATCCCAGAAAATTCCCCCAGAATCCACTGCCTGCCAGCAGTGCGCCGACCAGGGTGATTCCACTGATCGCATTGGATCCGCTCATCAGGGGCGTGTGCAGCGTGGGAGGCACTTTAGTGATGATTTCAAAACCAATAAATATGGCCAGCACGAATATGGTGAGTCCGGTGATGATGTCCATGACAGTGTTTCGGTGTTTCGGTGTTTCGGTGTTTCAGTGTTTCGGTGTAGCGGTGTAGCGGTGTTTCAGTGTATCGGTGTATCGGTGTATCGGTGTACCGTTTTACTACCTTACCGAAACACCGAATTACTGAAACACCGAAACACTGCTTTTACTCTCCTGCCAGGTGATCCACGGGCGGGGTCGTTGCTGGCTGGACCAGGGGCCCCAGTTTCAACAGGTCGCGCAGACGGCCATTTTGAACCTGGCCGTCTTTGGTGGTTAGCGTGTCGCGGACGATTTCATCTTTCAAGTCGATTTCCAGTTGGCCATCTTTTGTCATATGCAAAAGGAAGGTCACGATGTTCTTGCTGTACATCTGGCTGGCGTGTTGGGGCACCTCGCTGGGCAGGTTGGTGGGGCCCAGGATGGTGACCCCATTTTCGAGGACCGTCTGGTCCGATTGGGTCAACTCGCAATTGCCACCGCGCTCGGCTGCCAGGTCGACGACGACCGAGCCAGGCTCCATCCGCCGAACTCCAGCCGCGGTTACCAGCAGAGGCGATGGTTTGCCCGGGATGGCGGCGGTGGTGATGCAGACATCGCACTCGGCCACGAGGTCGGCCAATTGGTCTCGTTGCTGCTGCTGTTGTGCTTCACTCAATTCGCGTGCATAGCCGCCCTGCCCCTCGGCATTCGCCGTGTCGAGATCGAGTTCGACGAATTTGGCACCCAGGCTTTCAATCTGTTCTTTCACCGCGGGACGGACATCGTAGGCCTGTACCACGGCTCCCAGGCGACGGGCCGAGGCGATCGCCTGAAGTCCGGCCACGCCCGCTCCGATGACAAAAACTTTGGCGGCGGCGAGCGTGCCGGCTGCGGTCATCAGCATTGGAAACATTTTGGGCAGATGGTCGGCCGCTTGCAGCACGGCCTTGTAGCCGGCGATGGTGGCCATCGACGAAAGGACGTCCATGCTTTGGGCACGCGTGATCCGAGGGATCAACTCCATGGCGAACAGGATTAACTTTTTCTCAGCCATTTCCTGGATGCGCGGGAGTTGCCCCAGCGGATCGCTCATGCCAATCACGACCTGCCCCGGTTTGAGGTGCTGGAGGTCAGCCTGACCAGCCTCTGGATTGGCGCCCAGAGTGCGGACCTGCAGGAGCACGTCAGCCTGGCCGATCGCGGCGGCACGATCCGAAACTACCTTAGCCCCTTTGGCTTCGTACAGGTTGTCGGTCAGGCCGGCAGCGTCCCCTGCGCCCGATTCCAGCAAGACTTGCCAGCCCGCCTTGGTGAGGAGCGGGACCATGTTGGGCACCAGCGCCACGCGACGCTCACCCGGGTATGATTCTTTAACAACGGCAACTTTCATTACAAAACCGGCATTCTTCGTTTTAGGTTGATCAGCAAGTGGAAGGAGCGATTATCGCACATTGGCCCGCAGACTCATAGTGCCCAGTTTGAGCCATTTGCTGACTGGGATGAGCTCCCCCAGTTACTGGAGACCCCAGTTATTGGAGACCCAGGCTCGAGAGTACGGACTTAGGGGTCTTCCCAGTCGGATTGCCCGGAGACTGGCGGGTTCGATCCAGGTCGTAGAGGAAACGAGTATAGACGACCGGCGGCGGGACAGCCGGAGGATCTCCTGTCAAGGAGGGGTCTAGTTGCCGTGGATCCACGATCACTCCGACCAGCCCGATTCGTTTACCCAGGCCGTAGCGCCGCTTGTTGGTTACCACAATGACCTCGCGGATTTTTCTCGACTGTTTGGCCACGCTCTTGCTCGTCCCTGCCTCGCCAGTCTGGGAGCGCGATCGAGCGCCTGCCGGCGCTGCCAGTTCTTCAGACGCTCCCAATGCAAGTCGGTAGAGCACCCAGGGGCCGCTTGTTTTCACATCGACAATGCGGCCAGCACAGAACAGGCCGGGTGTGGACCGGTTTGGATGATCCAGCCATCGGTCGGCGATCCGCGCCAATTCAGCGCGGGTTGTTGGTTGCTGCATGGTGTCACGAAACAGTTCTTTGGTAAGTAATAGCTGAGTGAGTACTTGAGGCACGCCACGATCGATAAAAGTGAGCTTTGCCGCCAGGTCGCAAAGCGTGATGAAGCTCCGTCCCTTGCGAATAATCGTTTCACGCCTGGACAGGTCGCCAGAGAGTAGATCCGCTTGAGCCTGTTCGGCCGCTTTCAGGGCGGCAGTCAGTTCGTGTAGTTCTACTCGGGGCGCGT
Source organism: Planctomycetota bacterium (assembly GCA_024276705.1). GTDB lineage: Bacteria > Planctomycetota > Planctomycetia > Pirellulales > Lacipirellulaceae > JAJRWS01. Next base: position 6,995 of record JAJRWS010000660.1, on the reverse strand, counting down.
CACGCAGATGCGTCTCGATCGGTTGAGGTGGGCGCACGGGAGTTTGCTGGGCGGCAGCCATTTGGGTTGGAGGGTCGGCTTTCGGGGGAGGGTCGGTCTTTTCAGTAGCCGCATTACCATTTGTCTGGGCCTGCCGGTTGCTTTTCGGGAGGGTCGATGGAGCTATTGAGGCGGCAGGAGGATGAGTGATCGAATCCTTGAGAGGAGGGGGATCCTGCTTTTGTACTGCCAGGGTGGCAGATGCCAGAGGCGTAGAGGGAGAGAGGGTTACGGTTGAAGCATGCATCGATGGCGGCAAGATTGCGTCGGGCAGATAATGTGCCAGATGGATGAAATCGGCCTCCGAACCGCGAATCCACAATAAGATGTATTGTCCGAGCAAGCCTCCGGTGAGTACGGTGCCGATACCCACCATGATAACCAGAGTTCGTATGCCTTTGGCTGCCAGGTGCCTGGAATTCTGTTGTTTGGGACGCTGGGGGCGCCGGTTTGCTTGGGACTCCAACGAAATCTGGAGGTTCGGCGTGTCGGCTAACAGGGATGCTTCGGGCAATGATCGCAAGGTGGTCTGTCCCACGCGGAACTGCTCGCCACAAAGAGGGCAGGCGATGCGCTGTTCGGCGGCCAGGTGCTGGTCCGTCAATAAACCAGCCCCAGCAGTAGAAGCGGATAATACGAGTTCACCCGAGCAATGGGTGCATACGGCAAGCATCGCCATAGGGGAAGACCTCTGATCCTGAAAGTCGCTTTCTTGGGTACCAAAACGTCTCCAAACGTTTTGGTTGAGTCGCTGTTCCAAAGCCCCTGAAACTTGCCGTGGAAATGCGGTGTTGCCACGTGGTTTCGAGGTTGACCCATGAGTGTAGCATGGAGAGGCCCGTTTGTCGGCTGGTGACGTAACCGGTAATTCTCTTCATCACATCTCCTCTGGCATGCGGTTTATGTACTGACGATTTGCTGTCTATATGTTTGGCATAACTTTTGCGGGTTGTAGGATTCAACTGTGAGGCTGGCGCGGCTTGGAACACCGTGTGGGGCCGTAACAGAGAAGAGGTGCGCTGATGGGGTCGGCCAGCGAAGAGGCATTGGCTGGGACATTATCGTCCTTTAAATGGCAACTTTCAGCAGCCTTCCCCTCCCCATTGGGCTGCTGTTAGTTGCCGTTTGTCTGCTTTTCACCTAAGTCTGCTGTTGGTTTCAAGAGGTCTTCTGGATACGCCTGCTGCGATTCGAGTGTGTCACAATAATACATGTGTACTATTTAGATACACTTTGATCCGTTTGACAAAGAGGTGCGTATGACAAAGCGATGGAAGTAGGGAACCATGCGGGTGTTCCGGGTTTTATTCTGGCTGGTCTTTTTGCTGGCGATTCTTTTGGATTCCGCCTTGTTCTCATGGAATCGATGCAGCGCCGAAAATACGGGCAGTTCGGCGACGACTACTTCGACCCTGGATGGGCTGTCGCTCGATCCGGTCGACCTGATTAACCGGCAGATTCGCCAGGGCTGGCAAACGCATCGTATCAGGCCATCTCGACAGGCCACGGAAGGCGAGTGGTGCCGAAGACTGTTTCTTGATCTGCTCGGGCGCGTCCCAACGGTCGCAGAGTTCGATCGATATCTGTCCGAACGCCCGGCGGCTGACCGTCGTCGTATATGGGTTGACCGTCTGCTGGGCCCTGAGTATCGGGAACAGTACGCACGGAACTGGCGGACTATCTGGACGAATGTGTTGATAGGCCGAACCGGGGGTACCAATCGGCGCGACCGAACCAGCCGGCCTGGCATGATGCAGTACCTGGAGGAATCGTTTCGAGCGAACAAACCTTATGACCAGTTGGTTCATGAGTTGCTTACTGCCACCGGGAGCACCTCGCCCACGGCGGATGATTTCAATGGAGCTACGAATTTTCTGGTCGACAAGTTGGAGGATAAGGCGGTCCAGGCTACGACGAAGACAGCCGAGATATTCCTCGGGCTGGCGGTAGGATGCACGCAATGCCACAATCATCCGTTCCACGAAGCACGTCAGAATCAGTTTTGGGAACTCAATGCTTTCTTCCGCCAGGCCCGCGTGGAGATAACCCGTGATCCCGAGGATAACGGTCGAATTGTCAAGGCAACACTTGCCGATGTCGATTTTGCGGGAGAAGCAAGCCAAAGTTCCGCGGATCGTCGTCGAAAAATTGTCCTGGAGATGCGTGCTGGTCGCCTGGTTGATCGGGATGCGGCGGCCATGCTGGCCGCTCCGGTCTTCTATGAAAAACGGAACGGACAATTACGGGTTGCCTATCCGGTTTTCGTGGATGGTACTTCGCTGGTGGAAAAGTTTTCCCAAAAATTTCCTGATCGTGGCGACGAGTATGGAAATAGTGGCCTGCTTGCGGATGTCCATCGCCGACGTGAATTAGCCGACCTGGTGGTCGCCTCGCACTTTCTAGAATTGGCTTTGGTCAATCGGATGTGGGCTCATTTTTTCGGCTCCGGTTTCACCCGTCCGGTCCATGACATGGGGCCCCATCATCCGCCTTCCCACCCCGAATTGTTAGCGAAATTGGCGGCGGCCACTCGCAGTGCCGGTTTCGACTTGAAGCGACTGCAACGCTGGATCGTACTGAGTGAACCGTATGCGCTGAGTAGTCGTCATTCTCGGAGTAATGCAAAAGACGATCCAGCACTGGGCGAGCCACCCCGGTTCAGCCGGTTTTATCTTCGCCAGATGCGGGCGGAGCAATTGTACGAGTCGTTGCTGGCAGCCACTGGGGCGCAACAAACCGTACCTGCCGAGCGGCGGGAGCAACTCAAAGAACGTTGGTTGCGTCAATTCAGCACGGCCTTTGGCACCAACGACCAGGGCGAAACCAACATATTCAATGGTTCGATTTCCCAGGAACTGATGATGCTCAACGGGGATTTGGTCAAGCGGGCCTGCAGTCTCGGCAATGGTGGTTTCTTGGACCAGGTTGCCACGGATCGCCAGCGTACTCCTTGGGAGAAGATCAACTACCTCTATCGGGCTGCTCTGGCTCGGCAGCCGAGCAGCCATGAAATTAGCGTTTGCAATGAGCTATTGCAGTCGCGAGAAGGCGATATCGGCCGTTCGCTGCAAGATATCTGGTGGGCCCTGCTCAATAGTAACGAGTTTATACTGATCCATTAAGGAGGCTGGGGATGCTACCCTTTACGTTGCCCAAGGGCATGTCGCGCCGCCATTTTTTGCGGCATCTGGCCCACCGAGTCACGCTGGCGGCACCTTCGCTGGCGCTGGCGCACTCGTTGCGTGCCCAGGCCGCCGAGTTGAGCCAATCGCACCGTTCGTGCATTTTGCTTTGGATGGGAGGCGGGCCACCAACGATCGATTTGTGGGACATGAAGCCTGACGCCGCCACGGGTGGACCCTTCAAGCCGATGGGGACGAATGGCGCCGGGCAGATCAATCAGCAGTTGCCCAAGTTGGCCATGCAGATGCAGCATTTGTCATTGGTTCGTTCCATGAGTACGCGTGAAGCGGATCACCAGCGGGGCCGCTACTACATGCAGACCGGTTTCGTGCCGAGCCCGAATGTTCAGCATCCCAGCTATGGGGCGGTGATCGCCCACGAGCTGGCCTCGCAGACGGCGGATCTGGAAATCCCCCCCTTTGTTTCCGTAGGTGGCATGAGTGAAGGCCCAGGTTTTTTAGGCATGGGTTACGCACCGTTTCAAGTCGATTCCCGAGGACGGGTCAAGAATCTGGATATGGGAGTCGACTTGGCCCGCCAGTCCGACCGTGCCAGACTGTTGGCTGTGTTGGAGCAGCGATTCGCGAGGGAAGACCGAGGCAACGCGGCCAGCGAACATGCGAAAGTACTGGAGAAGACTTTTTTGTTGATGACCAGCTCGCAAATGGAAGCCTTCCGAGTGGATCGTGAACCCGAGAAGGTTCTCCAGCAGTATGGCGACACCAACTTTGGCCGCGGTTGCTTGATGGCGCGGCGACTGGTGGAAACGGGCGTACCTTTTATCGAAGTGAACATGGGGGGGTGGGATCTGCATCAAAATTGTTTCACATCGCTCGAGACCAAGTTGCCCGAACTAGACAAGGCGATGAGCGCGCTGGTGGAAGACCTGGTCCAACGTGGCTTGTGGCAGAATACGGTGGTGCTCTGGATGGGCGAATTCGGTCGTACCCCGCGCATTAATGGCAATGCGGGTCGCGATCACTGGGCCCGGAGCTGGAGTGCGGTTGTCGGGGGAGGCGATATCGGTGGAGGGCGCGTCGTGGGGGCAACCAATGAGGATGGGACACGGGTGACGACCGAGTCCTACAGCTCCGAAGACCTGATGGCGACGGTCTGCCACGCAATGGGAATCTCGCTGCATACGACCTTCACCAGCAACAACGGCCGGCCGATGAAAATTGCCAATGGCGGTAAGGTGATTGGCGAGCTATTCGGGTGAGCGATGATTCGGTGTGATCGCGAAGCGGTACGACGGAGCCAAATTTAATTTTTGGATCAGGTTCACGTCAGGTTCACATCAGCACCCGGTTCACATCAGCCGCCGTGCGTTAGCACCCGGTTCACATAAAGAAAACCGGACGCTAACGCGTTGCGGCTGATGTAGCTTATTTTCTGGTTTCCTCGACTGGCAGAGCCGCCTGCGGGTTCGCGTCGGGCTGAGGCTGGACGACCCGGGTCCAACCCAGGGGAGTGCGTGGCGATTGGAAAAACGCACCAAACAACTGGTTCATTTTTCCATTGATGGTGGGCTCCGAAAAGATGTAGACGGCCCGATTTCGGTTGTTGGGCATGTGGACTTGGATCGCTTTGGGAAGCATGGTTTTACGATCGAGCATCACCTCCACGTGATGGTAGTTGGCTGCGTCGACCTGTCGTCTTGGATAGGCTTGCAGTGTGATGGTGGAGGCATCTCCTTGGGGGCTGCGTATCCAGTATCGGGCTTTCATTTTTTTCGCTTCCGCTCCGAACAGAAATGGTAACGGGCCATCGACGATCGACTTTCCACGCAGTTCTTGCGGCAAGGGTTGGACGACCAATTGCTTTTTATTGTGTTTGTATTCGTAAATGGCTTTGCCATCACAAACCCAGTGTTCTCCCACTTCGTTTTTCTGCAGGACATGTTGGCCGGCCTGTTGGGGATCTTTCCGTTCCCAACGGTAAATGGTATTGATTTTAAAACTTCCCTTGTCTGGCTTGGCGTACGTCAACTGCCCTTGGCTTTTGATCAAAGGAACGTCTCCCCCTGGTCCGAAGACTGGATCGTATTCCCATCGTTCAAAGTCGCAGTCGTAGGTCGATATTTTGTTGCTTTCATTTTCCCACATCATCAGCACCTGGTCCACGAACTGCTGCTGCACGGGGCTGAGTTGGAATGGCATACCGCCGGCAACGGGTTGCGAAACGGGTCCGCCAGGTTGTTGGACGGGACTACCGAGTTGTCGTGTTGGCGGGCCCAGACGCTGTGCCACTTGAATATTGGGCGCGGTTGTTGGTGTTGCGGAGGTTGTCACCGATGGGGACGAGTTCCGTTCCGATACCGACGTTTGACCAGCAGCCGGATAGGGCGAGGTTTCTTGGGCCAGGCCCTGCCAGCATGATCCGGTCCACAGCCCAAGGACCACGGCAGGAAAGATTAGCCGAAAAGCCACGCGTTGAGGTTGCATCGACATCAGATTGGTTCTCACCATGATTGGGCGTTGGGCATGGGCTATTTCTTATTCGCAGGCGCGAGTGCGTACGATTCGGGCCGGATCATAGCAAGCGCCCGCAATAGCACCTAGACCGCTTTCCGAACGCCTGGCAAGCAAGGAAGCGAACGATGGCCAAGAAATGATCAATTTGTTGCCCAAGTCAGCCAGGGACTCTTTTGGGTCCCATCGATGGTCTGGAGTACAACGTTTTCAATTGCTAGCACATTGCCCGGGTCGGCTTCATTGGCCATTCTTGGAGCTACTTTATTAGGGTTGACCTGGTTTGCAACCTTTTCGATGATGCGGGCCAAATCTACTCGATCCAAAGGATACCCATGCGATGATCTCTCTGGCGATTTCATGGTTTCGTGAACATCGAACCGTGTCTGTTCGGTTGTCGATGATGGCCCTTCTGGCCATCGGACGACTGCAGTCCATAGGGCTTGTGTCCCCGGCAGTCGCCAATCCATCAGGGGCGGTCCTGCCCGCCTCCCATCGGCAGTCCCTGCAGCGTTCTCACTTGGGGTCTTTGGCGGCCGAGGGAACGTTGCCTGCGGGAGAATCGGGGCCAGAAGTGGCCCCTTCGGATGCCAGCCAAATCGTCCAATTTGCTCAGTTGCCAGCGCGAGTTGGCGATCGGGTGGGGCAGGAAATTCGGGTCGAATTGAACCTTAACACCACGATCATGCAGTCTGGCCAGATCGCCAATCAAAGCCGCCAGGTTATCCACCGTCGCCAGGATCGTGGGATTGAAATTCTGGAAGTGACAGAGGGCCGTGCCCAGCGGGCTCATGTAACGTACCTCACATGCAGACAAATACGACGGGAGGTGCAACCGGATCAGGAGCCGGCCGAGGAGCAGGCGGTTTCACAGCCGGTTGAAGGAAAGTCGTATTTTGTCGCCCGACAGGGGCAGCAACTGCTGATCACCGACCCCGAAGGTAGCATTCCTCCTCTCGATCAGTACCAAATTGTCCTTGAAAATATGCAAACACTGGGCCAACCAAATCCACTGGCCCGTTTCCTGTTGGGACGCAGGTTCACGCTGGGTGAGCGAATTGTATTACCGCAAAGTTTAGCCGAGCAACTGTTGGGTTTGAGCGAACCATTTGGCAAGGTGCAGAGTTTCGAGCTGGAATTGGTGGGTAGCGAAAAGATCGACGGTCAGTGGTGCGCTCTGTTTCACGCAACCATAGACGCCATGGCGCGCGAACAGGGAGAGATCGGGTTGAACACCCCCGGTCCACTGGCCATCCAGATGGCCACCTGCCGAACCATAGCCGCCGAGCTCGCGGGCCCGGT
>JAJRWS010000659.1 GCA_024276705.1 Planctomycetota bacterium | reverse complement strand
CGGCTCGACGACCAATTTGGCCGCCGATGGCGATGGCAATGGAATCGTTGAACAGGCAGACTACGATCTCTGGAGTACCAATTTCGGGGCTCAGAATACTGCCAATGCGGTCGCTGTGCCGGAGCCAAACGCTGCTCTGCTAGTGCTTCTAGGAGGAGTCGTCCTATTTTCCAGAAAGGGCAAATCAGCCAAGGGAATTAGGTTGACGGGAGGGGGAGATGGATTATTATTAAAAGGGTCATAAGAAAAAACAACCCTTCCTGGCAGGCATATATCTTCAGTATAGGCAGATATTTTCCTGTTTAACTTATCCTTGGTCTTTTTTGGAGGTGTGTCTAATGAAAGTTTATTGGCTTACTTATTTGGCGGGTTTTGCTTTGGTGATGGCGATTGGCCAGGCTAGCGAAGCGGCGGTAATATCCCTCGATTTTGACGACCAGGGCCCCTACGCGGGTGGAGAGAATATCGGCCCTCTTGCCACGAATAGTTCTAACTGGAACGTAACAAGCGGTGCGAGCGGTGCAGTGACCGGGTTGATTGATGATTCTGGTTCTCCCACGGCAGTGAATGTCTCCTGGGCGTCGGACGGCACCTGGAGCAATAGTGATGGAACTGCCGTAGGCGGAGATGAGGGTATCATGGCCTCTGGTTATCTCGATGATGGCGGCGCCGGAGTTTCCGTTACGTTCTCTAACATTCCCTTCGTCAACTACCGAGTTTATGGATTGCTAGGAAGCGACGACAACGCAGGCACCGTTACTTCCCAGGATTGGGATGTAAATGGAACGTGGGTATTTGGTGGAGCAAGCGCTACGACAACCTCAATTTATTCCAGTGCAGCGACTACATTTGCGATGACCGGTAACTATTGGTCGGAAGCCACTACCAGCACGCCAGGAAATTATTGGACGTTCGACACATCGGGAGCAACCTTAACCATTACAGGAATTGGTGCCAATGAAGGCTCGCTTTCGGGGGTCATCATTGAGCAAATTATACCGGAACCATCGACGGGCTTGCTTGCCGGTTTGATACTTATTGGTGCGGTTTCTAGAAAACCCTGGCGTAGCTAACGGCGTCCCGGAAAAAGGTTGGGGAGAAAGGTAACGAGCTGCAGGGAGCGTCGGACGACGGCGTTCCCTGTAGTCTTCGTCGAGAAAACAAATTCTTACTCACGATTATTGGAATTGGAGGAACATGATGCACAGCCACCTCTTTGGTCGAACTGCCCCTCTCTATTCGGGGGCGATCTTGATGCTTTTACTTGGATGTTTAGCTTGCTGCGGAACAGCCTTGGCCGTTATCGTTGCCTCCGACGATTTCGATTATCCTGACGGAACCTTGCATGGAAAAACCGGCGGCGTCGGTTGGACCACGGCCTGGAATCACGACTTTGGTACAGAAGCAGTTGTTGGCGGGGCACTTTCCACCAGTGGCTCAGGCAGGGTTTCTCGCTCCTTTACGGCCATCGAGGCAACCGGTGTTGTCTACGTTGGTGTCGATATGACCTACAACGGCTCTTTTGGTGGTGATTGGGGGGGGGTAACACTGAACGATTTTGGTACAGACAAAGTTTTGTTCGGAATGCCGTGGTCAGGCGGGAAGTTTGGCATTTCGGAGACCGGAGTTGCTGACAATCAATCGGGCATTGATATCATCGCAGGCCAATCGTATCGAATCGTTGGTGCCATCGATTTTGGATCCACCGACCTCCACCTTTGGATCGATCCTGACGGAAGCGACACCGCGGCCTCAGCCGACTACACGGTCACCGGCTATGCCTCTCCTGGAAGTTGGATCAATACGGTGGCTTTAGATGCCAGTGGAGCAACAACTTGGGATAATTTGACTGTCGCAACATCTTTGGGGGAAGTGATTTCTGCTATTCCTGAGCCTTCCTCTGCCCTGCTCCTTGGGGTTGTCCTCTTATTGAAATGGAAGTGGCAACGACGCCGTTTGGCCAGCTATTGATGTATGTGTCTGCAACTTCCCCCTGGTTTGCGATCACTGGGCTAAAACCGGCCTTCCGCTGGTTGGTCAGTCGCTTAGATCGCGCAAGTTTCAATAAGAAACGCGACGTTGTGAAAACTGTTGACTATCATTGCATTAACGAGCCGAAGGATTTGTCTTCGGCTCGATTTCTATCAGGTGATGAGGTGGGACGTGTCGTCTAGGCTGATTTCCGTTTTACTTGCTACGATAGGCCTGCTGGCTAGTGGTTGTTCACAGGCACCGCAAGAGACAGCACCTCCTGTGGCTAAGGGCGAAGAAATCGCCGACGGACTGGTCGCCTATCCGCTCAGCGACAGCCCAATTTTAGAAAAACAAGGGTTCACACCGCTCGGTCCTGATGACTCCGGCATCGCGTTCACACTGAGGCTCGATCTCTCGCACCCCCTCAAGCGGCTTTACCACTCTGGATTCGTTTGTGGTGGCGTAGCGGTTGGCGATGTGAACGGCGATGGTAAGCCCGACATCTTTGTCGCCAATGGGCCTGATCGGAACCACCTCTATTTACAAACCGGTTACTTCCAATTTGAAGAGTCGGCAGTTATAGGAGGAATCGAAGGGAGAATTCCTGATAGCGACAAAACGGCATGGTCGGCGGGTGCGGTGATGGTTGATATTGATAGCGACGAAGACCTGGATATCTACGTCTGCAATTACGATTCGCCTAACCATTTGTTTATCAATGATGGCAAGGGACATTTTACAGAGTCCGCTGAAAGTTGGGGTTTGGCGCTGGTGGATGCTTGCATGATGCCATCGTTCTGCGACTTCGATGGCGATGGCGACCTCGATGCCCATATCCTGACCAACCGCTACTATCGCGAAGGGGGGCGTCCTCAAAAGCCTCCCTTCGATATGCAGGACGGCAAGCCAGTCATCCTTCCTGAGTTTGAGAAATTCTATGCCATCAAACACCTCGGTGGCAAAAGCTACACGGCAGACAATGTCGGACGCGCGAACTATTTGCTAGAAAACGATGGAAAGGGAACGTTTCATGAGGTGACTTCCAAAGCAGGAATGCTGGCTCCTGGACATGGGCTTAGTGCAACTTGGTGGGACTACAATCACGATGGACGCCCCGACCTGTACATTGCCAACGACTTCGATGATATCGATCATCTATATCGTAACGAGGGAGACGGGAAGTTTACCGACACGCTTGCCGAGGCAATTCCCCACACCAGCTGGTTCTCGATGGGATCCGACTTTGCCGATCTCAATGGGGATAGCCTTTTCGATTTTCTCATCGCCGATATGTCGGCCACTACGCATTACGGCCAAAAGACAACGATGGGGGCGATGAGCGCCGCCAAGCTGGCCCGTGTCGCTGGTCCGCCGCCGCAGATCATGAAGAACGCCCTCTACCTCAACACCGGGACCAAGCGTTTCCAAGAGGCAGCCGAACTAGCAGGACTGGCCGACACCGATTGGACATGGTCCGTTAAACTGGCTGATTTTGACAACGATGGCCGTAACGATGTCTTTATCACGAACGGCATGGCAAGGAATTTTAATAATTCGGATACCCCCTTTAGCCAAGAAGAATTGATTGGTAAATCGGAGTGGGATTTTTATGAGGATTCACCCACACGGCCCGAGCAAAACCGGGTCTATCAGAATCAGGGCGGGCTGCGGTTTGAAGATGTGAGCCAGGCTTGGCAACTCGATCAAGTGACGATGAGTTACGCAGCGGCCTACAGCGATTTCGACCGTGATGGCGATCTTGATTTGGTCGTGGTCCATCTGGAACAACCCGTGCAAGTTTATCGGAACGACCTACCTTTCCAACACCGTGTTCTCTTACGCCTTCATGGGCAGAAGAACACCTGGGGATTGGGAGCCACGGTGAAGATAGAAACGGCTTCGAGCAAACAGATTCGCCAACTATCGCCCGCCACCGGTTTTTTAGCAAGCAACGAGCCGCTTGTTCACTTTGGACTAGGTAATGACGAAACAATCGCTCGACTGACCATCGATTGGCCCGATGGTTCGCGGCAGGAGTTCTCCGACGTACCCGCTGATCGCCTGTTGGTGGTTACGAAAGCTACCCATGCCGTTTTTACCAAGTCACCTGTTACAGATACTTCGCAACCGACACTCTTTCGTCCGTTCGATGAATTGAACAAAGTAAGGCATCGCGAAACGGAGTACGACGACTTTGCTCGTCAGCCCCTTTTACCGAACAAGCTTTCACAATTGGGCCCCGGCATCGCGGTTGCGGATTACGACGGAGATGGGGACGATGATTTTTATCTCGGCGGTGCTTCGGGTTTCCCTGGACGTGTGTTGGTTAATCTAGGGAAAGGCCGCTTTGGGCGTCTTGAATCAGTGGCACTCGAAGCGGACAAAAATTGTGAAGACATGGGGGCCGTTTGGTTCGATGCCGACTCGGATGGCGACCTCGATTTGTTTGTCGCCAGCGGCGGTGCCGAGGTGGATCAGGGCAGTCCGGAACTGCGCAATCGCCTTTATCTGAACGATGGCGATGGCGACTTGGTCCTTGCCGACGAAGGGACGCTACCCGAATTGCTCGATAGCAGCGGCCCGGTGGTTGCGGCTGACTTTGATCGCGATGGAGATGTCGACTTGTTCGTCGGCAGCCGTGTTATTTCAGGCGACTACCCCCTTTCGCCTTCAAGTCGATTGCTAGTCAACGCCGGTGGACGCTTTGAAGACGCTACCCAAAAGTTGGCTCCAGCATTGCTTGAAGCAGGCATGGTAACGGGTGCCGTTTGGACCGATGTGGATGACGATGGCTGGATCGACCTTGTTCTTGCAACCGAATGGGGCCCTGTCCGACTGTTTGTCAACCAGTTGGGCCACCTTGTACCACGCACTCGTAAGGCGGGCCTATCGGAGCATCTTGGCTGGTTCACCGGTATTGTCGCCGGCGATCTTGACTCGGACGGGGATATGGACCTTGTCGCAACCAACTTTGGCCTCAATACCAAGTACCATGCCTCAGCCGATCATCCTCTATTGCTTTACTATGGTGATTTTGAGGGGACCGGACGGCGACGTTTGATTGAGGCGGAGTTTGAGGACGACACACTTTTTCCAATCCGCGGCAAAAGCTGTTCAACGCGGGCGATGCCCTTTCTGGGCGAGAAATTTTCGACTTATCGTGATTTCGCGCTCACTCCCCTTGAAGGTATCTACACCCCCGACTGTTTATCAACCGCGGCAAAGTTCACGGCCAACACGCTTGAATCGGGGGCCTGGATCAACGATGGCACAGGCAAGTTCACGTTCAAACCGCTACCGCGTATCGCCCAAATTGCTCCCGCCTTTGGTGCCCAATTAACGGATATCAACAGCGATGGTTGCCTCGATCTCTATATCGTCCAAAACTTTTTCACGCCGCAAGTGGAGACCGGTCGCATGGACGGCGGGATGAGCCAGCTTTTACTAGGCCGAGGCGATGGAACCTTTGATCCGGTTAGCCCGAAAGAGAGTGGCCTTGTCGTAACGGGCGACGCGATGGGACTTGCCACCTGCGATCTGAATGGGGACGGACGCAATGATTTTGTCGTTACCGTCAACGATGGCCAACTCAAGGCCTTCACTCGCAACGGAACCTCTGCCAATCGCTTAGTGACGGTCGATTTACACGGTCGCCCCGGCAATCCCCAAGCACTAGGGGCACGTGTGATGCTTCGGATAGAGCTTTCTCAAGGCATTTCTTTACAACTCACCAAAGAAGTGACCGCTGGCAGTGGGTACTTATCTCAATCGACGACAAGACAGACCTTCGACTTACCTCCTTCCTCCCACCTCCAGGAAATCAATGTCCGCTGGCCTGATGGCAAGGAAACCACTCATGCCGTGAAAGACTCGGGACGTCGCCTTTTTGAAATCACACCGTATGACAACTAGATAATCTCCTTATGAAATACATTGCTACTCTCTTTCTTTTTACTCTGGGATACGCCTCGGCTGCTTCCGTTGGTCTGGCATCGCATCCCCAGGGCGAGGAGATATCCATCAACTGGCAGGTCGTAAAGAATTATCTCGATACCGAAACCGAAAGCGAACGTTTTTATACGGAACTGACGCTTACCAATCATGCCGGAACCCCCTTGGAGGCCACTGGCTGGCACCTTTATTTCACCCTGTCAAAATTGCTCTTGCCTGAGAGTACACCTGACAGCGTGCAGATCACTCGGATCAATGGCGACTTGTATCGATTTCAACCGACCCCTGCGTTCACGCCAATTGCACCAGGAGAAAGTCGAACGTTTCGTATCGACGGCATGTCCACTGCGGTCAAGGAATGCGATCTTCCTAGCGGTCATTACTTCGTGTTCTACGATTCACTCGGCAAAGAAGAGCCCCCATCTGCCGTTACGGAAGTGACCGTCGCTCCCTTTATTTCAAAACAGCAAACAAGTCGGCATCCACGCGATGAAGTGCTCGTTCCTACGGCCACTTCTCGATTTGAAGAAAATCGGCAACTCACAGAACTACCTTCCGGTCAAGTTCCGCTTGTTCTTCCGACACCGATTGCTTTGCAGAAACGTCATGGAAGTGTGACGCTCGATGCTTCCGCGTCGATCTCGTACACCCCGGGCTTGGAGAACGAAGCTCGTCTACTCGCTTCTCATCTGTCGGACTTCCTGGGCCAGACGATCTTGAGTCGCAAAGAGTCTGAATCCCCCGGGACCATTCGTTTGCGTACCAACACACATCACTCGTACGAAGCCTACACGCTCATCACGAATTCAGACCTCGGCACGACGATTGTTGGTAGCGACCCGGCGGGTGTTTTTTACGGTACACAGACATTGCTAGGCCTCATTCCCATCGAAGCATGGGGTGAGCCGCAGCTTTTGCTTAAACTTCCCGCCTTGCAGATTATGGATGCCCCTCGCTTTCCCTACCGTGGATTGCTAATCGATGTCGCTCGTAATTTCCAATCCAAGGCAACGGTCAAGAAGCTGATCGACTTGATGGCGTTCTATAAGTTGAATCGCCTCCACCTGCACTTGTCGGATGATGAGGGTTGGCGGGTCGAAATCAAGGCGATTCCTGAGTTGACCACGGTCGGCAGCCGGCGTGGCCATACGCTCGATGAGCAAGATTGCTTGATGCCATCGCTCGGCTCAGGGCCCGATCCTACGAAAACCCCTGGAACCGGATTTTATTCGCAAGAAGACTTTGTTGAAATTTTGCGGTACGCTGCTGATCGACACATCACGGTGATCCCTGAGTTCGATTTCCCGGGACATGCCCGGGCGGCAATTATCGCTACCGAATCTCGCCGCAAGCGTCTAATGCAAGCGGGACAGCCCGAGCAGGCGAATGAATTTGTATTGCGGGATCCTAACGATAAATCGGAGTACCTCTCCGCACAGTTTTGGAATGGTAATGTCGTTGATATCGGGCTTGAATCCACCTTCCATTTCCTTGATACGGTCGTGGGTGAAATAGCCAATCTTTACGAACAGGCAGGGGTTCCCTTGCAGACATTCCATATGGGCGGAGATGAAGTTCCTCACGGAGCTTGGCAAAAATCGCCCGCTTGTCAGGCATTGGTCCAGTCCGGCAAGCTAGCTTCACTCGAACAGGCGGTTCTGCAAGATTACTTTTTCCTCCGCATGTTAGAGATAATGGAACGACGCAACCTCCGGATGGCGGGCTGGGAAGAAATGCTATTAACACCGGATGAGAACGGTGGGAAGCAGCCGAACCATGATTTCCTCGGAAAGCCGGTGGCTGGCTATGTCTGGAACAATGTTTGGGGCTGGGGGCAAGAGGATTACGCCTACCGACTCGCGAATGCTGGATTCGATATCGTACTCTGCAATGCTACCAGTCTATATTTTGATCTTGCCCATGACAAACATCCACAAGAATGCGGACATAGTTGGGCGGGCTACACCGATCTGAAAGAGCCTTTTGAGTTTGCCCCCTACGATTATTTCCAAAATGCCAACGCCGATATCATGGGGCGTTCCTTTGCACCCGATACATTTACGGATTCGGTACGTCTGACACAAGCAGGCCAAGCAAAAATCCTTGGCATCCAGTGCCAGCTTTGGGGAGAGTACATTCGCAGTTCCGATCGCTTGGAATACATGGCTTTTCCGAGAGCCATCGCCGTGGCTGAGCGTGCCTGGGCTGAGCAACCCGATTGGGTGACGGCAGAAGCCCCTCAGCAACGTGAAAAAGAGTTTCAGACGGTTTGGAATCAGTTTGTCAACACACTCGGTCAACGAGAATTGCCTCGCCTTGATTTCCTACACGGTGGCTCCAACTACAGGCTTCCCTTGCCAGGTGCGAAAATTGAAGAAGGTAAGCTCCATGCCAACATCGCCCTGCCTGGACTAACGATTCGGTACACCACCGATGGAAGCGAACCTTCCCCCAGCTCCACTCGATACGAACAACCCGTGCAAGTGGATGGAAAGGTTAAACTTCGGGCCTTTGACCGACAAGGACGGGGAAGTCGCACGGTAGATTGTGAAGAGAGTAAACCTTAAGGGAAACCATGACTTCTTCCAAGGAAGCGGACACACCGATACAGATGGCAGGCAACCGCATTGTCTCCATTGATGTTCTGCGCGGGTTTACTATTCTCGTCATGCTGTTCGTCAATGACGTTGCAGGCGTCCCGGGAACTCCGGCATGGATGAGGCACATTGAGCCCTCGAACGCCGATGGCATGACGTTTGTTGATATCGTGTTCCCGGCATTCTTGTTCATCATTGGGATGTCAATTCCGCTAGCCGTCGGACGTCGTCTTGATAAAGGAGACTCTCTTCTAAAGATTCAATGGCATATCTGGCTGCGTACGCTAGGCTTACTCGTGATTGGCTTCTTCATGGTAAATCAGGAGACGCTTTCCCATGAAGGCCCCGTTGCCCGGCCTGTTTGGATTCTACTTTCTTACGCAGGTATTCTGCTTGCGTGGAACTCCTGGAACACGTCAACCGTTCTACGCCAACGAATGGCTTGGGGACTGCGCGGCATAGGCATTGCCCTGCTCGCTGTCCTGGCGATCCTTTATCGCGGTGAAGGAGAACCCGGTTTCATCGAAATGCGCCCCGGTTGGTGGGGCATCCTTGGCCTTATTGGCTGGGCCAATTTCGTGGCCTCCTACGTTTACTTGCTTGTGCGAAATCAGCAAGCCGGCTTAGTGGGTGCAATGGCCTTGCTGTACTGCGTCTTTGCCGCAGATTGGGCAGGCGCTTTCCCCGATCTGTGGGTAACTCGCTGGGTTGATGTGGCCACGATGCTCGGTTCTCACTCCGCGATTATTGTAGCCGGAATGGTCCTTGGCGTTATCCTTCGTACCGATTCTCCTTTCCAATCTCCTTCGGAACGAATCCGCTGGACCATTTTATACGCGGGCAGCTTGGCACTAGGGGGCTATCTACTGCACACTTTGCACGATGTAAGTGCGATGTTTTATGTCAACAAGATCAATGCCACGCCGCCGTGGGGCCTCTGGTGCTCGGCAGTTACTGCTTTGATTTGGGTAGCCATCTATTGGATTGTCGATGTCCAAGGATTTCAGCGTTGGTCCCAACTTTTTCAATCCGCTGGCCAAAATGCGTTGTTTGCCTACATCTTAATCCCTATCCTTTACGCCTCCTTTGATCTCTGGGAGATGATCGTTGGATCGTCGATTGGCTATTGGGAACTCGGCTCGCAATTCAGCACCGGTTGTCCCCGCTCGATAGCTCAAGCCTTCGTAGCCGTCTGGCTGGCCGGTGCCTTGCGGCGTGTGGGAGTGATTCCTCGGCTGTAGTCTACCTGCTTCTTTGTTATCTCTTCGATTTTTTCACGCAACGCTATTACGAAGTTGCAATATCCTTTCCCTTAGTAAAACATGCCACCTGCTAACTCTCTAATCCAGCTACACACGATCGACTGGGGGATCATTGTCACTTTCTTTGCGATCGTGATTGGCATAGGCATTTGGGCCTCTCGCTCTGCGGGCAAGAGTTCTTCGGAGTTTTTTCTGGCTGGGCGAGGGATGCCCTGGTGGTTGCTGGGGGTTTCAATGGTCGCTTGCACTTTTGCCGCGGATACTCCCAACTTGGTTTGTGGAATGGTTCGTGAAGATGGTGTGTCAAAGAACTGGGCGTGGTGGTCTTTCCTCGTTACCGGCATGATAACCGTGTTCATCTATGCCAAACTGTGGCGTCGCTCAGAAGTGATGACCGACCTTGAGTTTTATGAACTGCGTTATGGCGGAAAGCCCGCAGCCTTTTTGCGAGGCTTTCGCGCAATTTACCTTGGGGTGTTTTTCAATGTCCTCATAATGGCTACCGTTACACTTGCGATCATCAAGTACGGTTCACTAATGTTCGGTGCCGAAAAATGGGAGTGCGTTCTTTATGGTTCAATAGGTGTCGTTATCTATGCCACCTTGGGGGGTATCAAAGGCTGTTTATGGGCCGATATGTTTCAGTACAGCTTTGCGATGTTCGGCGCCGTTTATGCCGCGATAGTTTCCGTTTCCGAAGCGGGCAAGGCTGCCACCGCTAGAGCGGTCGAGGCCGGTACAATCGGAGCCGACGAGGCAGCTCAGATGGCCAGCAACTATTCGATGAGCGACTTACTTTTGGACGCACGAGTAGCAGAGAAAATCAGCTTTTTTCCGGATTTTACGGACCCGAACCAATGGGTCCCCCTCTTGCTGATGCCTCTGGCCGTTCAGTGGTGGGCCGCTTGGTACCCTGGAGCCGAACCGGGCGGTGGCGG
Organism: Planctomycetota bacterium; assembly: GCA_024276705.1. Classification (GTDB taxonomy): domain Bacteria; phylum Planctomycetota; class Planctomycetia; order Pirellulales; family Lacipirellulaceae; genus JAJRWS01. The sequence goes on along the minus strand of JAJRWS010000659.1, from coordinate 565 downwards.
CTATATCGCCCAACGCATGTTTTCGGCCAAGGACGAAAAAAACGCCATTGGCGCAACCCTCTTTTTTAACTTCGCCCACTACGCCTTACGCCCCTGGCCGTGGATTGTCGTGGCCTTTGCTTCTTTGGTATGCTTCCCTGAGATCGCCGATATTCGTACCGCATTTCCTCATGTGGATGAATCGATTTTGGCCCACGATATTGCCTATCCGGCAATGGTTTCCAAACTGGGGCCCGGGTTTTTAGGCATCGTGATTGCCTCGATCATCGCAGCCTACATGTCCACGATTGGAACCCACCTCAACTGGGGCTCTTCCTACGCGGTGAATGATTTTTACAAGCGGTTTACGAGGCCGAGTGCGTCGGAAAAGGAGCTGGTCTTGGTGGGGCGTTTATGTACCGTCTTGTTGATGGTTGCTGCAGGTGCCCTGTCCCTTCTTTTAACCAGTGCAACGCCAGCCTTCGATATCCTTCTTCTTTCTGGTGCTGGTTCGGGGGCCATTTACCTACTGCGATCGTTTTGGTGGAGAATCAATGCTCGGTCCGAAATCTATGCAATCGGCGTG
>JAJRWS010000658.1 GCA_024276705.1 Planctomycetota bacterium | reverse complement strand
TGGAAACGGGGCTTTTTATGGTCTTGCTCTGGGTACGGCACTCAGTTGGCTGGGGTGGTGGGGGGCCGCCTTGCTGGAATTTGGTCTGGGAAGACGGGCCAGGAAGGATTTTGAGTTGGATACGCATCGGGACCGCATTCCGGCCTGGCTGCAACGATTCCCCCTGGACCATCCGGCTTTTCTCATTGGCATTCGCCAGGTGCCTTGGCTGGGAGGGCATCTGGGGTCACTGTTGCCAGGAGCGGGCGGCGTGAAGCTGAGCCGATTTTGGTGGTGCGCCGCCATTGGGGTGTTTCCCGGCTCGATCTTGATGGCGGCCATTGGCGCCGGACTGGTGACTTTATGAATTGGCCTTTGCTTGTTGAAAAATGGCAATCACTTCTTCCCGCGAATAAAATTTTCCACACTGTTCGATTTTGTGCACCCATTCCACAATTTTTTCATTGAGCGGCGCGGGCATGCCCGACTTTTTCGCCAGCCGCACCAGCTCGCCATTGATGTAGTCCACTTCGGTTGACTTGCCCTGCGAGAGATCGCGGTGAACCGAAAAGCGAAATGGACGCCGACCGGTAATTCGACGCGCTACCATGGAGGTCAGTGGGCCAATCACCGGACGGTTCAAGGTGCGCAACAGACGCCCCATGCGGTAGACGTCGGCACCGCTCGGGAGTCGACGGATGCGTGTGTCTGTCCTATCAAGCACTTCGAGTGATTCCCGGTGTAGTGGGATCCCCACGGCATCGCGCCATGGTCGATGCAGGATCGCCTCGGTCAGAAAATCCGAGGCAGACAGGGCTGCCGCCGTCCCCAGGGCATTGAAGACCAGTTTATTGTATTGCGCTCCGAGGATGTCGGGCTGAAGCACGATTGGCAGTCCGGTCGGTTTGAGCAGGGCTGCGGCCATTTGCGCCGAATGCATGGACGCATTGCTGGTGCTTGGGCCGAGGAAAGTCGGACCGTTTCGTACCAGCACCACTGAGCCCGGATCGTGGATCGCGATGATGGTGGTGGTCAATCCCATCACCAACTTGTCCGCCGGCACGTATTCAGCCAGGACGTGCTGGTTGATGCCATTTTGGAGCGAGATCAACACGGCTCCATTCAAGTGTTGCGATACGGAACGGATGGCCCCTTCGGTGGCTTGAGATTTGACTGTAAGGATGACAAAATCCGCCCCGCGAAGTTCAGCCGGATGTGTGGTTACGGGCAGGGCGACGTGAACGGTTCCCCAGGGGCCCTGCAAGTGGACCCCTCCCTGCCCTTGCATCGCTTCGCCATGTGCTCCACGCGCGAGCAACCGCACATCCACTTCCGGTGCGCGATGCTTGAGGAGTCCACCCACCATCGAGCCGACCGCGCCTGCTCCGAGAATCACGACTTTCATAGGGTTCACTATGAATGGGCCATTTCCTTGCGTCAAGTCGTCAACTTGCATGTCCCCTGCTGGGTGCTTACGATGGAGTGTTTGCCTGAATCGATGCAGTGGACACCCATGATTGAACGATACCTCTTTCTCTGCGCGAAGCAGTACCCGGTTCACCGTTTTCTTGCGGGAACTCGGCACGCTTCCCAGGTTCAACGCGACGTCCTGTTGCAAAAAATTCGACGTCACGCGGAGAGCCAGTTTGGGCGCGAGCACGGCTTTGCCGATATCCGGACCGTGGCAGACTTTCGGCGTCAAGTGCCCGTTGCCTCCTACGAGTACTACCGGCCGTATGTGGAGCGGGTCAAGCGTGGAGACCTGAACGCGATGTTCGGCGCCGGCACGGAAGTGTTGATGTTTTCGATGACTTCGGGGACTACCGGCGAATCGAAGTACATTCCCATCACCAACGATTTTTTTCGTGAGTACCGTAAGAGCTGGAACATCTGGGGGGCCCGGGTGTTTTGGCACCACAAAGATCTTCTATGGAAACCGACGTTGCAGTTCAGCAGCGACTGGCAGCAGTTTCGTACCGAAGGCGGCATCCCCTGTGGTAATGTCAGTGGCCTGGCGGCGGAAACACGTCCATGGCTCACCCGACCACTCTTCATCCTGCCCGCGGTACTCAACAAAATCCATGACACTGCCAGCAAACAGTATGTTGCCTTGCGCCTGGCACTCCCCACGCGTCACATCGGCATGGTAGTCACTGCCAACCCGTTGACCTTGTTGAATTTGGCACGTCTGGCGGATGCCCAACGCGAGTCGTTGATCCGAGACATTCACGATGGTACCTTGTCGACTCGATTCGAAATACCGGACGAAGTTCGCAGAGCACTTCGGCGCCGCTTGTCACGTTGTCAGCCAAGGCGGGCCCGCCAACTGGAGAAGCTGGTCGAGCGGACGGGCCACCTGTATCCGCGAGATTTCTGGCCAGGCATGAGCGTCCTGGCTGTCTGGACGGGAGGATCGGTGGGGAGCTACCTGCCAAAGGTTCGAGAGTACTATGGCAGTGCGGTCCTGCGCGATCACGGTCTGTCGGCCAGCGAAGGGAGGATGACCACGCCCTTCGAAGATGGCCAGAGCGCTGGATTCCTCGACTACATCTCCCACTATTTCGAGTTCATCCCCGAAGAAGAGCACGATCATCCCAAACCGACGGTTCTCGAGTGCCACCAACTGGAGGAAGGCAAAGACTACTACATTCTGCCAACGACATCCAATGGACTCTACCGGTACGATATCCATGACGTGGTCCGATGTGTCGGTTACCGTGGCCAATGTCCGCAACTGGAATTTATCAGCAAAGGCGCCCATTTCTCCAGTCTGGCCGGCGAAAAGCTTAGCGAGTTTCAGGTCGTGCGCGGTGTGCATGCAGCCTTGCAGGACGTAGGGCTGAGCATGGAGCATTTCGTGCTCGCTCCCACGACTGGAGATCCGCCGAAGTATGTGTTGCTTATCGAGACTCGGCTCGAGGCAGCGGCCGAACGGAATCTTGCCAGGCAAGTAGACGTCCGTTTGTCGGAGATGAACGTCGAATACGAAGACCGTCTTCAATCCAAGCGGCTGCAAAGTGTCTCGATCGGCTGCGTTCCCGCAGGCACATGGACCGCGTTGCGAAAGAAGCGTCTGGCAAAGCCCGGAGCCAGTTCGGAACAGTACAAACATCCATTTCTGGCCAGCGATCCGGCTTTTATCGACCAGTTGCCAAGGCCGTCTACCGGATCCTAATCCGACAAAGGATAACAGCTCTATCTGGACTCCTCATGATTTGCTTCGCAACCATTTTACACGTAATGTGTATAAGCGTATAAGAGGGCTATTGCATGTGGAAATGACACTGCTTAGCGAAACGAATGAATCCACTTGCCTTATTGGCCACGTCCACGAGAAAGAGGAATGAAAAATATGAATCATGAGCCAGTTGTCATGGGTAACCAAACGACTTTGTGCAGCGGTAGACGCCTCGTGTGGCTGAGAGCCCTTGGGCTTGCGATCTTCATTAGTTTTACGCCCGCAGTGGCCAAGGAGGGACTCCCAAGTAAAACGGCCCTGGATGACTACATCGCCAAACCGGACAACAGTTATTCCTGGAAAATCGTCAAGACCCTTCCCCATCCGGGTGGCAAAACGTTTGTCATCGACATGATTTCTCAGACCTGGCGTACCTCGGAGGAAGTCGATCGACCCCAGTGGCAACACTGGCTGTTGGTCACTGTTCCGGACAATGTTAAATCGGAGATCGGCTTTCTGATGATCGGCGGAGGCCGGAATGGGGGCGATCCGCCCGGCAAACCGGATGACATTGTGTTAAAAATTGCCAAAACAACCGGTACGGTCGTGGCGGAACTGAAAATGATCCCCAATCAGCCGCTCGTATTCCACCAAGATGGCCAGAAACGGGTGGAAGACGACCTGATCGGTTACACGTGGGACCAGTTTCTCAAAACGGGCGATGCCACCTGGCCTGCACGGAATCCGATGGTGAAAAGCGCGGTCCGGGCGATGGATACGATCACGGCCCTTATAAAGTCTTTGGACCAGGAGGCATCCTCGGGCGAGGATGGGAAAGTAGTCGACAAATTCGTCGTAGCGGGAGGATCGAAACGAGGCTGGACAACCTGGTTGACCGGCGCGGTGGACGATCGTGTGGTGGCCATCATTCCCATTGTCATCGACGTGCTGAACACCCGAGCCTCGATGTTGCATCACCATGCGGCTTACGGTTTCTGGGCGCCATCGGTAGGCGATTATGTCGCCCACCGGATCATGGAGCGGATGGATGATCCGCGCACGGCCGAGCTCTACAAACTGGTCGATCCCTATTCTTATCGGCACCGTTTGACAATGCCCAAGTTCCTGGTCAACGGATCGGGCGACCAGTTCTTTCTGCCGGATTCCTCGCGATTCTATTTTGACAAGCTTCAGGGTGAAAAGCATTTACGCTATGTTCCCAACGCCGACCATGGGCTCGGCGGTTCCGATGCGGTGGAGAGCATCGCGGCCTTCTACTGGATGATCGTCAATGGAAAACGGCGCCCCGAATTTACCTGGGAATTCGAGGAAGATGGCTCGATTCGCGTGCAGACGGTCGAGCAGCCCAAGCAGGTCAAGCTTTGGCAAGCCACCAATCCTAACGCGCGGGACTTCCGCATCGAGTCGCTCGGTCCGAAGTACACCAGCACGTCGCTTGAGGATCAGGGCGATGGCGTCTATGTGGCCAGGCTGTCGGCACCGAAAAAAGGTTGGACGGCTGCATTTGTCGAGTTGACCTACGACGTTGGTGCGCCGGTACCGATCAAGTTTACCACCAGTGTGAGGATCCTTCCCGATGTGTTGCCCTATGCGGATAAAGATGGGACCCAGCCTGGGACCATCCTGCTCCGTTGTAACGCGCCGGATGAAGCGGCCGCGGAGACGATCAAACGAGAGGCCAGCTCCTACTTTCAAACTGCTCCCGTACCGGGCCGCACGCCACCCTGGACCGGTGGAAAACAAGCCAACAACAAGACGTCAGGCGACCACGGAGCCCATGGCGATGCCAGGGCCTGGGGGCGTGTCGAGCGTCATGGCCGCCACCTGGAACTGCATTGGCAGCCGCGTGGGCGGATGCGGGCCAGCGCGTTGGGGATGACCGCCTGGCTCAAGAAGCAAGGCTGCAATGAATTTGATTATCGGCTGGAAGCCGGTTTTTAGAATGTGTGATGTGATGTGGGAATCGATGATCTGAAGAGTGGCTCTTTATGCAGTTCATCAATCATCGATCGCACTTCAACCATCCGCACGCCTGCTTTTCCATGGTGATTCCAAAGCACAAAGTTATTTTTGAAGCATTCCATAGGGGGCAAGATGACTCGCTCGATTCCGCTGGTCCTGGCCATGGCGTTGATGCTTACCGGCTTCTCCGCAGCTTTTTCCTCGCTGGCGAAGGGCGACGATTCCGCTGGCGTCCGAGCCCAGTTTGCCCAGCCGCCGCGGCAGTACAGTTCGGGGCCGCTGTGGGTCTGGAACGACCTGCTGACCGAAACGCAGATACGCAGTACGCTGCGGGATCTCTCCGGGCAACATGTCCGGCAAGTCTGGGTTCATCCCCGTCCGGGGCTGATGACTCCCTACCTGGGCGAGGACTGGTTCCGTCTCTGGAAAGTCGCTTTGGACGAGGCCGAGCGGCTCGACATGAACGTCTGGATCTACGATGAAAATTCCTACCCTTCAGGTTTTGCCGGAGGCCTGGTGCCTGAAGCGATGCCCGAGTCACGCGGTCAGGGATTACATTTCAGCGAAAGTGACCAGCCCGGCAAAGTGGCCGACGATCTGGTTGCCGCCTATCGATTGACCGAAGACGGGTGTGAAAATGTGACCGCTCCGGTCCGCGCGGGCCAGTCGTTGCCCGCGGGCCGGTATTTGACCGCTTCGTTACGGTTGGCCCCCACGTCGGGCTGGTTCGGCGGCAAGTATTACGTCGATCTGCTCCGGCCGGGAGTCACCGAAAAATTTATTGAAATCACCCTGGACGCTTATCGGCGCGAAATCGGCCAGCAGTTTGGTCGGCGTGTGCCGGGCGTTTTTACCGATGAACCCCATTTGGCTCCCGCCGGCGGTCTTCATTGGGGGGATTACCTGGCCGACGACTTCAGCCAGCGTTGGGATTACGACCTCATGCAGCATCTGCCCAGCCTGGTCAGGCCAGTGGGGGATTGGCGCAAGGTGCGGCATAATTACCATCAGTTGTTGCTGGAGAAATTTATCGAGCGGTGGGCGAAGCCGTGCTATGAATATTGCGAAAAGAACCAGTTGGAATTCACCGGCCATTACTGGGAACACGGCTGGCCCGGTGCGTCGCACGGTCCCGACAACATGGCCATGTATGCCTGGCATCAACGCCCGGCGATCGACAACCTGATGAACCAGTACAGTACGGACGTGCATGGCCAGTTCGGCAACGCCCGGACCGTGCGGGAACTGGCCAGCGTTGCCAACCAGCTTGGCCGCCGGCGTACGCTCTGCGAGGCGTATGGCGCGGGCGGCTGGGATCTGCGGTTCGAGGACATGAAACGGATCGGCGACTGGCTTTACGTCCTGGGAGTCAACACGCTCAACCAGCATCTTTCCTACGTAACGATTCGTGGAGCCCGCAAGCGGGATCATCCGCAATCGTTTTCCTACCACACCCCCTGGTGGCAAGACTACCAGGGGCAGGCGGACTATTTCGCCCGCTTGTCCTTGGCCCTTTCCTCGGGGGAGCAGGTCCACCGGGTCCTCCTGCTGGAACCGACGACCAGCGCTTGGATGTACCAGTCCGATAAGTCCACCCGCAAAGAGCTTGACTCGCTCGGCAATACTTTTCAAGAGATGGTCAATCGCTTGGAAGCTGCCCAGGTCGAGTACGACATGGGCTGCGAGGATATTATGGCCAGGCATGCCAGGATTGATGGGGCCAGGATTAATGGAGCCAGGGTCGATGAGGGCAGAATTGATGAGGGCAGGGTCGGCGAGGACAATGGGAACCGGAATTCGACAGTTCGAGGTCCGGTCCGGTTGGTGGTAGGGCGGCGGGCTTACGACCTGGTGGTATTGCCGCCGCGAACCGAGAATCTCAATAGTCCGACCATGCGTTTGCTAGAAGAGTACACGGCTGCAGGAGGTTTGCTTCTTGCGTGTTGCGTCCCACCTCAGCGAGTCGATGGGCAAGTTTCCGATCGGGGCGTAAAGTTGGCTACCGCCTCCGGCTGGCGCCAGCTGAGCCAGAGCGATGCAATCGACGCCATGCAGCAGCAAGCCTGTGCGGGTTTGACGATTCGCCGGGCGGAAGGCGATCGGGGCCTGCTGTTCCACCACCGGCGCCGACTCGACGATGGCCAGTTCCTGTTTTTGGTCAATACGAGTATCGACCAGCATAGCACGGGAACTCTGGAGTCCCGAGCTCACGACGTCCGGCAATGGGATCTCGAACGGGGCACGGTAGGATCGTACCCGTTCGTTGCCGATCAGAACGGGGTTCAACTGGAATACGATTTACCACCCTGTGGCAGCCTGCTGTTGTTTCTCGCCGATGCACCGGGCCCGTCCGTGGCCGAAACTTCGACCACGACCGCGACTGTCCAGCCCTTGGGCCCGGTCACATTACGGCCGCTGGAGCCCAACGTCCTGACGCTCGATTTTGTCGATGTGACCGTGGGAGACGAAACGCTCAAGAATGCCTATTTTTACCAGGCCCAACAATTCGTCTTTGCCCGCAATGGCATGCCCCGCAACCCGTGGGACAGCGCGGTCCAGTTTCGCGACGAGCTAATCACCAGAAAATTCCCGCCCCAGAGCGGCTTCCAAGCGGTCTACCGATTTACGATCGACCAGCAGGTGCCCGAACATCTGCAGTTGGTCGTGGAGCGGCCCGATTTGTATGCGGTTGCCTGCAATGGCCAGCCGGTCATGGCCCAGCCGGGCCAGTGGTGGCTCGACAAGTCGTTCGGCCGGATCGACCTTGGCCGGGCGGCCAAGGTCGGCGAGAATCGTGTTACGCTCACCGCCCGGCCAATGACGATCTACCACGAGCTGGAATCTGTTTACGTGCTCGGCGACTTCTCCTTGCAACCGGCCACTGCTGGTTACACCATTGGGCCGCCGCAACCTTTGCAAATCCAACCGCGTGAGACGGGCGGCTGGAACCGGCAAGGATATCCGTTCTACGCCACTGGCGTGGCGTACACCGAGCAGTTCGACCTGCCCGAGCCCCAAGGCTCCTACCGGGTTTCACTGCCGGATTGGTACGGGAGCGTGGCCCGGGTGATCGTCAACGGCAAAGTCGCCGGCCGCATTGCCCATGCTCCCTGGGAGTGCGAGGTGACCAATTCGATCCAACCAGGTCGCAATACGATCGAAGTCGTCGTGGTCGGCACCCTCAAGAACACCCTTGGCCCGCACCACGCCGGCCACATGGTCGGCAAGGCATGGCCCAGCGCCTTCCAGCAAGGTCCAAAAACGGGTCCGCCCGCCGGGCCGCAGTACGACACCCTCGGTTACGGCCTGTTCGAACCGTTCGTGTTAATACAGCAGGAGAATCGAGACGTAAAAGGCGGCAGATAAATAACTTCCCGATTTTAAGTAGGATATTTCGGCTTCCCTGAGTTACAAGCACGAGCCTCTGTCAGCGTGGGCTTTCATCAGCATTGCCCATCATGGCCGCAAGGTGCCGGTAGCCCAGCAGAAGACGATAGGGATGACCGGGGACTTCC
>JAJRWS010000657.1 GCA_024276705.1 Planctomycetota bacterium | reverse complement strand
GGCTCAGACCCTCTGGAATCCTGCCTCAACTCCACTGCCATGGACTTGTGCCGGCTATTCCAATTCCGACGGGCACCCGAGGCTAGCGCCTTCGGCTCATGCCCTCTGGAATCCTGCCTCCATGCAATTCTCCACTTGCTACTACAGCCACAGGCCGCGCTTGACGCCTGCATTGGGGCAATTTACGCTGCAATCTATCACTACCGTACCGATTCCTTCTGCCGGAGATGTCATGCCCACGCTAAGCAACTTGTCCCGCCGTCATTTTCTGCAAGCTTCGGCAGTCCTTACCGCGACCAGTCCCTTGCTGGCGAGTACCGCCATGGGAGCGGAACCGACGACCGGAACCCTGAATGGCCGGCTCTACAAGACACTCAAGATCGGCATGGTCAAGGTAGAGGGCAGCCTGGCCGACAAATTCAAGGCGGCCAAAGCGGCCGGTTTTGAGGGGATCGAGCTGAATTTGCCCGGCACAAACGTTGAAGAGGCGAAAGGAGCGATCGCCGAGTCCGGGTTGCCGGTCGATGGGAGTGTCTGTGCCAACCACTGGAACATTCGCCATACCAGCCCTTCGGCCGACGAACGGGCGGAAGCCTTGAAAACACTCAAGCAGGCGCTGCGCGACACGCATGCGGTGGGCGGCAACACCGTGCTCCTGGTCGTCGGCAAAGGGAGCGATGGCCCGGAAAGCAAGATCTGGCAACGGTCGATCGACAATATTTCCCAGGCAATACCACTGGCCGCCAAACTGGGTGTTTTCATCGCGATCGAGAATGTCTGGAACCAGTTCCTCTACGATCACAACGGAGGCCACGAGCAGACGGCAGACAAGTTTGTCCGGTACGTGGACCAATTCAACTCCCCCTGGGTCGGCATGCAGCTTGACATTGGCAACCACTGGAAATATGGCCGCATGGGAGATTGGATCCGCATGCTTGGATCGCGGATCGTCAAGCTCGACCTGAAAGGATTTTCACGCAAGCAGGACCGATTCACAAAAATCGGCAAGGGAGATCTCGACTGGGCGGACGTTCGGCGGGCACTGGCCGAAATTCATTACACCGGCTGGGCCGCGGCCGAAGTGGGCGGCGGAGGCCCAGACCGACTCCAGGAAATCTGCCGAAACATGGACCAGGTCTTCGGGCTGACCGAAGGGTCATAGCCAAACGAATCTTTCCGGGTTGGCCGGGAAAGAATGCAGGAACGCACTTCGCACCCAGCCTCGTGTGGCACGTCCCTGAGGCACGAAGGGCGTGGTGCGTCGCCCCGGGAAGCTTACGGAGGAGTCCACTGCGCGCCGACCACGCCCTTCGCCAGGGGGCTCGCGCCTGTTGGTATTCTCATCATCTCTTGCCCTGGCTCCAGAGCGTGCCACACAAGGGGAGGGGCTTGGCCAGATATCGGCAGAGCTAGCGTTTCGAGAACTGCGAAGCGCGCCGTGCTCCATGCAGGCCAGGTTTCTTTCGCTCTTTCATGCGTGCATCGCGGGTCAGGAAGGTCTTTTCGCGGAGCTTTTCCTGTAGATCGCTGTCATGTTTGAGCAAAGCACGAGCAATGCCCTGCATGCAGGCTCCCGCCTGGCCGGTGGTGCCACCACCATGCACGAGGATGATCACATCGACCTGATCACGTACTTCGCAATGCTTCAATGGAGCAATCACGGTATTCCGATCCTGTTCGGTGCAAAAAAATTCCTCCATGACCCGTTTATTGATGGTGATCTGACCACTGCCTTCGCGCACTCGCACACGCGCGACCGATGTTTTGCGTCGCCCTGTGCCAAGAGCTTCAGTACTTGCTGTTGCCATGGAGGTTCAATCCTTACTTGCTTGCTACCTACGCTGATTTTTAGATGATTTTAATGGACCGACCAACTAACGGCTTGGCCAGATCCCACCGCCAAACGAATCTTTCCGATTGGTCGCGACTCTCATCTTCGCCAATCGATCAACTCCCCCTCGCGGCCACGTCGGAAAGTTCGGCGCGGCCAGCAGACTGACTACAGCGCCAATTCCGTCGGCTCCGGTTGCTGCGGCATGTGGGGATGCTCGGAACCGGCATAAATTTTCAGTTTGCTCAACATGGCTCGGCCGAGCTTGCTTTTGGGAAGCATTCGCCGAACGGCCTCGCGTAAAATCAATTCGGGCTGACGCTCGCGCCGTACGCCAGCGGTTACCGAGCGTAGCCGCGTGTAGCCGGTGTACCAGGTGTATTTCTTCTGCTCCCACTTTTTACCAGAAAAAGTGATCTTTTCAACGTTGGTTACGACTACGTAGTCGCCCGTGTCGATGTGTGGCGTATAGGTGGGCCGATGCTTGCCCATCAACAGGACTGCTATTTCACTGGCGAGGCGGCCAACAATTTTATCGGTTGCGTCGACCAGCAGCCACTTGGGCTCTACATCGCCAGGCTTGGCCATAAACGTCTTCTGCGTGGCCAGATGAGTTTTCATCGGTGGGTACTTCCAGTATGGGATGTGTAGTTGGGCCCCCAAGGCGAGTGCACCTAAACCAGGACCCTTTTGCATAAGGCGCCCTTTTGCATAAGGCGAGAGCCCTGGGGAAGATGATTTTAGCACCATGGGAATCCACCAGTCTACAGGCTCTCCCACAGTCCAGCAAGGGACTATTATAAATTCGGAATCCGGAATGGCAGGGGGGAGGGGGCTATTCTAGTGACCATATCGTCACTTTTGCCCTGGTTTTTGTTGCCGGTGCGAGGTCCGTCGCAGGCGGCGGCCACGCAGCATCAGGGCAAACAGCCAAAACAGCAAAAAACCGCCACTCGAGATGAGCATGACCCAGGCCCGCCGCGGGTCGTGGCTGGGGGCCTGGTCGGAGATCCCCAAATAGGCTCCCAAGGCTAAAAAACCACCCCACACCATCAGCCCCACAGCGATCACCAGCAGCGGCAAACGGCCCCTGCCCGGACCGCTCTTATTTCCATTCGATGGTGGCAAAACCGATGGGCAGGTCATGGTTTTCTCGATTCCCTTTGCACATTGTCAGCCTTTTACAACTTCCTCCCATGGCAACTCGTATTTGTTACACTACCCGAGTGCGGTCACCGTAGGGCAGGGAGGATAAATCCAATGATTGTCGGCATTCCCAAAGAAATCAAGCCGGACGAATACCGGGTCGCCTTGCTGCCTGTTGGGGTTGAGGAATTAGTGCGGCACGGACATCAGGTACTCATCGAAGCAGGCGCCGGCCTCGGCTCGGGTCTGGCCGATCACGACTACCTTCGTCATGGATGCGAAATGGTTGCTGGTCCTGAGGAAGTCTTTGCCCGGGCGGAACTGGTCGTAAAGGTCAAGGAACCACAACCGAGCGAATGGCCCTGGATTCGCGCGGGCCAAACCGTATTCACCTACTTTCATTTTGCGGCGGATCGCCCACTGACCGAAGCAATGCTCCACTCCGGAGCCACCGCTGTCGCCTACGAAACACTCTCGGACGACCAAGGCCGGCTGCCTTTATTGACTCCGATGAGCGAAGTGGCCGGGCGAATGAGCATCCAGGAAGGTGCTAAATACCTGGAGCGGCCACAAATGGGCCGCGGCATTCTACTCGGTGGCGTACCGGGTGTTGCCCCGGCCAACATCACGATCCTCGGTGGCGGTGTCGTGGGGGCAAATGCGGCTAAAATCGCCGCCGGCTTCAACGCCAACGTCGCAATCCTGGATATCCATATGGATCGATTGCGTTATCTGGCCGATGTGATGCCACCCAATGTCGATGTCCTGTTCAGCGATCGTCACACGATACGGGACCAGATCGAGCGGGCGGACCTGGTAATCGGCGCCGTATTGATCCCCGGAGCCAAAGCTCCCCACCTGATCGAGCAGGAAGATCTCAAACGCATGAAGCCTGGCAGCGTGCTGATTGACGTAGCGGTCGACCAAGGTGGCTGTTTTGCCACGACCCGCCCCACAACCCACAGCAAACCAACCTTCATCGTTCATCAGGTGGTCCATTACTGCGTGACCAACATGCCTGGCGCGGTAGGCCGCACCAGCACATTCGCTCTCTGCAATGTCACTTTGCCATGGGTCCTGGAAATTGCCGACCGGGGCCTCGTCGGCGCAGCCCAAGCCCTACCGCCCGTCGCTCGAGCCGTCAACCTGAGGGCCGGGCATGTGCACAACCGGGCCGTGGCCGAAACGTTTGGATTCGATTATGAACCGCGGATGAGCGGCTAGTATGCATTCCAAAACGAGGCCAAACCATCCCGATAGCAAGGCTACAAAATGACGCAACCGGAAACACTTCGCTGGGTAGGCCAAACGGATGGCCATCTGGAACTGCTCGATCAAACCTGCCTGCCAACTCAAGTCGTGGAAATCGAGTGCCTCACGGTCCAGGAAGTATGGGAAGCGATCCGTGTGCTGCGCGTCCGTGGAGCTCCAGCCATCGGCATTGCCGCCGCTTATGGGGTATGTTTGAGTTTGCGGCCAATACTGGAAACTGACCCGGACAGCCCCCAGCGGTGGCAGTCGGCCATGGAACTGGCCATAAAAGCTTGTGATCACCTGGCGACCAGTCGCCCCACTGCGGTCAACCTGTTTTGGGCCCTCCAGCGGATGCGGGATGCGATTACGGAAATCCAGTCAACAACGACAGCTTGCGGTTCCTCCCGAGACCTGGCCCAACGACTGCTGAGGGAAGCATGCACGATTCACGAGGAAGACCGCCAACAATGCGCATCGATTGGCCGGCACGGGGCTCAATTGCTGGACGATCTACCCGCTGGTTCCGGGTTTCTCACGCACTGCAATGCGGGCGCCCTGGCCACGGGCGGCGACGGCACGGCCCTGGCAGTTCTCTACGCACTGGCGGCCCAGGGGAAACGACCACACGTATTTGCCGACGAAACTCGACCCCTGCTACAGGGAGCACGCCTCACGATGTGGGAATTGGCCCAGCGCAACATCGATGCCACTCTACTGTGCGACAGCATGGCCGCTCAAGTCATGCGCGAGGGCCGAGTGCGAGCGGTGATTACGGGAGCTGATCGCATTACCAATGGTGGCGATACGGCCAATAAAATCGGCACCTATGGCCTGGCTGTTCTGGCCCGAGCCCATAGCCTGCCATTTTACATCGCCGCTCCCACCAGCACCTTTGATTTGACGCTCGACTCAGGTGATGATATCCCGATTGAGCAAAGGCCCGCGGCAGAAATCACAACCAGTTTTGGCTGCCGTACGGCCCCTGAAAAGGCCCAAGTCTACAATCCGGCCTTCGACGTCACTCCTGCCGAGTTGATCACCGCCATCATCACCGAACGGGGCATCATTCAGCCCGTGACTCGAGAGTCCGTTAGTCAGCTCGTAGCGGACTAGCGCTGCACGACGTACGAGCCCTTGAAGGTGACCAACGGTCCCTGAGCATCGACGATTTCCACCGCCACGTCGAGCTTCGATTTCTCTTTGCTGCGCAGTAATTCGAAGAAATAATCAACCGCTTCTCGATCCAAGGGCAAGCCCCGAGCCATAACATGCGGCATACGGACTGGCCGTCGGTAGCGGATGTTGCCGCGACGGATCACGATGTTGCCCGATAGATTCTGCTGCTGGAGAAGCAAGAACATGGTTCCCCAACCCACCACCGTACACAGCGCGTTGAGACTGCCAGCAAATGCGGAATCTTGATGATTGCGATTGGGCACCAGCGGCATGCCCATGGCCAGTTGGCCCCCTCCCTGGAAAGCGTGATCCCAGGAGGCGACCGCAATTTCCATGGCCGCACAAATCGGCATCTCCCGCCGTAAGGTTCGCTCCAGTTTGGCCAACAGTTGTTCATCCATAGCCGTCCCATGCTACCGAAAGCGATGATCCACCACCACTACCCCGAATTGCACACCGATTACAAGCTCCAGATCATCAGGACCGCATAATTGAACAGGTTGGGAGCCACTTCGCCCGCGGTGCTATCATACCGATCTTGCACGGATAACTTGAGACTGACGTTTTTCGGCCGATCCAAGTCGATTTCCCACGCCACATCGCTCACGATTCGGTACTGATTGAAATCATTCCATTCGGGAAAATAGTCGACCTTAGCCGTGAAACGTTGCATTTTGGACAGTTGATGCTCGTAGTCGAGACCATAGAGCAATTCCTGCGATGTGCGATCTTCCGGGCCGCCAAATTCCCGGGAAGCACCTGCCCCAAATCGCCCCAGCAGTTTCAAGGACTCGGAATCGACAAAATGAAAACCAACCCCGGTATTCAACGCGAGGCGCATATCGAATGCTTGAAACTTGTCGTAGAGTAGATTGGTCAGAAAATACAAGGTCCAGGGCGAGTCGCCCAGCAATCGGTCAACACGCGAGTCAAACTTGGCGTTATTTTGTGTCTCCACACGATTGGATCGGTTTTGGTTGTAGGAGATGCTGGAGTCGATTTTCCAGTTCTCGGTTTCGCGCTTGATGTCTCCGCCGGTCCGCATGCTGAAGGTTCCGTTTTCACCTTTACTTCCATTGATGCCCAGCTCGTAACGGATGCTCCAAGGGTCCGGCCCAAACCAGCGGCGCAGCTCATACCACTGCGGGGATGGCTCGAGCATTTCGTCGACGGGAGTTACCGATAGCAACGCATCGGGTGGCGGAATGAGTTCAGGAACAATGGCGGGCGAAGCTTTGGCTTCCTCATCTGCCCCAACCGCCGACCCCGCCATGCTGGCATCGGAGGGAGCGGGCCCGGTAAACAATTCAGAATCTACCAGATCGGCATTTGGCGGATCAACCGCCGGAAGCCTGGACAAGCCACTACCGGGAGGCGGAAAAACGGCAGGAAATGCCAGTTCCTGGGCGATTCCACTGGCGCCCCAGACCATGCTGGCAATGGATATGCATGCAAACAGAATGCCTTTCATTGCCAGAAAGTCTCCTAGGGGGAAAGCAAATGTCACCGGGGTTGCGTATATAACGTTTCACATTAAGAGGTACAAGAGTATTTGGATTCCATCAATGGGCTGGATTTCAACGTTTGCGATTGGATTTTCCACACATTACCCAAATTGACCATACCGCCGAAGCCCGCCCCATCGCGACAGCGTCCCGTCGGCAAACCAAAAAGGCCGGGTTTCCTGAGAAACCCGGCCTTGGCAATCCCATTGTGGACAGTTGCTGCAATCAGTTGCAACCGCAATTGCTGGCAACA
Source organism: Planctomycetota bacterium (assembly GCA_024276705.1). Taxonomy (GTDB): domain Bacteria; phylum Planctomycetota; class Planctomycetia; order Pirellulales; family Lacipirellulaceae; genus JAJRWS01. The sequence goes on along the minus strand of JAJRWS010000657.1, from coordinate 15,607 downwards.
GGAGCCGAACCACAAGTGTTGCAGGCTGGCACCTGAACTTCTTTGGCAACCATCTTGCACACTTTTACTTCCACTTGCTTTTCAACCTGGACCGGCACGCATACGGTGTAGGTCTGGGTTTTCTCTTCCGGCACGCACTTATAACGCGTCACGGTGCAAGTGCGGGTCTTTTGCTGAGGCACGCATACCGTGTAACTCACTTCCCGCTGTTTCTGCTCCGTCACCATTCGACATACCTGGTACTCGCGGGTACGCTCTTCCGTGCGACACTTACGTACGCATACCGTACGGGTACGCGGTTCGCAAACCATCTTGCATACTTTCACGGTCCGCTCACGCGTCTCGGTGCGGCATTTACGCACGCATACCGTACGGGTACGCGGTTCACAAACCATCTTGCATACTTTCACAGTCCGCTCACGCGTCTCGGTACGGCATTTACGCACGCATACCTTGCGTGTGCGCTGCTCGCAACGAGTCAAACAAACCTTGTAGGTGTAGGGGACCTTCTCGGTGACACACTTGTACGTGGTGCACTGAATCTCTTTTTGCTCGCAAGTCGGCACCCAAACACGTTTGCAGCAAACGCGTGGGCAACCACGGGCATCGGTGGTTTCGACGGTCTGCGTCTCCCAATGGCCGCCACGCACGGTGATGGTCTTGGTGGTCGTCTCTGGTACGCGCCGGGTCACCGTTCGCGTTCCTTGACGCTCTTCGGTGTAAGGCACTCGTACCGTGTAGGTCTGTTCCACCTGTTCGGTGTAAGGAACTCGGACCTGGTAGGATACCGTCTTCTCTTCGTACTTGGGCACCCGGACCGTGTAGGTCTGCTCCACCTGTTCGGTGTAAGGAACCCGGACCTGGTAGGATACCGTCTTATTCTCGTAATGCGGCACGCGTACCTGGTAGGTCTGTTCAATTTTTTCGGTGTAGGGCACCTGGACCGTGTAGGTACTCGTCTTGGTCTCCATGACCGGCTTGCAGACGTTGTAGGTCACGGTCTTGGTCCGAGTCTCGGGCACCATGACGGTGTAGTTGATCGTCTTATCTTCGGTATAGGACACCCGCTTGTTAACGGTATAGGTACGAGTGCGCTGCTCCTTCTTGTACTCGGTACACTTCACGGTACGGGTTTCGGTGACGTAGGTAGGCACCATCACGGTTTTCGTGACCATCGCCGGTGCACATTCGGCCGGTGCACATTCGGCACAGCCACTGTCACAAACCGTTTCACATTTACAGCTACAACTCGTCCGGCACTTCTTACCACGACATGCCCAGGCATCCCCTGGACCCCCTACCACCAACAAACAGATTGCTGGGAGCAGGCACATCATACGACGTAACATCGTTCCCCTCCTAAAATTACAGTCCACAACAACAATTCCATTGATAATACAAGCCGTGGGGCCGCCCCACAGGCCAAGCAACCCTGCTGGAATAAGAAAACTGGGTACTCCAGCGATTATAGCTCACCTCAAGCGATTGTGATAGTTAGGACGTTCCGATTTTGAAAAATTCCCTATTAACTACTCAATCCATCTAATCTTCCGACGGTCGTTTCGCAAAACAGGCAACCTGACAGAGGGGTAAGTTATTGAGGACATTGGAGCAAGGGGTTGTAAGCATGGGACAAATACGCAGAATAACCAACCGCGACTGCGGGCCTGATCATCCTGCATTTTTCCCCAGCTTGGTTGCCCAGCCTGTTGGATGATTGGCAAAGTTGAATTTACCTCAGCCCTATCTACTTCCCTTCGATTCCAAGCAGTTCAATTTCAAAGATCAATGTACTGTTCGGGCCTATCACATCTCCCGCGCCGCGAGGTCCATACGCCAATTCACTGGGAATCACCAATTGCCATTTATCGCCTACTTTCATCATTTTCAGCGCTTCGGTCCAACCAGGAATAACTCCTCCCACGGGAAAGGTGGCCGGTTGGCGGCGGGCATAGGAACTGTCGAATTCGGTACCATCGATCAGTGTCCCTCGATAGTGGGTGCTGACCGTATCCGAGGCCTTGGGCGTGGCCCCGGTACCCTGTTTAAGCACTTTGTACTGCAAACCACTGGCGGTTACCTTGACTCCTGGGGCCTTTTTATTCTCTTCCAAGTATTGCTTATTGCGCTGGGTCATCGTTGTCATCCGTTGTTGGCTGAGTTGCTGTAAGGCTTGCATACAGGTTTTCTGGTCATACCGTGGTTTGGCCCCAGCCAAAGCATCTTTCAGGCCCGCCAGCAGGCTATCAAAATCGAGGCTGATCCCATCTCGGCGAAAATTAGTGCCAATCTCCATGCCGATGGCATAGCTATAGTGCCGAGCATCGACCGGTGGCGATGCCTGGATGGCATCTTGCCCCCTGCCTTTCGGCTCGGTCTCGCCTCGGGGCAATTCTCCCGCATCAAGGGCCCATGCCATGGTGCTCCCGAGCGCGGCGGCAAGAACCAGGCAGGCAAGCTGGTAGTAACTTTTCATCGAGTTGAATCTCCTAAAAAGCTGGCCAGAGATAGCCTGATGGCAGGCACTTTCTCGAAGGCGGGGGTTCAGGCGAACACAGACCAAAGCAACCTTCCGGCGCCTTCGCGAATTTCCACACGCCTTCCATTTAGCGAAAACGGGGGGAATATCTGGGTCATGTCCAGCGTAATGAACAAAGCGGGAATATCGAGTATAGCTTACCAGCCGATTTGCTGAAGGCCCCCCACGTGCTTTCCTGTCGCTGGGGGCTAACACGTACCGCATCACTCGGCCAGGAAAAGTGATTCACGTACCACATCGCATCCAACCTGTAAAATCAGCCCTGACAAGACCCCTTGGCCCAGGTCGACCCTCGTGCACAATCGGTAAAATTGCACGGACAAGTGCGTATTTTGCAGGTATGACGTATACTACTGACAGTTGTTCCAAGAATGGCCAATGAAGCCGACCCGGTCAACATGCTAGCAGTGAAAACGTCGGTTTCCGGGCGGCTTATCGGCCTGCCTCACGTAGGGCCGGGTGGCAATTTGGAAGTACTGACTGAGGTGGCTGCAAGGGCCATGGTTTGATGGCGGCCAATACATCGATAAACGCCATGAACACAAAAACGAGCATTTACCATCACAGCCCGTTGCAACAGCATGCGGCATATTTACCCGACACCAGGCATGTCGATGCGCGAAAAGTGGTCCAGCAGGATGTTGCGTATTACGGATTTACACTTATCGAATTGTTGGCCGTGCTGGCGATCGTCGGTGTCCTGATCTCGCTCCTGCTCCCGGCCGTGCAAGCGGCCCGCGAAGCGGCCCGACGTATCCAGTGCACCAATCATTTACGCCAAATTGGCTTGGCGGCTCTGAACTACGAGTCGGCTCACGGAAATCTGCCCCCCGCAGCCGTTCTGGACCCTTTTGAAATGGATTTTGGCAGTATCACTTATCCGGTGGTGGACCATCGGCTGGGAAAACAATTCAGTTGGGCCGTACTGCTTCTCCCTTACCTGGAGCAGCAAAATCTGCAGGCCCAGTTTGACCTGAAAAAATCCGTATTCGAGCAAGCCGGACAGCCACAGTCTCAATTTGTAACCAGTTACCTCTGCCCCAGCGACCAGGCCAATGGGCGTCTGTTCATGGATGCCGAGCTGACCCATGGCCGAGCGTTTGCCAAGGGTAACTACGCTGCCTACGTCAGCCCTTTTCACATCGATCTGCAACTGATCTATCCGGGCGCTTTGATCGTCACCGGCCAACCTCTCAAACAAATTGAGGACGGCGTGTCACGCACCCTGGCGTTCTCGGAAGTACGTACTCTGGATACGACCCAGGATGAACGAGGCGTGTGGTCCCTGCCGTGGGCTGGGGCAAGCCTGTTATCGTTCGACATGCACCACCTGTGCGCCTCCGGCCGATCCCTTTGTCCCGAAGATCGCTACTTTCGCGGCAACCCAAAAAGCCTGGGACAAACCCAGTCCCCCAATAGCCAGGGACCGACGCTCGACACGCTCCGGCTCTGCCCTGATTCGGTACAGCTCCAGGCACAACTGGAGGGCATGCCCTGTCGCAAGTGGAATTTCCCCATCGGTATTGCCGGCTTTTATTCGGCTTCGCCGCGCAGCCTCCATCCCGGAGGCGTGAATGTCACCTACGTCGACGGCCATACGGGCTTCGTAACCGATGAAGTCGACGAGTTTTCCATGGCCTATCGAGTGAGTGTCAACGATGGCCAGTCCGACACGTACCGGGACTGAAGCCATGCGCAGGACCAAGGATACCGAGCGGCGGCCAGGCGCCCTGACCGTCTGCGCTATCGCCGTGGGCCTGTCTCTGGTGCTTGCGTCGCACTTCCCTTTCGGTTCGCTTGTCAGAGACCGCCTGTGGACCGGGGAAGATGCCGCCCGCTATAACCGTATCACCCTCGAATACCACAAGTCCGCCTACCAGACGCCGGCCCGAAAGGGTCTGACCGAACCCCAGATGGAGGCCCGGCAGCAACGGCTGCGGAAAGAGTTCGAATCCATGCGCGACCGCCTGACAACTGCCAGGAGACAGCCGCGCGCGTGGAGACAAATGCTTCTCTGGACCGGCGCAACGCTGATTATGATTGGCATCGCCGGCCGTCTGGCAGGCCGTTAGTGGCACAGCGTCACTTTTCACGTACCATCCATTCGGCGGCTTGGGGCCGGAGACTACCGAGCCAGAACTGCCCGGCGCGGACTCGCAACCCAACTGGCCATGGCAACCAGTAATGCCAACACGAGCGTGCCCGGTTCGGGCACCGCGGCAACCAGCGGCGTCAGGGGCTCATCCAACACGGTCCCCATCCGCCAGGCGAGGCCAAAATCGCGGGCCGCGCTGGAAACGTGTGTCGAGCCGATCCCCGCTTGCAGCAAGGCCAAATCGTCCTGGTCGACATCGCCATCAAAATCGGCGTCGCCATCGCCGTGAATCGCCTCCAGGGTGGTGCCGTAGCCCCGTTGCCAGGCAACAAAATCGGCCCCATCGACATCCCCATCTTCGTCAAAGTCCGCCGAGACCAACGACACTTTCAGCGTGTACAACCCAGGCCCCAAGCCGGTCTGGACAATGTGTTCCACATTGTCCACCTGACTCACGCTCTCATCGATGAGCGATCCCAAAAATTCTGTTGTCGAATCGTACAACGCCAGATTGAGGTTGGCCAACGACTCGTCACCTGAAAAAATAAACCCCGGTGTTGTATCGGTCACTTCCACATTCCAGGCTAGCGCAATCGAAAACTCGGTAACCGTGCTATCCTCGGGCACTTCAAAGTTGTAAAAATAATCGACGCCCGGACTGGCCGTTTGAAAATCCCAGCCTTCCGCGGAGACGCCACTGACCGGTTCGCCCAGGCTGCCTTCCCCCTGTCCCAGGAGGGCCATGCGCCAACTATTGAAGATATTCAATTCACCCGCGCCGTAAGTGTCGTCTAGCGGCTGGGTCGGCGTTCGGCTCCAACCGGGAAATTCGTTTTTCGTGGCCCCCGCCAACAGCATCGCCTTGATAACTTCGGCATGAGTCCCATCGGTCCCCGCAACGACCTCCTGCAGCAAAGTCGCCGCGGAACTGGCCACCGCCGTGGCGGCACTGGCCGTCCCGATGGGCACGACCAGGTCCGGCTTGGAGCGGCCAGCCCCATAGAGATCTTGGGTCAAGCCGCTGCTGTGAATCCCATCGCTTCGTCCCACGGCGATCGCATTGTAACTCTGGCCGAGCAGATGCGGCAGCGGATTGATGTTGTTGGCCAACCCAACCAGGGCCGTCAGGTCGTACGTATCGATCAGATAATCGAACCGCACGAGCACATCACGATTCTCAGCTTCCGCCCCGCTGCTGTTGTCGGTCGAAACCCAACTGAAATTCTGTACCCGATAGTCATCGTCAGGCAACAGCGTCGGTTCCCGATTGTTGGTCGATTTAAGTACCCGGGCCATCCAGTCGCCCGCCTCATAAAGAGTGACCAGATTGGCACCACCGGCCATGCTCTGTGTGTTGCCGAAAAAATTCGCCCCGACCGTCGTGGTGGCATGCGGGGAAATCACCGAAGAGACATTACTACGATCGGTAAAGGTGACCGCTTCGGAGGAGGGGTCGGTGCCGGCAGTGAACTCCGCATCCGTCGCATCCGGCTTATAGCCTGAAGCACCGACCTCGGGATTAAAAGAGAACGCCTCCACCATCGAGATTGGCACATCCTTGCCATTGGGTGTGGCGGCTCCGAGCAGATCGACCAACCGGGTGTAACCCACATCATCCAGCACGTCGGCTCGTGCGGTGAATCCCGACAGCATCAAACCCGACAGGACGAAACCCGCCAGGGGAACCACGGCACGCCACCGTCGTCCAGGCAACTGAGTGCCCGGCAATTGGTTTTTTGGGTATCTTATCGCACCCTCTAAGCTCAGCAGCCAAATGTCCAAAAGATCACCTCATGCTCTGTTCGTGCCTCGGGGATCCACAGATGCCCTCGAGATCGTTTGTGCCACTTGCCTACTCTCAATACCTATTGTCACTGCCGATACCAAAATGTTCAAGGATATTGCTCCTCCCAATCCCTGGCAAATCGCCCGATTCTGCGGATTGAGCGACTGGTAACATCCGAAATGGCCGAATATCGGGCTTTCTCAAGCGGGCAGGCTTTAGCCAATGCATGTTGTCCTCCCCATACCGCATCGGCTAGACTGTCCGAACTAGCACTGCCTATTTCGCACAATCGGGGGTGCCATGGATACTCAAACCGTTTCGCCCCATGACCTCCAAGCTGAGTTCAGGATTTTATGCTCCCGCAACCCGAGGCTAGCGTCTTCGGCTCAAACCCTCCGGAATCCTGCCGCAACTCCGCTGTAATGGGCTTGTGCCGGCAGTTCCAGTCCAACAGGCACCCGAGGCTAGCGCCTACGGCTCAAACCCTCCGGATCGCCACGCACCTGACCTTCAACTCGCAACCCACCTATGACCTCTTACAACCTCACCCACCTCAAGCAACTCGAAGCGGAGAGCATTTACATCCTGCGCGAGGTCGCAGCCGAATTCGAAAAACCGGTGATGCTCTACTCCATCGGCAAGGACTCGTCGGTCATGGTCCGACTGGCCGAGAAAGCCTTTTATCCGGGCAAACCGCCCTTTCCCCTGATGCATATTGACACGCACTGGAAATTTCGCGAGATGATCCGTTTTCGTGACACTTACGTCCGTGAGAAACTGGGCTGGGAACTGATTGTCCATAAAAACGAGGAGGGCGTCCGCCAAGGCATCGGCCCTTTCACGCACGGCAGCAAAGTCCACACCGATGTGATGAAAACCCAAGCCTTGCTCGCCGCTCTGTCCAAATACCAGTTCGATGCCGCGTTCGGCGGGGCACGTCGGGATGAGGAAAAATCACGGGCCAAGGAACGCGTCTACTCGTTCCGTGACAAGAATCATCGTTGGGATCCCAAGAACCAGCGACCCGAGTTGTGGAATCTCTACAACGGCAAAGTCCACAAGGGGGAGAGTATCCGAGTGTTCCCTCTCTCCAACTGGACCGAATTGGATGTCTGGCAATACATCCATCTGGAAGAAATTCCCATCGTACCGCTCTACCTGGCGGCCAAACGTCCCGTGGTTGAGCGCGATGGCACCCTGGTGATGGTCGATGACGACCGGATGCCGATCGAACCGGGCGAGGTGATCGAAAAAATGGTTCGCTTCCGCACGCTCGGCTGCTACCCGCTCACCGGTGCGGTCGAATCGAAGGCTACGACGCTCCCACAAATCATCCAGGAAATGTTGCTGACCAAAACGTCCGAACGCCAGGGCCGAGTCATCGACCGCGACCAGGCCGGTTCGATGGAAGAAAAGAAAAAAGAGGGGTACTTCTAAATGCGGATTGCGGATTGCGGATTGCGGAATTTAGATTGCTAAATGCGGATTGCGGATTGCGGATTGCGGAATTTAGATTGCTAAATGCGGATTGCGGATTGCGGATTGCGGAATTTAGATTGCTAAATGCGGATTGCGGAATTGGTGAAAGGCAATGCCATGTCAGATTTCGCGGATGAATTGAAAACACGTACAATGCAGTTTGGCCTACGTATTATTCGAGTTGTTCAATCCTTAAGCAATGATCCCATAGGACTTACCCTGGGAAACCAATTACTACGGTGCGGTACGTCTGTTGGCGCAAACTATCGAGCCGCTTGTCGCGCCCGGTCTTCGGCAGAGTTTCGAGCAAAACTGGGCATTGTTGAAGAAGAAGCGGACGAATGTATCTATTGGATGGAAATGCTGATTGATGCCAACTTAATCCCTAAACAACGACTCGAAGATCTGATGAAAGAAGCCCACGAACTGCTAGCCATCACCGTCACTTCAATCACCACATCCAAACGCAACGAATAGTACCACATATTCCATATCCAATTCACTCCGCAATCCGAATTCCGAATTCCGAATTTCCATGTCCCACCATTCCGAACTGATCGCCACCGACATCGACGCCTACCTCAAACAGCATGAGGAAAAGGAACTGCTGCGTTTTCTAACTTGCGGCTCGGTGGACGATGGCAAGAGCACGCTCATCGGGCGCCTGCTGTACGACTCCAAGATGATCTATGAGGATCAACTGGCCCAAATTGAAGCGGAGTCGGTCACCCTGGGCTCGACCGGCGGCGCGTTCGACCCGGCCCTGCTGACTGACGGCCTGAAGGCGGAACGCGAGCAGGGAATCACCATCGACGTTGCCTACCGCTATTTTTCAACCGCCAAGCGAAAATTCATCATCGCCGACACGCCGGGACACGAGCAGTACACCCGCAACATGGCCACCGGTGCCAGCACCTGCAATCTGGCGATCATCCTCATCGATGCCCGCAAGGGTGTGCTCACCCAAACCAAGCGGCACAGTTTTATTGTTTCGCTTCTGGGAATCAAGCATGTGATCGTGGCGATCAACAAAATGGACTTGGTTGATTATTCCGAGGATATTTATAACCGAATCAAACAAGACACGATCGATTTCGCCACTCGGCTCGACATGAAGGATCTCCACTTCATTCCACTCTGCGCGCTGGACGGACAGAATCTGGTCGACAAATCGGCCAACATGCCCTGGTACGATGGGGGTACCATGATGCATCTGCTGGAAAACGTCCACATCGCCTCAGACCGCAATCTGATCGACTTCCGTTATCCGGTGCAATACGTCAACCGGCCTGACCTCCATTTCCGCGGCTTCTGCGGCACGGTAGCATCGGGCCGTATCCGACAGGGCGAGGAAGTGATGGTACTCCCCTCGCGCAAAACGAGCCGGGTGAAGTCCATTGTAACCTACGACGGTACCCTGGAAGAGGCATTCGCACCGTTGGCCGTGACCCTCACGCTCGAGGATGAAATAGACGTCAGCCGGGGCGACATGCTGGTACGACCCGACAACGTCCCCCAGTTGACCGACACGTTCGACGCCACGGTAGTCTGGATGAGCGAACAAGCGCTGGTGCCCGGCAAACCCTACTTGTTCAAACAGACTACCCAACTGGTTCCTGGCTCGGTCGTCACGCTTCGTTATCAGATCGACGTGAACACCCTGCACCGAACCGAAGCGCCCACCCTGGGCCTGAACGAATTCGGCCGCTGTCAGATCAAGCTCAACCAGCCCATCGCTTTTGACGGCTACAAACGCAACCCAGGCACTGGGGCTTTTATCATCATCGACCGCATCACCAACGTAACCGTTGGCGCGGGCATGATCCTCGATCGAACGACGGGTGATACCCGCGACTATTGGGAAAAAGAGGCGGACCAGCATCTCCAGGCCAAGGGGAGCAACGTCACTTCCGCAGAGCGTCAGGCCCGTTATGGCCAAAAAGCGGCCACGGTGCTGTTGACCGGTCTGGCTGGCGCCGGAAAAACTACGCTTGCCTACGCATTGGAGCGACGGCTTTTCGAGCAAGGCCGGGCCGTTTGCGTGCTGGACGGACAAAATTTGCGCCGCGGCATCACTCGCGACCTCGGCTTTACGGCTGACGACCGGAGTGAAAACTTGCGTCGTGGTGCCGAGGTCGCGAAATTGTTCAATGAAACAGGGCTCCTCTGCCTGGCAGCCTTCCTGGCGCCACGGGAAACCGTTCGGCGGAAGGCCGCCGATGTGGTAGGAAACGAACGATTTCTCGTCGTCTACCTGAATGCACCGGTCGATGTCTGCCGCCAGCGCGACCAGGAAGGCCTTTACGAGGCTGCCGATACGGGTGACATTGCCAATTTCCCGGGAGTCAGTTCGCCCTACGAACCACCTGCCGATGCGGATCTGGTCCTGGCCACCGACAAGCTATCGGTCGATGCGTGTGTCGAGCAAATCCTGAAGCTCCTCGAAGAACGAAAAATTGTCACATAAGAGCCTATCCCAGAACCCGCAAAGCTCCTATGCCAGCAATGCCCGCAAGAGGTTCTGGGATAGGCTCTTATATATACCACATCGGCGCGCCCGCCCCCTTGGCTCGTTCCAACATCGTGGCAAGCGTTATTTCAGCCAGTCGTTCCCGCTGGGTCGTGGACATTTCATCGCACCACGCAATCAGGGTGGAGTTATAGGGCGATTTGGCAGCGGCAAGTGTTGGCGGTTCCGCTCCATCAATCGCATCGAGCACTTCCGCCAGTGATATTTCCCGAGGTGGACGCCCCAAACGGTAGCCCCCCTTGGCACCACGCAGGCTCGTCACCAGCCCCGCCCGTTTGAGCTGCAACAAAATCTGTACCAGGAACCGCTGTGGAATTCCATGCCGCTCGGCGATGCCGCGAATCTGCACCAGTTCGCCGGATGGATAATCGCCCGCCAATTGCAACATCGCCAGGCAAGCGTATTGAGATTTAGCGGAAAGATACATTGGATGTGTGATGCGTGATGTGTGATGTTTAATGTTTGATTGTTGATCTTACTACAATTCAACAATCAAACATCACACATCATCGATTTAGATACCGCTTCCATCCTGCTCGGTCAGGGTATGCAATCCGCACTCGGTTTTTTCTCTGCCACTCCAGCGGCCAGACCGATCATCACTCTCTCCCTCGAGCATGGCCCGCGTGCAAGGCCAACAACCAATACTGGGATACCCCTGATCGTGCAACGGATTGTACGGAATGTCTTCATGGAGAATCCGCTTCCATACGTCCTGTTTGGTCCAATTCGCCAACGGACTGATCTTGACGAGTTTGAATTTCTCATCCCAGCCAACAATCGGCGCACGGGCCCGATCCTTGCTTTGGTCACGGCGAATGCCACTCATCCAAGCGTGTTTTTGCCGCACTCCGGTCCGCAACAATTGGATTTTGCGATCGGAACAGCACTGGTTAGGATCTGTTTTATACAGGGGACCACCATGCTTCACTTCGTATTCGGGTACGGTCAACTCCGGCTGAAGCATGTCCACCTCAATACCCAGCTTGCGGGCAATACGGTCGCGTAAATCGAGTGTTTGCTGGAACTGATAACCCGTATCAAGATTGAAAACATACGTCTTGGGTGCAATCCGCGAAAGCATTGACAGAATGACACAGCCTTCGGGACCAAAGGCGGTCGCCATGGTGAGGTAAGGCGCGTAATGTTCAACTCCCCAGGTGATGATTTCTTCAGGCGTAGCCGACTCGAGTCGCGCACTTTCCTGGGTCAAATCGTGCAAAAATTGAGCGGTCACTTGCAGCGGCCGAAATTCAGACTGGCTCACGTCCGACTCCAGCGGAACAGCTCCTACTGCCCGTGCCTCTGGAAGCTGGCCCCCTGCGTTCATCGGTTCGAAACTTCCAGCCACTTCGCCGTCTCGAGATGGAATCTTGTCGCGGGATGAAATGGAAGAAATTTCCGTTATCGAAGATGCCATCTGGAAATCCATCTAGGAACCTTGGGGGAATATCGCATGACCACATCAATGTTAACTAAAGCAATAAACATAGTCAACTAGAAGGGCGGTCTCATTATCGACTTTTCCCAGCTAAAGAATGCAGTTTATTGACTCCTTCCCCCTGACAGCCAACTTGACCGTGCGTCTGGCACGACCATGAACCACTTGGATAATGGGCTGAAAAGTTCATCAACCATGGCAACAACATGGCAACGGAAAGACATTTTGACGCAAGCGACTAGGCAAGATTTGCCGATAACATCGATAGATCGGGCCCTGCAGGCTCGCTAACACTACCGTTGCAAGGAGGTGACTGATGGGGTTACGCCCGAAAATACAAGCCCTGACTGCCACGATCGCCATGCTGTTGGCAGCCACTTCCGTCGCTCAGGGACAATCGACTGTCTACTCCAAGACCGCCTCAAGCAGTCTTTCTTCGCTCACATCGACGCAAGCGGCACGCATGAATCCGGCATTACGCTACTTTGGTGGCAAGAACGCCCAGACGGTCTATCGGCAACCTGCCTTTCGCCAACAGCTGCCGCAGCCGCAACCAGTTCATGTGGCTCGTGCCAGCAAGCCATTCAGCAGCTCGGTACGCAGTTCCACGATTACGCCCTACTTGAATCTTGATGTCAGGCAAAGCACCGTGGGGTTACCCAATTACTACGCCTTCGTAAAACCACAATTGGATCAGCAAAGGACCAATCAAAGGCAGGCCCGACGGATGCAACGCATGCAACAGGATTTGCGCATGGCCTCGACACCAGGCATTGTCTCGCCAGATGGTGGCATCCCTACGACTGGACACAGCACCCAGTTCCTGAACATGGGCAGCTACTTCCCGGGCAAGTGAGGCAAAGCCGGAGCATCCAGTAGGAGCCTCGGGAGCGGCAACATAAATCAATGCCGAAAAGGGGAGTCCGTCATCATCCCAGGATTCCACTACCATCATCGGGATCGCTACCGGGATCGAAGTCCGAACGTCCAAATTCCATTCTGTTTTGCAAGCCTGACCCCTGAAAAGCAGGAGAGGCTAACCGGCAACCACTCATCATGGCAAACCATCTATCGACCATTCTGCAGAAAATTCTCACGCCACTCCTTAGCCCCACCGTGGAAAGGATTGTGTACAAAAAGATTTTCGTATGGGGTTCCAAGGACCGGCTGAAGATCGCAGCGAGCGCTTGTCTGGTCAATACACTGCTCAACACTTCTTCCGGTACGATCACTATTGGGGAACAGACATTTACCGGACACAATGTGTCAATACTGACTGGAACGCATGATTACTCACTCAAAATGGCAGAGCGGATGAGCCATTTTCCTCTGGAAGGAGGAGATATTGTGATCGGCAAAGGCGTATGGATCGGTAGCAATGCCACCATCCTGGGTCCCTGTGAAATTGGGGATCACGCCGTGATTGCCGCGGGCGCCATCGTCACTCCCAGATCAAGAATTCCCGAAGGGGAAGTTGCCGTGGGAATTCCAGCAAGAAGCTCTAAACCAAGAGCCTTGTCCAGCGCAGCCTGAGGAATACTTCAAAAAACAACTTCCTGCTTTGGAAATGCCGAAGTTATTGATGAGCCGTCCCTAACCGGGCTTTCCCATCCCCACCGCCGCGACGAGGACCATGGCAGCTGTCTCCATTCGCAATGTTCGGGAGCCCAGATCGACCACTTGCCAACCCTGGTCGATTGCCTGTGCGACTTCTTTGTCTTTCCAACCACCTTCGGGCCCAATGGCAATACGCGTGGTCTCCGGTTGCGACAGATCGATTGCCTCGAGAGGCCGGCCACCCGCGCACGCAACAAGCCGGCGCGGCACGGCTTGAGCCAGCCACTCCTCCCAGACGCAAACCGGAGCAAGTTCCATCAACCGGTTACGGCCGCACTGTTTCGTGGCACCAATCACATAAGATGCCAATTTCGCACTCGCTCGGTTTTCGACCTTGATGGTACTGCGTGCGGTAACCAGGGGAACCAAGCGGGAAACCCCCAACTCCACCAACTTCTCCACCAGCCAGCGTTGCCGATCTCCCCTGGGCAGCGGCATACCAACGGTCAACGCAAACGCCAACTCGCAATCCTTGGGACGATGGGCTCCCACCACCAACCTTACCGTCTTGCGGCCACAGGCAACCACTTCCGCGTCGTACTCCCCCCCCCGGCCATCAAACAGCACCACCTGTTCACCCGGAGTGGCCCGCATCACATGCAACAGATGATGCGCCTCGTTGCCGGAAAGAGAGACGTCTGTCCCATCGATGGGCTCGGCGGAGTAGTAACGACGTGGTTGGGTCACGGCGAATCGTCAAGTTGAGCAAGGAGTTCATCCCAAGTGATCCGCACCTGGCCGATCCGGCGTGTCAGGCGAGCGGCAGACGACTGGTGCTGCATCCGGGATCGGGCCACGGTCACTTCTTCCTCCAAAGCTGCCAACCAGTCGGGCAGGTCGAGTCCCGCCCCACTCGACTCGCTGATCAGGCTGCCGATTTCTCCCGCCAAAGCGGCAAACGCATCCTCGCGTGGAAGGGCTCGGTTCGAGTTCCCTCTGCTCGGATCGGGCTCTCCTTCCAGCCGTCCTTGCCGATCTTCTCGCCCTTTCCAACCCTCTCGCACCGCCACGGAATCGACGCGCATCGCGGGCAAGACCAGAGCACGCACCCGATCGATCACCAGGGGGCGTACAAACCGTTCGTTCAATCGATCGTAAACCGTGGCCAATTGCATACCGTATCGGTCCGAGAGCACATGCAAATTCTGCAAATGCGAATCGGCCGCCTCGGTGGTTCTTTCGACCATCGCCTGACACCACAGTTCGGCCGCGGCAATCCGACCCTGGCGCACCAAAATTTCATGCGCCCATACCACGGGCTTCAAGTTCCATGCCACCCGATCGTAGGCGGCTCGCACGCGTAAAAAATCGACCAGCGTGTAAAGCAACTCTCCATGGTCCGATTGCGTGGTGGTTGCGTTGTAATCACGGTAAACCCGATAGTTTTCCACCACGGTTTCCAAGGCGATGGTAAGCAGTTCGGCAGCCTCGTGGCGGGGTATGCTTACTTCTAAATCTTCTAGCAAACGAATACGATCGACCGCGTCAGGATCTCGAGATCGGTGCTCCAACCAGACATCGACACCCTGGTGCAAAATGCCACGGAGATTTCCCAGGCTGAGAAATTTTTGAGTGAACAAATCCGCCCCATAGCGGTCGACGAACTCCACGAACCGCTGCCAACGGTCCTTTCCCGCCAGTTTTTCAACCACGCTCAGCCGCAAGGTATGACTGTGATTCAGCCAACGGTCCAATTGCTGCTCGGTGAGTTGCTGCAAGGCATCGGTGAGCATGTGGTCCACTTGCACGGGACGGTCCGCCGAAGTGTCTTCTCCGCTCCAATCCTCCGCGGAAGCTACCATCGACCGCACGATCGCCTGGTACCCATTCTCGAACAAACGATCAAATTCAGTGACCGCGCCCCGGCCCACGGGATGATCGCTCTCCATTTGTTGGGCAACATCCAACAACTGGCACGTTTCTCGAATCATCCCTAACTGCGGCAACCAGCCAAGCAAATCGTGCAATAACTGCTGCAAACCGCGGGCGGCAACAATCCTGCGAGGCTTACCACCCCGTGAATGGGGCACGTAAAGCAGGGGCCTTCCCCGAAGAGAAACAAGAAATTCGTCCCAATGGGCTCGCGCCAATTTCGCATCACCCGCCAGGACTCCCTGGAG
>JAJRWS010000656.1 GCA_024276705.1 Planctomycetota bacterium | reverse complement strand
TTGTCGAAATGAATGACACTCCTCCGTTGCCGCTGAAGAGGAAACCGAATTGAACGGGAGCCAGGCACTTCGAAAGCGGCTGGCTGAGCGAACGGCGATGCCCATGTTCTGCCTGTCCGTGTTGTTCTTGACCGCAGTGTCGGTGCTGGTCGTATTGTGGGTCGACGTGCCTCGAATGGTCAAGAAGCCAGCGGTGGGCGAGACCCAGACCACCACCGGCATCGACGGCATGCAAGCGGCTCCGACCGTCATTCCCGCTGTGGCCGTCTTTCCCGATGAGGATTCCGCGATACTCAAGGTCGGCTACTTTTGTCTGGCGATTCTGAAGATTCTTTGGCCCTTTTTCATCATCGAATACTGCTTGCAGTATTTATTGCGAGATCGCGCAATTCCTTTCTGGCGGCGCCGGTATTTTGGCCTGTTCATTTGCTTCTGTCCCCCACTCCGCTTGTGTGCGCGCAATCATGATCGGGATGGGCAGGTCTGGCTTCCCCTACTTGGCTGGCAGGAGGTCAACGATGATCTTCAATCGCGTTTGGAGAAGATCTTTGCGATCCCCATGATCCTGATTGCTTTGATGATCCTGCCCGTGCTTCTGGTCGAATTTCGCTTCCAGGAGCAGATGGCGGCCCATCTCTGGCTTCGCCTTCTTCTCCACGTGAGTACCGGTCTGATCTGGTTCGCCTTCGCCGCCGCGTTCATCGTGATGGCATCCTTGGCGGATAAGAAGTTGCGGTACTGCAGAGAGCATTGGCTCGATTTGGCAATTATCCTGCTCCCGTTGATTTCTTTTCTGCGATCGTTACGTATTGTTCGAGCGACCCGTCTGGCGCGTATGGCCAAGGTCCAGCAACTTACCAGGATGAGCCGTCTCTACCGTTTGCGTGGCCTGGCCATGCGGGGTTTCCGTGCTCTGTTGATGCTCCAACTCCTTAACCGCCTGTTAGGGATATCACCGGAAAAGAGACTCCGAAAATACCAGGCACAATTGCGGGAGAAGGAAAAAGAGATTGTAACCCTACGCCATGCGATTAAGGAACTTGAGAGCGAAATCGCGGATCGCAAGAATGCCGGCACGGGGCAAGAACCGCAGGCCACGGCTGAACATGGCCAGTCGATGAACGTGTGCCAAGAGCCAGAAAAGTGACCGCGACAGTGGCATCGGGCTCCTTTTTACGAGTTGGCTTGTGTTTCGTGGTTTCTTCTTGTAGTTTGAGAAAGGCGCTTCCCGGTGGTAGGTTGACCGCATTTCGTTTTTTCTGTTTTTTGAATCGGAGCCGTTACATGAATCGGTTTGCAAATAGCGTGGCTTGGTGGTCGGTTTTTACGGCGTCGATTTTTCTTAGTTTCAGCGGTTGTAGCGGGCCGAGTGTCGAGGAAAAGGGCCCTTCGTATGCGGAGTTGGTGACGATTTACAATGCCGAGCTCCAGACACTCGACCGTCTCGAACGGAAACGCGAAGAGTTAGTCACGAAACACGGGGCGTCTCTGGGACCCTCGGCCGCGGACGCGACCAAGGCAATCGACGCCCTCCTCTCGTCAGCCAGCGAAGCAGGCAAATCTTTGGATTTGAAGGGGGTGACCGATTCCAACGAGCTGCTCGATCGGGCCGTGGAGCATGCCGAGAAGACTCAGGGTATCGCCAATGAGCTCTTGAAATCGGTTAGCTCGGCCGCCGAACCGACCGAGGAAGAGGTGCAAAAACAGGCCAAATTGACTCAGCAGTTCGAACGCGATCTGGCCACGCTCGACAAGCAAATCACCGAGCAAAAGGTCCGCGTCGAGCGGGCCCAAAAGGCCCGCGACACGGCTGAAGCGGCCCGGAAATAGGGACAACTACCTCGACAACTACCTCTGCCTCCGTTTTGGCAGACTATCGACAACTACCTCTGCCTCCGTTTTGGCAGACTAGGTAAGGAACGCATCAAGAATAACTTCGGTATTTCAGACGCCTTACCTGGTACGATTGGAACAGGAGAAAACAGAGGAGACTGAAAAACTCCAGGGCAAGTCCTCTGTTACCTCGGCCTGCTCGGTTCACTCAACTCAAATAAATGATCCACGCTTATCCCAATAATAATTTGCACAGAAGGTAACGAAGGAAACAAAGAAGGGCCAGGAAGGACGGCCCGGGTACCATTTGCCTTCTTTGGACCTGCCCGAGCTTCTAGAATAAATTGATTCAACCGTATTGGTTTTTTCCAGAGTCTGCTGGGGATAGCGATTGACCGTTCAAACCACCCTTTGTTATCTTCGTTCCCTTCTGTTCATTTTCTCGGACTCGAATGGAGTGTTGCTCAATCCACCGAATGTGGCCATGAAAGAGAATAATGTACAAGCCATTCTCGGTTGCCTCTTGTTCCGCCAATGCGATGTGCCTTGGTCGCGGCATTCCAAGCAAATGCATTGAGTTCACCATTCAAACCCCGAAGTTATTATTGAGTCAGCCCTAAACCCGCCAACCTATTCGATCCTTCTAGTTCTTTCAGATGAAGAAAACGGGTCTAACAATCTGAATTTACCAGTTTACGAGGCCGGCCCGGACGACGCATTGTATGTGCCAGTCCTAGATCGGCAGCCGTGTTCCTCGTCCATTGCGAATCCCCGAACGGTCGACCTCGCTTGGTACTGATGCGTATGTCAGTCAACTCTGTCTTGTAGAGTGGCCGATTAACACGGTCAAGCCAATCAGCTGGAAGGCAGACAGGCCATTCCGATACGAAGATTTCATTATGGCCACTCAAGCGGCGATTCAATCCGCCCCATCGCCAGTTTTCGGCACGGTCAACCAAACCAGCATGTAATGCGTTACTCTCGACGTAACGACATAACGTTAAAAAATGTTCATCGCACTGGACCGGAAATGACTTGAATCGGTCCTGATACACATGCCCATTACCGACCGTTTGGCTTGCTACTCGAAAGCGTTTTGCATGGGTTCCGGCCAAATACTGAAAGAACTCCGAAAGCTGCTCCTTATTGGTCGTAACTTGAACAACAAAGTGCCAATGATTTGGCATCAATTGATAGGTAAACAACCGCAAAGGAGTCCGCTGGAACGTTTCCGTTAATAAGTTCTCAAATGCATCATAGGAGGCCACCGAGTGAAATAATTTCCGTCGCTCCGATCCACGGTTCAACACATGGTAAATGTATCCAGGTTCCACTCTGCGATTCTTGGTAACCATTTTGCAAACCTTGGCTCGGATAAGCGTGCTCCCAATACGCAGGATAGTATAATGTACATATGTTTCGTACTGTGTCAATACTACACCCTAGAATGCAAAGGCTAAGATTACCCATTCCTCCAAAAAGGAGGCAGAGGTCATTCCTCAGAGGTCATTCCTCAAGAGGTCAATCACACCCAAAAAGGAGGCAGAGGTCAATCACCAGAGGTCAATCACACCTCCAGAAAGGAAGCAGGGGCATTCACACAGAGGTCTTTCACAACGCGATATACACGGGAGTGACGCAGCATGTTATAATCGATGACACTACGAGGTCTGGAGCATCCTCAAGATTTTCACCATATGGAAAAGGCCGGTTATTTTCTCTCAACCATATCTCAGCAACTTGGAGTGGACAATTTATGAAAACGATAGGTGTGATTGTTTTCTTTTCGTGGTGGCTCCATTTCGCTTTTAACGTCCATGCCGTGACGCTTGAATGGATCCAGCAATTTGGCACCAGGGCTGTTGACGCTAGTAGCTGCGTTTCTACGGATGGACTGGGGAATATTTACATGTCGGGCTACACCTTGGGCAACCTGGAGGGAATGAATGCTGGCAACTCTGATGCAATTATTAGCAAATTCGATGCGAGTGGCACGCTCGAATGGACCCGGCAATTTGGCACTAGCGAATCTGACTGGAGCAGTGGCATATCGACGGATGGGCTGGGGAATGTTTACATTACGGGCTCAAACGGAGGCAGACAAGGAACAACCCCCATCAGTTTCGATGCGTTTATAAGCAAGTATGATGCAAATGGCACACTTGAGTGGACTCGGCAGCTTGGTACGAATAGTGATGACCGGAGCAATGGCATATCGGCGGATGGACTGGGGAACGTCTATATTTCTGGGAAGACTAATGGCAGCATGTGGGAAAACAATTCCGGCAACTACGATTCATTTATAACCAAGTACAATGCGAGCGGCACTCTCGAGTGGACCCGACAATTTGGCACTAGTAGTGATGACCGGAGCAATGGCATATCAGCGGATGGACTGGGGAACGTCTATATTTCGGGCGAAACCTTGGGCGACCTGGAGGGAACGAATGCTGGCAACTACGATGCATTTATTACCAAATACAATGCGAGCGGCACTCTCGAGTGGACCCGGCAATTTGGTACTGGCCATCTTGATTGGGGCACAGACGTAACAGCGGATGGACTGGGTAATATCTACATTACGGGTTGGACTGATGGCAGTCTGGAAGGGCTCAACGCCGGTGGAACCGACGCGTTTGTTAGTAAGTTCGATGCGAGTGGTACACTCGAGTGGACTCGGCAACTCGGCACCAGCAGACATGATGGTAGCAATGGCGTATCAGCGGATGGACTGGGTAATGTCTACATTTCGGGGTTCACTAATGGTAACCTCGCGGGAGTGAACGCAGGTGGCGTCGACGCATTTGGCACTGCGGATGTATTTGTCAACAAATACAATTCGAGTGGTACTCTTCTGTGGGCCCAACAGTTCGGCACCAGTAGCCTGGACAGTAGCTATGGTGTGTCAGTGGATGGGTCGGGAAATGTCTACATATCAGGCGGAACCACTGGCAACCTGGGAGGGAACCACCCTGGAAATAGGGAATGGGATGTATTCGTAGCCAAATTTACCGATGATCTCGAACAAGGCGATTTCAATGGCAACGGCATATGCGACGGCGCGGATTTCTTGGCTTGGCAGCGGGGCGAATCGCCCAATCCTGTGAGCAGCTCTGATCTGGCCAATTGGCAAGCGAACTTTGGTACTTTTGCCAGTTCGGTTGCCGTTACTTCGACTGCTATCCCTGAGCCAATTAGCGTCACGCTATTGATGTCGGCTCTTGTTTGCATTCCACCAAGGCAACGGCACAAAGATTCAACACATGGTAAATGTATCCAGGTTCCACTCTGCGATTCTTGGTAGCCATTTTGCAAACCTTGACTCGGATAAGCGTGCTCCCAATACACAGGATAGAGTAAGGTACATATGTTTCGTGCTGTGTCAATGCTACACACCAGAAAGCAAAGGCTAAGATTACCCATTCCTCCAAAAAGGAGGCAGAGGTCATTCCTCCAGAGGTCATTCCTCCACAAAAAGGAAGGCAGAGGTCATTCCTCCACGAGGTCATTCCTCCCAGAGGTCATTCCTCCGACCTCGCTTGGTACTGATGCGTATGTCAGTCAACTTTGTCTTTCCTCAGCAAATCGGACGGTGACGATGCTGGTGTAACTTTCGATTTCCGCCACCCCGCTGCGGATCTCCTGCGCTTCCAATTGTTCGAGTTGTGCGCGGAGATGTTCGATCGTTGACTGCTGTTGCTGGTGAGTCTCCGAGAAACGGTAGTTCACTCGCTGCCGGCTGGATATCGTGTAGTCTGGACCCGCCAGCTTGCCGCCGGCCTCTTCGACTTGGGAATAGATGACGCTTTTCAGGGCTTTGATCTTCGCCTCCAGCTTCCGTATGGTTCGTTTAAGTTCCACGTACTCAGCCAGCAAGGTCTCGTTTTCCGCCACGGTTTCCTCCTCTCGGTATAGATTAAGCCACAAGGATCTCCCGTCTCGTTGCGTGAGCCAGTTTACTCGCCCGCCAATTCCGTCAGCAAGAAGACCACCGAACGGGGCGCGGCCCGATACGACAGACCGTTCACCTGGGGCGCTTCCCGAGGATCGCAAAAGTCCTCGGGCGACTCGCGATCAGTGTCGACGATCCGGCGCCAGCCGCTGTTCCCATCCAAGGAAGGCGCCGGCAACTCGAAGGTGAGCGGTTCCCAATAGGCATTGAAGATCAGGTGAAGCCAGTGCTCCAGGCCCTGGACCGTGGCCGAGACGATGTGCGAAGCGTCGCTCCAATCGGGCTGGTCGAGCCGGACGCCATGCCAGCGGATGTCGGCCCGATGCAGCAACTCCGTTAAGCTCATCTCCTGCCGCTGGGTGTGGCCGGGAAGGCTCAGTCGAAAATGGATCAACTTCTTGACAAAGCGCAGCAGGCCGGCGTTCTTTTCCACTAGCGACCAGTCGAACCAGCTCAACGCGTTGTCCTGGCAATAGACATTGTTGTTGCCCTGTTGGGTTCTGCGAACCTCGTCGCCCATCGAGAGCATCGGCGTGCCGACCGCAATCAGGTTGATGGCAAAAAAATTCTTGATCTGTCGATTGCGCAGCTGCTCGATCTGGCGATCGTCGGTCGGCCCCTCCACACCGTGATTCCAACTTCGGTTGTGGTTGTCGCCATCACGGTTTTCCTCGCCATTGGCCCAGTTATGCTTCTGGTTGTACGAGACTACGTCATTGAGTGTAAAGCCGTCGTGGCAAGTGATGAAATTGATGCTCTGCTCCGGCTCCCGGTCGCTGTGAGCGTAGAGATCGGGGCTGCCCAGGATGCGCGAAGCCAGCTTGCCAGTCATCTTACGATCGCCCTTGACAAAGGATCGCACATCGTCTCGAAAGCGGCCATTCCATTCTTTCCAGCGGTCGCCAATAAAACTGCCAACCTGGTACAGGCCAG
>JAJRWS010000655.1 GCA_024276705.1 Planctomycetota bacterium | reverse complement strand
TCAGCCCAGCGGTACTCGTACTCGAATCCAAGTCAGAGGCAAGGTCGGTCATCATCGACATCCATGGTCTCCTATTTCGTTTACATCCATTGGTTCCATTCGAGCACGGGTACGAGCACGATTACGAGTACGAGCACGACGGAACGGCGGAGCCTGATGGGTACTCACCAGCAGAGCTGGTGGTTTACGGATCGCCAATTATTCATGAGTTATGTCTAAGCCGGTAGGCAAGATCACTTTGGGTGCCTCGGGACCGTCGATTTTTTGCAGGTTCTTCAGCGGCTGCTCTTCGAGACGCAAGAATTTGAAGCCGAGCAACCGGGACTTGCCCGCGGCATCGCGTTGGGCCAGGTTTTTCGTGCCCCGGGCGATGTAAGCATCGAGGGTTTCCTCACGTACCTTCGGCTTACTCGAATGGATAAAATGCACCTGACCGTCGCTACCATGGGCCACGAGGCCCACATGACCCACCCAGGCACTCCCAGCAATAATGGCATTCGGCGGAGAATCAAGTCGGACGATCCCGCGCACGACATTCACAAAGTCGCCATCTCGCAGGTGAGGTTTCGCCAATTCGATCTGCTCCCACGGCAGAAAGACGTCCGAGTGCTCCTCGACTGGCAAGTCGACCGTAAGCTGGTAGCGTTTCTTGAAAAATTTTGCCCGATCGATCTTCTGTTTGAACGTGACCGCTCGATCGCCGGCGATTTCACCGGTTATGTCCTTGAGGAGCCAGCGATTCGACACATTCCAATCCGCTTCGGTATAATGGTTCCGAGTGACAACCCCCAAGTGGCCGTCACGATATCGAAGCCGCTGCAACAGCAACATGAAATTCGACCAGTCACGCCCCAAGGCCATGGCGTAAGTATGCTCGGCGAATACCAGGCAATCACTTTT
The DNA here is from genome assembly GCA_024276705.1 of Planctomycetota bacterium. Classification (GTDB taxonomy): domain Bacteria; phylum Planctomycetota; class Planctomycetia; order Pirellulales; family Lacipirellulaceae; genus JAJRWS01. The sequence goes on along the minus strand of JAJRWS010000655.1, from coordinate 2,054 downwards.
CTCCAGGCAGTAGATCGGCTGCGGATCGTAGTACTCAAACGGCAATTCGCCCAGCAGATAAAGCTCATACGGTTGGCCGATGTTCTTGCGCGCCAGGTGCATAATCCGCTGCCGCAATTGAGGCTCGGCAGCTTGCAAGTAACGCAGATAAAGGTCGACTTCCGCTTCGGTAAACTCATAAAGGGGTTTGACCAGAAGCCGCCCGATCGCCTCTTCATCCAGTTGAAGCTGCGTACAAACCGCCCGCTGCTCGGCGGAGAGTGCGGCCGGCCCTGACACCGACTCGGCCCAAACGATACGGTCCGTGGAAAGCCCCAGGACAATCCAGCCCACCAGCCAACCTGTTCCCAGCAGCCAACGTCGCGTGGTTAGTTCCCGCATTTTTTTCAAGAAGCCTTTCATGGCAGACGCCGGTTCGGACCAAACACGTCCCGGACTACTTCCAGATACTTCATGCCGTGGACCTGGTCCGGTTCGAGGTAGCTACCTTCGGTCCATTCATTCCAGCAGTTGATGTTCAGGATGCGCGGACCGCCCGGCCGAGACAACAACCTTTGCTTGGTTTTCGCCAACGCCTCACGGAACCGTTCGGGCGTGTTCCCGCTGACCGTATTGGTAAACGGATAGCCGAAATTGCCGTAAGCATCCTCCTGTGCCGCCCGCGGGCTAGGATCCCAACCCATGGTCACGTTGGGATAATAGGGTACCTCATATGTCTGCTCGGCCTGGTCCCAATACTTAAAGTACCGATCGCGCACGTAGTTGTAATCCGTTTGCAGGTCTGGCAATGCCACGTGATGAATCCAGACGTAGGATGTTACCGAATCAAATCCGAGGTCGCGAACCAGTTTTTGGGGATCCGCCGGCTTCTGTTCACCGGGCAGAATGGCCTGACCCCACACGACCGCGTTCAGGTGCAAACCAGGAAATCCCGCCTCGCGTGCTTTCGCGCGGAAGGAGTCCAATGCCGTACGTGTCGCCGCGACGGAACCGAAGTTCGCCAGCAATCGGGTTAGGTCATAAACTGAAAAATAGGGTTTGCCGTCGATCTTCCAGTATGAAGGGTGCTGGAAATAGTCGCGGATGACATGGTCACAGATTTTACTGAATGTATTCGGCGTAACCTGGCCATGATACAGAACCTTGCGCGGAGCCCCACGATGATAGGGCTGGATGTCGATCCAGTCGTGATTGGCCCACATGAAGGCGAACTTCATCCGCCGATGGTTCGCCGCTTGGAGGAATCCCCGGTCGATCGGTCGATCCAGAAACGGACCATCGTCGTAATAGTACCAATCGAACAGGAACGCATCGATACCATGATCGGCAGCCGCATCGATCTTCTGGGCCATCACCTTGGGGTCAGATTCATCCTGGTAACCCCAGAGCGGCACATTCGGCTGGTGGTGGCCAGGAAAGCGAGGGCGAGCCGCTTTGACCAATTCCCACTCCGACCAATCTGCTCCCTTGAGCTTCACATTCCGCGGATCACCCGGGTGATAGTTCCCGAAGTAGTAACTCACCACGGTGATGTCATGTGTCGCCTGGAGCGGACCATCCGCGGACGCCGTGGGGCAGAGCGGCACATACCCAATGCAAGCCAACAGGGCGAAAGCCAATAGAATGTTTGTCTGTTTCATTTCAGATTCTGAAAATTGTCAAAGCTCGCGGTTCGTGAGCGGTCACTTCGTTTTCAGGTCGAAGTCTTTCTGATTCGTTCCAGGCTGGACATCGATCCGCAGTTCGGTCTGATCGTTGTACTTTTCCGGCAACACCTCCGCCATGATCGGTTGCACCGGGCTATTAGGCGTGTCGTAGAGTTTTTTCTCGCCGACCACCTTGGAGACGCGGATTTCAACTTTCGCCTCGCCAAAGGGAACCTGGGCCGAATACTTTCCTGCCTCCATCTTGCCACCGGCAGTTGGTGATTTGCCGTTCACTGGAAAAAAACCAATCGACCCCGTCTCCGCCGGTTCGCCATCGACCGTCACCGTGCCGGACACCTCGGCGGTTGTCGCACTCTTCGAGCAACCCGCCCCTTGCAGCAATGACAC
>JAJRWS010000654.1 GCA_024276705.1 Planctomycetota bacterium | reverse complement strand
TGCGACTCGAGTACGAGTACCGCCGCAAGCGGCTGAGTACGAGTACGAAGGTGCATTATCAGAACGCCACGATTTACCGAAGTTTTTTTCTTGAACGTTCCCTACAGAAAACCGGATAGTTATTTATCGGCCAAGCCTAAGATTAAGAACGAGAAGTCACGTACCACCCGCATATCTGGTGGTTTACGGACGAGAATTACGTTCTTGCGCAATGAACGGTTACCCTTCCTTCTTCCAACTCGCGTCTCATCACTCGCGTCTTGAAAAATACGCATCACCTAGCGGGCACGCACATGCAGAAGCCGTGTCTCGCCCAAGGGGACAGTCAGCTTCAATTCGGTCACGCCTTGCTCCTGCTGAATCGGCACGGGACGATGGTCGGCCAGGTCGATGATTTCGCCGATGTCGAAATCCAAATCGGCGAGGCGGATGGTCGTGTCGGGAGACCCGGCTTCGTGGTTGATGACCAAACAAAAACCTTCGTGCGCGTTGGCCCGGATTGCCCCTTCGATATCAGGGTTGGAACCGTGGATGTGAGGTCGAACGCCGGCCTTCATGGTCAGCGCTCGGAGAAGACGGCGCAATTGTCGGCGGGTCGCTTCGTTCCCGTCTTGCCACGTCTTGAAATAACTATCCTGGAGACAGAAGCAGAGCAAAAACACCTGGCCCTTGCCCACTTGCCGCCCAATCACTCCCGGCTGCCCGGCAACCGTCTTGAGCAAGACATCGCCAGTCGTGACCGTACCGGGACGCGGGCTGACCACCTCCATGTCGACCGTCTGGCCCAACGCGCTACCCATGAGTCTGTCTGTTTTGAAAATGGATTCAGCCGGCGGATTCTCCGGGCGATTTGCCCAGTTGGGATCACTCTGGACCCTCGGCACCCAATGGCCAAATCGGTGAATTCGGCCCGTCTCCGCATCCTTCACTCCGAACAGTCCTTCCATCACCGACATCGGCTGGCGATAAGCATCCAACCGGGGCACGCAATCGGCGATGACAATCCCTCCTTGGCGGACGAAGGAAGCGATCCGTTCGGCAACCTCGCAGGGAAGCAACTTCACGTCGAACAATACCAGAATCTCATAGCCATCCAGCAGATCATCCGTCACTTGCTCCTCGTGCAACACATCCAACTCGCCAAACGCGCGCAGGAACAGCTCATACGCCAGGCCGACATTGAAATACTCCTCCTGGAGCTGGATGGTTTGGGTGCGAGGAAAGAGCATGCAGGCTTTGGCTTTGACTTTCGGCGCCTCGAGCAGGGCTTCGCCCGCCTTCTGAATCAGGCGGAGCCCTGCGCCGAACGAATCCCAATGACGCTCATCGATCGGAATCTTGTAGCCGGTCAGCAGGAAGTCGGCGCCTTGGGCCACCGCTGTCGTACTCATCTCTCGCTCCGCCCAATACTTCGATCGCAGATCGGGGCCGAGAAAATCCTTGAACCAGGCCGGGTTGTACGTGCCGACCCAAAAGCCCAGATCCTTCCCATAGGTGCGCGTCAAATTGCGCATCTGGGCGAATGCGTAATGCGTCTGACTGATGCGCGGCTTGGGCAACCTGGCGGGTTCCCCGAAACGAAAATCGAACATCATGTACGGATAGATGTCGAAGACGAACATGTCGGAAAAATCTCCGCCCCAGTGGAAAACATCGTCGATCGCCAGCTCACTGTGGGAACTGAAGCCGGCACCGAACGTGTTGTGGCTGTCGTGGGTTAATACGGTCTTGAAATTCGGGTTGATCTCCTTGACGATGCGGTAAACCTGGCGCCAGCCAACCGCGAAATTATCCGAGCGGAAGTTGATCACCTCGAGCCATTTCTTCGGATCGTCGCGAATGGAATCCAGGTCGCCAGGCAACTCATAACCATAACGCCGGCGGAACTCCGCCTTGACCTCAGCACCGTAACCGAAGGACTTCGGTCCCCAATGGAAGGGCTCGTCCTGATAGATGAACGCATTGTACAAAGGGTCCATATCCGCAAGCGGGGCCAGGCGTTGCTCGGCGTTGTGGCGAACACGCCTGGCATACTCGGGTGAATAAACACTCGGCGAGGGGGGCGCATCGCGGCCGAACATTTCGAGTCCGCCGGCATGATGCGTGAGGATCATGCCTCGCCGCCGGGCATAATCGAGAATGAACGCGGATTCCTCCTCCGGTCGATGGGTGTTGGTTTCCAACCCTGTGAACCCGTGCGCGATGATGTTCTCCACACTGTCGCGCAACATTTGTTCGCTAAGCTTCCCCTCCTGCCCGGTCCACCCCTTGCCCGAGGGGAGGGGTGAAAATTGGGTCGAAACGGGGAAACCACCGAGTTTCCCATCTTTTTCCAGCAGAGCCGCTAAATCCATGTGTGGGCGTTCCCAAAAACTAGTCACATGCAGAAGGTCCGAAAAGAAGGTCTGTTCATGCTCCTTGCGGAACTTCACCAGTGCCTTTAAGGCCTGAGTGGCTTGCTCCAACCGGTCGTTGGCGACCTTTTCGTTGCCATCGAACAGTGCCGTGAGACGGGTGGCCAACTCCGCGTGCTCGAGGCCAAGCTGGATAAATTTCACCCGTTCGGAAAACTCCGGGGAGGCGTGACGACGAGTTTCTTTCAAAGCCTGCTCAAGCAGTTCTTCCGCCGGCCCGAAGCAATCCGGAGGATATGCGACGTGAGCCTTTCGTACGTATTCCCGGTATCGCCAGCCCACATCCCAATACAATTCGATGAACCGCATGGTGTTATCGCGGGCGTACGATTCCCAATAGTCAAAATACCGCTGCATGGTCTTTGCCGCGGGCCCAAACGCCGAGAAGTACTCGTTGCGAATGGCCTCAACGGTCTTCCTGGGATGGCTCATCAGCCTCAGATGCATGTACAGTCTGAGCCCTTGCGCGGCCCACTGTCCGGTCAACGAATCGAAAGTGGCGCCTTCCATGCCATGGTCATAGGCATATTTGAAGAATTCTCCCGATTGTTCGGTGTCGAAATGCGGCATCACGTAGCCGTCGTGCAGGTAATTCGGTCGATAGGCCATCCGGATGCCCGTCTTTCGCCAACCCAGCCACTGCTCCTTCGTCCATTCGAACGCCTCATCCGGCATCGGAAACCATCTGAGGTGCGGATCCTGCCATTGCACGAACTCACCGTAAATATTCTTGTTGAGCCGGATGCCACCCATCGGTGCGGGCAATTCGTTTTCGTAGAGAAACGATCCCGAGACAAGAACATGCGGGTTTCGTTTCGCGGCCTTCTGTTGAATGGCCTTCCAGAATCGCGCATAACGGTCCGAAGTCACTCCTCCGTACAGATCCTGTTCACGGCGTCCCGCTTCGTAGATCAACCTGGCGAACCATGGCACGTCCTCGGGCTGGGGCGCGTCCCAAGCCCGACACGCCTTGCAACAACATCGTCCAGGGCGATCGACTGGTCCCAGGAGGAGGGTATCCCCTCCGTCCCATTGATCGACGATGAAGTCTTGCAGCGCCTCGTTCGAGACGCACATGGGAACGTTGTCATATTCCTTATCCGGATGACCGCGTGTCCCATCGCGGCGGAGCGCGAACCACTCCGGGTGTACCGCTCCATAGCGTTTCCACCATCCGCTGAAAGCGTGGCCGCTCGGCGGTTTGGCATCCATGCCACCCATCTGGTGTCGGCGCAACAGCACGGCCAAGGCCTGCCCGTACCGATTCGCTCCCTCGGGACTGAACCCGAGCCGGGCATCCTCTTCGCCAATCGTCTGAGTTCCGTTGGCGAACCCATGCATCCGGCCCCAATAGAAAGACCGGAAGGCCAGCGCCGGCGACTTCATGACATTGGCACGCCAAATCTCGACTGTATCGGTCTTTGGCACATACGTGCCGAGTTCACCCGGCCACAACCAACGCACACCCAGTACATTTTCAAGAAAATCGTACACCCCGAACAGCGTGCCAACGTGCGGATTTTGCTGCTCGAGTGGGTCGCCCGTGCCCTCCTTGCCGGTAATGAACAAGTCGTTCCCCACCGAACGCATGACATAGGCTTCGCGCGGCAAACGATCCGGGTCGATCGTGCGGCGAGTCGTCTCCGTGTTGCCCAGGTAGATTCGGCTGTGGGCGGCTACGGGCAAGTTCGATTCCGTCAGGATTGTCAACGCGACACCGGTTGCCCGCTCTACGTGCCACACCAATTCCCTGGCTGCATAACGGGCCGTTTCGGTCGGTTCGTCAGCCAGCACCACCACGGCATGGGCCTGGCCATCTCGCACAAGGCTGACTTGGGCCGCGCATGGAATCGACAGGAACACCCCGATCAGCACGAGTGTCATGTCCACGGTAGGATTTCGTTGGCGCATTGCACTCATCTTCTAGCTGCCGCCGCTCGACTGAAGCTTTCGCATGACTTCGTCCAGATTGAAGCTGGCTGCCTTTTGCCGGGCAGGATAATCCTTGAACGTCTGTAGAAATTTCCCCACGTAATCCTGAGCGGGAACCACCAGGAAGGCGCGGTCCAGCAGCCAATCATAATAGGTATTGGAAGTCACATCGGCCCGCTCGTAGGGATCGAGGCGGAGGTTGTAGATTTTCGGTAGCCGCAGCGACACGAAAGGTTCGGCCCAAATTCGCAGTGTGCCCCGTACCCGTTGCTCCATGAATACCAATTTCCAGTTATCGTAGCGTAGACCGGTCAACTGCTGGTCGTCGTTGCAGTACAGGAACGATTCACGCGGAGATTTATCTGTCTTGCCGGTCAAGTACGGCAACAAGTTGTAACCGTCCAGATGGACTTTGAAAGTCTTGTCTCCTGCCTGGTAGCCAGAGAGAAGTTTCTCAGTCACGTTTGCGTCACCCGCCATCGCCAGCAAGGTTGGCAACCAATCGAGGTGCGAGACGATATCATTGGAAACCGAGTTTGCCTTGATCTTGCCAGGCCACCGTACCATGCAAGGGACCCGGTAGGCACCTTCCCAGTTGGAATTCTTTTCGTTGCGGAATGGGGTCATCGCTCCGTCGGGCCAGGTGTTCATATGCGGGCCGTTGTCGGTGCCGTACATGACAAACGTGTTGCCGGCAATTCCGGCGTCATCGATGGCTTTAAGCACCGTACCGACGTTCTTGTCGTGATCGATCATCGCATCGGCGTACTCGCTCATCCAGCGACCCGACTGGCCCAGGCTTTCCGGTTTGACATGGGTGCGGAAGTGCATGTGGGTAAAGTTCACCCAAACGAACATCGGCTTGTCCGTCTTGGCCTTCCGGCCAATGAAATCCGCGGCCCGATCGGCCACATCGTCGTCGATCGTTTCCATCCGCTTTCGGGTCAATGGGCCGGTGTCCACGATCGTCTGCTTGCCGACCCGGCCAAAGCGTGGGTCGACGGTCGGATCGTCCTGATCGGTAGCCTTGCAGTCCATCACTCCTCGAGGTCCGTACTTCGCCCGAAATTTGGGGTCCTTGGGGTAATCGCGGTGCTCCGGCTCTTCTTCGGCATTGAGGTGATACAGATTGCCGTAAAACTCATCGAACCCATGCACGGTTGGCAGGAATTCGTTGCGGTCGCCCAAGTGGTTCTTGCCAAACTGGCCGGTGGCATACCCTTGGACTTTCAAAAGTTCGGCAATGGTGGGATCTTCCTTCTGCAAACCGAGGGTCGCGCCTGGCAATCCCACCTTGGTAAGCCCGGTTCGCATGCCGTGCTGCCCAGTGATGAACGAGGCGCGGCCCGCCGTACAACTTTGCTCAGCGTAATAATCGGTGAAGAGCAATCCCTCGCGGGCAACCCGGTCGATGTTGGGAGTCCGGTACCCCATCATCCCATGCGTGTAGGCGCTGACATTTGAGCGGCCAATGTCATCGCCCCAGATGATGACGATGTTGGGTTTCTGGGTTTGCGCCCAAGCCAACCGTGGGCAACTGCCGGCGAGAGAAGCTAGCAAAAGAAAAACAGCGGAAAACAGTCTCAAGTTCATTCGGACCATGGTCCTTGTACCTTTCCATTGTTGTACGGGGGACGAAAAAAGCCGCCTCAAAACCGTTATGGGGCCTGGCAGCCACCAACAGCGTCACGGGGCTCAAATGCAAGAGAATCAGGCCATTGTGGAGTATAGAAAAACTAGATTGTCAGGCAAAGCCTCCCTCAAAAAAACGTAACAAGCCCATGCGCCTCGGTTTTGCGACACGATAAAACAGTCGGTATTTTCAAACAGTTTGGCCAGCGAGCGTTGGACAAATCCGCCATATAAGTCACTCCAGCAACAATATCGAGCTTCAAGATACCTCACGTTCGAGAGGTTGCTGTCCAACACATCCCGTCGTGAATCGACAAATCATAACGCGACGGCCCGTAGTATTGAAGCCGCAAGATAGCGAATCTCTTGACGCTTTCACAGGCGGTCAGATAGGCTATTTATCCGGTCATGAGCCGCATATTGCCCGTCGTTCCCATGATACTAACAACCGGCACCAATATTTCATCTGGAGTTGGACCTTCATCTGTTATGCAAGCCAAGATTCAAGCCATGCAGCACGGGAGGTGGTGGAGAGCGGTGGGAGTCGGAGCTCTTCTCGCCTTTCTCAGCGGTTTGTGCCGAGGAAACGAACCGGTCTACCCAGGCACGACGTGGGTGAAAAAGGCACCCTCCGAAGCTGGCATGAACGCCAGGAAACTCCGCGCTTTCGCCAGTCTCGTGCAAGGTCGCGGTTGTGTTGTTCGTTTCGGTACCCTGGTCTATGAGTGGGGCGATACGGCTCGTCGCGGCGATGTTGCCTCCGCGGCCAAACCATTCTACGCCCACTTTCTCTTCAAGGCTATCGAGAACGGAAAGATCCCGGTACCGAATTCGATACCCCGCGCCGGTCGGAAGGCGGCGAACATGCTCCCCGGTCAACGGTCCATTGGCTCCCGGCGGATTCCCGATAATCAAACGGATCACATGGGGAGTTATAGCTGGCTCTGGTGGCTAAACGGTGTAGACCGGGCGGGCAAACGCCACTGGCCCGATGTCCCCAAGGACGCGTACGGCGCCTTCGGCCACGGCGGGCCACGGGCCATGGTGGTGGTGCCGAGTCTCAAGCTCATCGTGAGTTGGAACGACGCGAAGGTGAACAGTCGCGCAGCGGAGAACTGTGCACTCAAGCTCCTGGTTGAGGCGGTCGACCCGGGGGTTGATGCAACAGCGTCTCTTACCCAAGGCTCCGTACCTTGAGTATAATCTGCCAAGATAGAAGACCATGGGTTTTTCACCGTAAATCCTCGGTTGCCTTAACTCCCCATATCTATCTCGCGATACAGAATCCAGTCCAACCTTAAAGCAGCTCAATCGATGTCCGATTCTTCTGTCCGCCTGCAACTTGAGGTCCGTGGCATTGTTCAGGGAGTCGGTTTTCGGCCGTTTGTCTACTCGTTGGCCACCCGATTGGGACTGACCGGCTTTGTCCGCAACGATTCCTCGGGAGTCCTACTCCAGATTCAGGGCCCGAGCCTGTCGGTACGGTCCTTTCAGGAGGAGCTGGCGAATAAGCCGCCGCCACTGGCCCATATTGGCCGGATTACTGCGACTCAGATGCCGGTCCGCTCGGAACGAGTTTTTCTGATTCTGGAAAGTCATGCCACAACCGGCCACAGTACTCCTGTATCTCCCGACATGGCCACTTGCGACCCGTGCCTGGCGGAATTGCTCGACCCGACCGATCGGCGTTACGGCTACCCATTTATCAACTGCACGAATTGCGGTCCCCGTTTCACCATCGTCCGCGATGTACCCTACGACCGGCCGCGAACAACGATGGCTCCCTTCGCGATGTGTCCCGAGTGCCAGCGTGAATACGACGACCCGGCCGATCGCCGGTTCCATGCCCAACCCAACGCCTGCCCGGCATGTGGACCGCACGTGTGGCTGGTCACGGGCGAGGCTTGTCAAAACGAGGCCGCCTTCCACGGCCCCTTGAAAAACTTGCCACAAAAGGTGGCGGCCATCCATGCCACGCGGCATTGTCTGGCCGAAGGTCTGATCGTCGCGATCAAGGGGTTGGGTGGTTTCCATCTGGCCTGCGACGCAACCAACGATCGGGCAGTGCGAACCTTGCGGCAGCGGAAAGGCCGTCAAGAAAAGCCGTTGGCACTGATGGTCCGCGATCTGGCGGCAGCCAGGAGGCTGGCGCATATCACGGATGCTGAAGCCATACGGCTTACCAGTTGCCAGCGACCCATCGTCTTGCTACAGCGTCTTGGAAAATCAGGTTTGGAGGGGACGGGGCAGGGGAGGGCGGCCCACTCAACCCTCTCCGAGCTGGACGCCTGGCGCTCCGACGACCTCGCCCACGTTTCCGCTGAAGTGGCAAGCATCTCCGACGAGGTCGCAAGCATCTCCGACGAGGTCGCAAGCATCTCCGACGAGGTCGCTCCGGGCAACGCCAGCCTGGGCATCATGCTCCCCTACACGCCCCTGCATCACCTGATCGTGGGGGATAAACCGCTGGTGATGACTTCCGGCAATCTGAGCGAGGAGCCGATCGTACGAGAAAATCTCCAGGCTCACCGTCAACTGGCCAAACTGGCCGACGCCTTCCTGCTGCACGATCGCCAGATTCACACGGTGTGCGACGATTCGGTCATCCAAGTCGTGGAAAACGATGAACTTCCCATTCGTCGATCCCGCGGCTATGCCCCCATGCCACTCGACCTGGCACCGCTGGGCATGCCGAAGCCAGTACGGTCGATCCTGGCGGTCGGCGGCGAACTGAAGGCGACTTTTTGCCTGACCCGGGACGACGAAGCCTACTTGAGCCAACACATCGGCGACATGGGCAATCTGGAAACACTCACCGCACTCGAGCGCGAAGTCGACCATTTTTGCGACCTGTTTCAGACTCAGCCCCAACAGGTTGCCTGCGACTTGCATCCCGGTTACCTGTCGTCCCGCTGGGCAGCCCAATTCGCTCAGGCAAAGGGGCTTCCTCTCACCAAGGTGCAACACCACCATGCCCACATTGGGGCGGCCATGGCCGAGCATGGGTGCAATCGTTCCCAGCAGGTGATTGGTGTCAGCTTCGATGGGACCGGCTATGGGACCGATGGGGCTATCTGGGGTGGCGAGTTCTTGACGGCTACCTACGACCACTTCACCCGCGTCGCCCACCTGAAATACATACCACTGCCTGGTGGTGACGCCAGTATCCGCCGTCCCTACCGGACAGCGTTAGCTCATCTCTGGGCGGCGGGAATCGTTTGGGACGAGCGGCTCCCCTGCGTGGCAGCCTGCCCGCCGACCGAAAGGCGAATCTTGCAGCAACAGTTCGAGCAGAACCTGCGCACCGTGCCCACCAGCAGCATGGGCCGTTTGTTTGATGCAGTGGCGGCTATCGCCGGGATTCGCCAAACGGTCGGCTACGAGGCGCAAGCGGCCATGGAGATGGAAGCCTTGTGCGACACACCGGCCACAACGTTGCCTGGCTCGAAGCGGAACCTTCCTCGGCCGCCACGTCATTACCAGTTCAACATTTTGCCAGGCGAACCCATGCAAATCGACGCCGCGCCGTTGCTCGAGCAAATCGTAACCGACCGCCTGGCTGGCGTGCCAGCCAGCAGCATCGGCGCGGGCTTCCATGGTGCGGTCGCCCACATGACTCGTGACCTCTGCCAGCGGCTGGGCGAATCGACAGGCCTGAGCACGGCCGTGCTCAGTGGTGGCGTTTTCCAGAATCGCCTGTTGCTGCGAATGACACAAAACCTCTTGCAGTCGGCAGGCTTCAACGTCCTGGTCCATGAAAAGGTTCCACCCAACGATGGCGGGCTGGCCTTGGGGCAGGCAGCGGTCGCAGCTTGCGAAGGTCGCAGCTTGCGAGGACGGGCCTGAATCGTGGCTCGATAATAACTTCCTCTTTTCCAGATGAGGGTTCAGGGCAGGGCTTTTTTACTAGCACCAGCAAAACTATCGGGATCGGGATGAGTAAGTACTCGTTGTTTAGATCCGTCGTCATCAGCTCGGCCGGTAGACCATTCTGAGCCAGACGCTCCCATCATTCCCTCCAATGATAAATGACAATTGACAAATAACTAATGACCATTCTCTGCTCAAGCGGACGGACCATTTCCAGATTCCTCGGCGGGTTGCCGGTTACACCCGCTCCTCACCACCTAGCCATCAGGCCCATCATCGCGTAGGCTGGCGGTTGTGCACGAACTTTCAATCGCCAACTCGCTGGTGGAAACGGCTGCGGAAGCAGCATGCGATGCGGGTGCGTCGAAAGTCACCGTCGTCCACCTCCGTTTGGGCCTGATGGCTGGCGTTGTCAAGAGTTCACTCGAATTTTGTTTCGAACTGGCCGCTCAGGATACACTCCTGGAAGGTTCTCGGCTGGAGATCGAGCAATTACCTGTTGAAATCTATTGCCCAGCCTGCCAGGAAGTGTTGGAACTGGCCAGCGTCCAATGGTTCCACTGCCCTCGCTGCGATACGCCCAGTGATGACATTCGACAAGGCAAGGAACTGGAGATCGAGTCGCTGGAAATTGAAACCGAGTAGTTCCAAGCAGTGGCCGATGAAGCCGACCCGGCGGGCGCGTTAGCTGTCAATAACGCCGGCTCCGGGCGGCTTATCGCCCTGGGCCACGTAAGGATGGGTGGAAATTTGGAAGTACTGATACAAAAGTAGGAAACGGTCCCTTGAAACCACGCATACTCGAAGTACGCACGAAAGTGCTCAAGAAAAACGACGAGCTGGCACGGCAACTGCGCAGCGATTTTTCGGCGGCCGGCGTGCTGGCAATAAACCTGGTTTCGAGCCCCGGCACGGGTAAAACCACGCTGCTGGAAAGCACGCTGGGCAGGCTCAAGCAGGCTGGTGAACGTTGTGTGGCGATCGTCGGCGACCTGGCGACCGACAACGACGCCCGGCGACTGGCCCGCAGTGGCGTGCCGGTTCGCCAGATTGAAACGGGTGGTTGCTGCCATCTGGAAGCCGACATGATACGCGACAATCTTGCCGAATGGAAATTGACGGACTACGATTACCTGTTCATCGAAAATGTCGGGAACCTGGTCTGTCCCACCAGCTGGGACTTGGGAGAAGCCCTCCGCGTCGTCCTGCTCTCGGTGACCGAAGGCGAGGACAAGCCGCTCAAGTACCCCGGCCTGTTCAATACGGCCGATGTGGCGGTGGTCACGAAAATCGATCTGGCCATACCCTGTGAATTCGATCGGCAAGCTGCCCATGACAACATCCATGCGGTCCGCCCCGGCATGCCCATTCTGGAAACTTCCGCCAAAGCAGAGACCGGCATGAAATCGTGGATCGAATACCTGCAGCAGCAGCGCGATCAACTGAAGGCTCGCTATGAGGCTGACCGAGCACTCAGGCAGGCTTAAAGTCGAAATCCAAATACCGTAGTCCCAAGAACGACCGATGAAGCAGACCCGGCGGGCGAGCTAGCAGTTAATAACGTCGGTTCCCGGGCAGCTTATCGCCCTGCCCACATAGGGCTCGAGGAAATTTGAAAGTACTGAAATATCACCACACTCCAGCGAGTTACAAGAGGCCACCCATGTGTTTAGCCGTACCAGGAAAAATCGAGCAGGTCTACGAAGCGAACGGAACTCGCATGGGAAAGATCAACTTTGGTGGCGTGATCAAGGAGGCATGCCTGGCCTATGTGCCGGAGTTGGAGGTAGGGGACTATACGATCGTGCATGTGGGATTTGCGCTGAGCCGTATCGATGAGGCCTCGGCTCAGGAGACTCTGGCGGAATTTGAAAAATTGGGTCTGCTGGAGGAGGAATTAGGTTTGCAGGAAGGGGAAGCCAGCGACCACGAGCCAAGCCGGTGACATAAGAAAAGCCCCTAAAAGAGGGCAGAAAAAGAACCTCGTGCTCGTGCTCAGCGAAGCGGTGCTCGTAATCGTAATCGGGCGATACAATATATCATTCAGGTGAAGTTGCTCTAGTTTCGCCCGCACGACATGGCTCAGATCGAGTACGAGTACGAGTACGAGTACGAGCACGAAACAAGCAGGACAGCATCGCCTGATGTATTCTCGCAGAGCTGATGGTTTGCGAAAATTGAAATCGAGGAAGGGCGTAGCGTCCATAACCCGACCCTTTGCCCGGGAACAAGCCCATGAAATACCTGACTGAATTCCGCGATGGTGAAAAGGCACAACGAATATCACAACAAATCCACCGTCTCACGACTCGACCTTGGGCTATCATGGAAGTCTGCGGCGGTCAAACCCATTCCATCCTGCGTAATGGAATCGATCAACTGCTACCGGACGGGATCGAACTGATCCATGGCCCCGGCTGCCCGGTCTGCGTGACCCCGCTCAATATGATCGACAAGGCGTTGGCGATCGCCGCCCGCCCCGAAGTGATTTTCTGCTCGTTTGGCGACATGCTCCGCGTCCCCGGTAGCCGCCAGGACCTGTTCTCAGTTCGAAGCGAAGGGGGCGATGTGAGGATCGTTTACTCCCCCCTGGACGCGGTTCAAATAGCCCGAAAAAACCCCGATCGCGAAGTGGTCTTCTTTGGCATCGGTTTCGAAACGACCGCTCCGGCCAATGCGATGGCAGTCCAGATAGCCCGGCGGCAGGAAATCAGTAATTTCTCGATGCTTATCTCCCATGTCCTGGTGCCACCGGCCATTCGAGCGATCATGCAATCACCCACTTGCCGCGTACAAGCCTTCCTGGCCGCCGGCCATGTCTGCAGCGTGATGGGCACCTGGCAATACCCGCCATTGGCCGAACAGTACCAGGTTCCGATCGTCATCACCGGTTTCGAACCGGTCGACATACTCGGTGGCATCCACGCCACGATCCGGCAGCTCGAAGCGGGCGAAGCGAAAGTGGAAAACGCCTACGCACGAGTTGTTACGCAAGATGGCAACCAGGCGGCCCAACAGGTCCTGAAGGAGGTCTTTGCAGTGACCGACCGACACTGGCGTGGGATTGGCGAAATTCCCGCCAGCGGCTGGAAGCTCAACAGCACCTACCGCCAATACGATGCGGAAGACCGTTTTCAGGTTCAGAATATCCAGACCCAGGAGTCACCACTTTGCCACAGCGGAGAAGTATTGCAGGGAACCATCAAGCCAATCGAGTGCCCCGCGTTCGGCAAAGAGTGCACACCCCGAAACCCACTGGGAGCGACTATGGTCTCCAGCGAAGGAGCCTGCGCCGCATACTATAACTATGGACGAAGGTTGGAAGGACCAACCTGACACCTGACACTCGACAGGGTTTGCAGGACAGGGTTTGCAGCCCGAAACTGATGTGGTTTCCAAATGAGGGTGAATTACAACATAGGTCGTTGAATTTCTGTCTCCATAGGAGGGCCTGGAAAGCAAGGAAGCGAACGATGGCCAATGACGATCAACTTGTTGCCCAAGTCAGCCAGGAGCTCCTTTGGGTCCTATTGATGGGTTGGAATTCAACATTTGCGAGTGGGTAAAAAATCCAAAGCTACGGCTGCGCCGCAGCACTCCATATTATGGAGTGCGACTGCGCAGCTGTCGCTTTGGATTTTCGAACTCGACATCCCAGTAAATAGACACCACAGATTTGCCAGTAAATCTGTGACTCAACGCGAACGTGATGCCAATTTTCGGAGACCCACCTGACACCTGACACCTGACACCTGACACCTGACACCCGACACCTGACACCCGACACCCCATTTCCCATGACTTCCCAACCATCTCCCGAAGATTTCACTTGCCCATTGCCCTTGCGGGATTATCCCAATATTGTCCTGGGACATGGGGGAGGTGGGCAGCTTTCCGACGAATTGGTCCAGCACCTGTTTCTGCCCCAGTTCCAGAACGACCAACTGGCCCACCTGGGCGACTCGACGGTACTTGAAATCGGTGACCATCGGCTCGCTTTTTCGACCGACTCTTTTGTCGTGCGGCCGTTGTTCTTCCCGGGCGGATCGATTGGCGAACTGGCCGTGCATGGCACGGTCAACGACCTGGCGATGAGCGGGGCCGAACCGCTTTACTTGAGTGCCAGCTTCATCCTGGAAGAAGGTCTGCCAATCGAAACCTTGCAAGAGATCGCCGCGCGGATGGCGACCGCAGCCAGGCAAGCCGGCGTGACCATCGTCACCGGCGACACCAAGGTGGTGGAAAAGGGACATGGCGATGGTTGCTACATCAACACAGCTGGCATCGGCCTGGTCCCGTCAGGAATCGAAATTGGCCCTGAACGGGCCCAACCGGGCGATGCAGTACTGATCAGCGGCACGCTGGGCGACCATGGCATGGCCATCATGAGCGCTCGGGAAGGGCTCCAGTTCGAATCGACAATCCAAAGTGACTCTGCGTCGCTAGGTGGTCTGGTGCGGGAAATGCTGGCAGTCTGTCCCGAGATTCACGTCCTCCGCGACCCGACCCGTGGCGGCCTGGCGGCTTCGCTGAATGAAATTGCCAGCCAATCGGATATCGGATTCGAGCTGGAAGAAAAACGTATTCCGGTCGATCCGATCGTGGCATCGGCCTGCGAAATCCTCGGACTCGATCCCCTGATGGTGGCCAACGAGGGAAAATTGCTGGCCATCGTTCCGCCAGCAAATGCGGAATTACTGCTCGCGACCATGCACGACAACCCGCTAGGAAAGCAGGCCGCACAGATCGGCCACGTGACCGAGTCGCACCCCCGCATGGTAGTCGCCAAAACGGCCATCGGCGGCAGCCGCGTAATCACCACGGAAATCGGTGAGCAGTTGCCGAGGATCTGCTAGCAGCGAACGGTCTTGACCGGATTGAAGGCGAGTTATAGGGTCCCAGGGCAACTAGCCCCAATGCCGTTTAATGAAGCATTGCTAATAGTGTTATTCCTGTCATCCTGATGGAGAGGGCACCGAAGCGTAGCTTTGGTCTACGACTGAAGGATCTCTCCTACTAAGCTATTACAGCTAAAGGAGATCCTTCGCCTCGTACTACTCGGTTCAGGATGACACTGGCTGGATATAACCGGAAAAAAGCGATAATCGGGCAGTATTGCGTCTAGCCCCTCCCTCCAAACCGTATCCTCCCTCCATGTTTCGCAAGCAACACCCTCAGATTGGTGCACGTCCTGGCACTCTGTTGATTCCTGCCAATGCACTCCCCACAAAGATCCGGGTAACTCGTTACGGTTCCACCGGAATCGAAGAAGAAACGATGGGACCTGGGGACGATGGGAACTGGCACGATTTCGCGGTCGGCATCGATGCGTCGCACGTCACCTGGATCGACATCCAGGGATTTGGCAATGTGGAACTGCTGAAGTCGATCGCCCAGCAATTTCATGTCCATCCCCTGGCCATGGAAAGCGTCATCAACGTGCCCCAGCGTCCCCAAGCCGCCCTCCATGGAGAGCAACTATTGATCATTGCCCGGGTGGTGAAAATCAAAGAGGGCACGCTCGACATCCAGCTCCCCCAATTGAGCATCTTTCTCGGCCCCAACTATGTGGTCACCGTTCAGGACACCTACACTGAAATCATGGATCCCATCCGCCAAAGGCTGGAACAAACCCATGGTCAGTTGCGGCAGATGGGCCCCGACTACCTGGCCTATGCGATTCTCGATACGGTGATCGACGGTTACTACCCGGCCCTGGAGACCATCGGCGAGGAGCTGGAGGATCTGGAAAGCCAGGTGATTTCCAACCCGCAGCCAAAATTGCTGAGTCAGGTAAACCTTATTCGCAACCGCCTGGTCAACATGCGGCGTACCATCTGGCCACAGCGGGACGCAGTCAGTGCGCTGGTTCACGGCAGCCATGCCACGATCTCGGACGAAGTCCGCACCTACCTGCGTGACACTCATGAACACTGCATTCAAACTTCCGAAGTGGCGGAAATGTACCGCGACATGGCCACCGGATTACTCAACACCTACCTCTCTTCGGTGGCCCATCGCTCCAACGAAGTGATGAAGGTACTGACCATCATGTCGAGCATCTTTGTTCCGCTCACGTTCATCGCGGGCATCTATGGCATGAATTTCGAAAACATGCCGGAGCTCTCCTTCCGCTGGGCCTATCCGGCAGTCTGGCTGACCATGCTGACCATGGCCGGAACGATGCTCGGGTTCTTCTGGTGGAAAGGGTGGATTGGCATGGGGAATCCACAAGAAAAACAGCTGCGGGAAGAAAAGCTGCAAGCCGAGCATCTCCATCTAACGCTCCCAGTTGCCGAACCGATTCACGCAGCTTCCTTTCATCGACCACCCCATTCTTTGTCATCGTCCGACACCCCGAGCCATCGGCCTTCTGCACTCCAAAAGGCATCCTAACAGTACCCAGGGCGTCGACCAAGGCTCGTGAAACTCGCCTTGTCCTTGCCCTGGGCTGATATGTTGCGGCCCCTTCGGACAACGCCGTGAAGGATTTTCGTAGCTGGATTCGCTAAAAATTCAGTGAATTGCGGGGCGTCCGAATTCTTGCGAATCCGGCTACGAGCTTAGAAAATGGGGTTTCAAAGTCCTTCACGGCACTCCCCTTCGGGGCGAATATTGTGGGTGTCCCCGAGCCTCTCTTTCGGGGCGAAGCCTTGTGGGTGTCCCTCGAGCCTTCTCAAGCCGGTTTGCCTTGTATAAAGGCCCGGAGGGCCGACATATCCCTAGCCGGTGGTGTCAACCTCTGGATGGAATCGCAAATAGACAAATAGGCCCGTAGGGCCGACACAAATACAACAATAGCGATGTGTCGGCCTGCATCTTCGGCATCGACTGCCTTACGGCACCTCGTCATGCGAACACTCGTTCCACGGTCCGATTGTAGCAACAGTTCCGCCTATACGGGATATGCCATGAATTGTCGATCGCCCTGAGTGTTCGTTTCAACTCGCTGGGTGACTTCCTGCCCCGATAAAGGATGGCTCAATTCCCGGGCCGGACACTTTTGGGAGCCTCCTCTTTTTCATGCCGCTGCCGCCATGGATCGGTGGGACGGGTATTCTTCGTGTGCGCGCTCCAGGGGGCCCGATTTTCGGAGATTGATCTCCAGCGGCGAGCTCATATCCAGATGCACGTCGCGTTGCGGGAAGGCAATGACAATCCCTTCCTTTTCAAACTGGCGATCGATGGCATGGCGGACTTCACTTTCGATGATCTGCCCTTCCATTTCCGTTCGCATGTGAATCCAGAAATGAGCCTCGAAGTTCAGAGAGTTATCGCCAAACTCCTTGAACAGCACAACCGCCGCGGGATATTTAAGAATCTTGTCATGGGCGGCGATCACCTGCTCCAGGAGACGACTCACCTGGCTGGTCGGCGATCCATAGGCCACCCCCACTTGCACCGACACGCGAATTTGCGCGTCCGAGAGGGTCCAGTTGGTAACATTGTTTTCCAGAAATTTACTGTTGGGAACGATAATTTCCAGATTCGAGCCGGTCCGCACACGCGTACTCCGGGCCCCGACATGCTCGATGGTTCCTGTCAATCCATCGATATCGATCAGATCTCCAATCCGGATGGGACGCTCGGCCAGCAGAATCAGTCCGCTCATAAAATTATTGAGCACATTCTGGCTGCCAAAACCAATGCCAATCGCAACCGCACCGCCCATGAAAGTAAACACCGTTAAAGGTAGATGGATGATCTCCAACGCTACAAAACCGGCACAGGCCAACATCAGATAGAAGGCAACGGTCTGGAACGCCGTACAGGCACTACCATTCAAGCCGAAGCGGGGCAGAATACGACGTCCCAGCAGGCGGCTCAATGTACGCGCCAGGTAATAACCGGCCAAGAGGAGAAGCAAACCGCGAATCACTTTGCTCACGGTGATGGGGCTGTCGTCAATCGAGGTGATTTCATAGTTCCAGCAAGTCACAAACCACCTTTGGCCGGTTTCCAGCCACTGGCTATAGGACGATGGAGCCAACTCCACTTGCAACTCCCGTGAAAAACGGTTGACCAGACGATCGGCTGCCTTGATCAATACCAACTGGGAATCGTACGCGGTGAGCAACTGCTGGAGTTCGGCCACCTGCTGTTCAAGCCACTGGCGGACTCGATCCTGTTCAGGAGCCGATCTGTCCAGCCCGATTAACTCTTTCTGCAATTGGGCCAGATCGCCCCGCCGCCCGTCGACATGCAGTTCCAATAATTGTTTGAACTTTTTAAATCGATCGCGGGCAAATTGGGCCTTTTCGCCCCACTGACGCATCACCTCCGACGAAACTAAATGGTTCGCAACCTCGTAACGAAAACGCCAGCAAACACGTACCAGACCGATCTCCTGCAACACTTGATTCAGTAATGAGATTTTCTCCTGCGTTACTTCATACGCCAACTTCCATGTTTCGGCCTCCTCAACCAGGACATGATCGGGTGCTGTCGTGCTATTCAATTTTTGTGATATCTGACTCCACCTCTGATTGGCATTTTGCAGCTGGGATTGAACACAAGTCAGTTCTTGTCGCAGGGCGGCTTCCACCTGGGCGACCTGTTTGATTTTTACCTGCAAATCTTGCGACGAGAATACGGCCGTTTGCCGGAGATCCGTTACTTTTTTCTGCAGGCTTTTCGATCGCAACGTGGCGATCTCGTGCTGGAGCTGGAGGATCGTCACATTGGCTATAGTCTTCTGCACTGCTTCGGCTGCCGCGAGGCTTTTTAGCTGCGCCAACTCATGTTGACGCACCAAGGCGCTACTCTTAGCACTCTGCCCCGCCAGCTCCATGGCCTCACGGGCCTTGCGACGTTCCGCTTCGTCCGTGTCGAACTTCTCGCGTGCCGATTCCAGTAACCCCTGGGCGATCTGCAATTCGAATTGGAATGCCTGCACACGATCGAGTTGGGCACTGAGCTGATCTTCCCAATCATCCAGGAGCAGAAAGGAGCGAGACTTCGTTTCCGTGGATGTACTGGCATGCACCGACCTGTCCGGAAGAGAGCCAACCTGATCTTCCAGCTTTTTCTTTTCCTCCTGCAACTGGACAATCCGCCGGTCCGCGGCCATCCGCTGCACATAGAGCGAATCGATCCACTTCAGCAATTCCAGCTCCATCACCAGGTCTTCCGGCGGTGGCGCGGTCGAAGTATTTTTGTGAAACGAATCGATTGCCGCCTGCACTCGTTGCCGCCGCACAATCAGTTCCGCCCGCGCCTCACCCAGCTTGGAAATTGGCGCCGCAGCGGTCTGCCGGTGGTCCGTTTCTTGTGCGGGAGCTGCCTCGACCGACGAAGAAAAGGATGGCAAGGGAGATGCTCCCCGCAATGGGGAAACCAGCAATAACAGAGATACCATCAAGAGAGGGAACAAGGGTATCCTGGAAAAAGGCGTCGGTGCGTTGGGCCTGGACATGGACGGATCTTTCCATCAGCTGGGATATCGAGTGAGAGCATGCCAATTTGCAGCAAGCAGGAATCGGCAGGATTCTAGTAACCTGCCCACCTGGTAGCAACGCCGATCGAGGAATGCTAGCTCAACACCGAATGATCGACATGGCCGGCCAGCGCCATGCCTTCCAGTGGGAGTCCAATTTGGCTCTCTCGCGGAATTTGATGTGGCCCCTCCAGAGGAGGAGGATCGATCAGACTCGCTTCCACCTTCCCGCCCACTTCCGCCTTGAACTGCTGGAACCAGGCGAGCAGGTCGTGCTGCTGCGTGCGTGGCAGCCAGAAAAAGCTGGCGTCATTCTTGGACCAGGCAATGTTCATCAGCAGCAGTTCCAGAATCTCCGGGTGGTCGAAATACGATGTGTGGACCAGCTCACGGCCACTGATACTCTTGCCAAACGTGGACAAGCTGTCTGAGAAAGATGGCTGCGACAGCAGTCTCCGTAATTTCGGCGCGATGTCGCTAGCATGTCGATCGGCCTCCTCGACCACTTTCCGGTTGAGCGATTCGGGGATTTGCGGCGGCACGGTCTCTTCGGTCAATACCTTGGGAGCTGGCAAAACTTCCACCACTTCGGCAGCGGGCCGATTATTGCCTTGCGCCGTTTTAATGACACGAGAGCGTATCATGCTATCCAGAAATGGGCGCAGCAAGTGGTTGTACAAAGGTGCCAAGACCCAGAAATAGGGCCGCAACAGGAGTGACGTATTGTCGGACAAAAATACCCGTTCGCGTGGTACCAACCGGGAAACAAAGGAAACCGACATATTGAGGGTCGCCCGCAGGCCATTGATCGCTTCGTCGTCCGGCGACCACACTCCCAGCCAAAGAGAGCCAAACTGCTCGGCCACTTTCTTTTCCAGGCGTCTTTCACTACGAATCCGTAACGATTCCATCACGGGACTCAGCAACAAGCTGGCCAATTGGGCAAAGACAAACATGTAGAGCAAGCAGATCGAAAGGATAATCAATCCTTCCCAACTGAGAAAAAGATACTGAAAAAAGGTTTGATCACCGGCAGGGTCGAATGTACCAATCCGTATGTTCCCGTCCGCTGGATTGATTTTCGCAACCTGAAGCAGCTCCATGAACTTAAGAAAGGGGGCTCGCAGGAGGGAAACCACAACCCCCACCTCGTGATCACCACGCGCGATCATGTTCACCTGCCAACCAAACATGGCGGCTGAGATCCAGACAATGAGCCCTTGCACCATCAGGAATACCGGCTTCAGGAAGACCAAAGCCAGTAACAGCTTCAACAAATTACCCACGCTAAGCGCGCCGTGCGTACGGTGATGCAAAAACGGCGTGCCGACCGTGGACCAGCTTTTAAGCCCTGCTAACGACACATTATGTAGCGTAGCCCGCCTCAACATACCCCAGATCACCGATCCTCCGTGACTGTGTCCGACCAGATGATAGGACTGTCCGGCCGTCTCCAGCCGTTGCAGACGACCCAGCAGCTTGCGCGAAGCGGTAAGCCGGGCACGCTCATGGTTTTCTCCTGACCAGTGGAACAGTTCTCCCTGCCTGGGCAGTCGCGTTCCCCGAGGAAGTTTTTTTTTCAGCTCCTCCCACGTACGGCTTCCCTGCTGCCACCAACCATCGCCCACATCGCTATCCCGGGCGGCGTAAGTTCCATGCACCAAGAGAACCAGATCGTCGTCGGATGGTTGCATTGCTAGCTCGGCCTGCTGAAGGAAATGGGCGCATGAAAAATTGGGGCGATGCTTTCCAGCCGTTCCCTGGCGATATGCCAGGCAATATTTAGCGATCTCGGCGGACTCCGTCAAGATCGAGAGAGCACATCCGTGTTTACTTTAATTTCTTCAGGACGCCTCCACCGGACTTCTTTTTGGCCGGTTTCACGTCCAAGACCGGCGGGAAACCGTTCAACTGCCGCCAAACTTCAAACCATAGCGGAACCCGTTCCAACATCACCAGGCTGTTGGTTCGGACGCCCTGTCGCAGGAAGCGGTTAGTCGGCCAAGGCCTGTCGTCGGGATCGGGTCGGATCAGAATTCGAAACTGACCTTTGCCGTTGTCGGTGGAGTCCACCACAGCGACCAGGCCGCCAAAAGTGTTTACGGCAATGGACGGCCAACCGGCAAGCTGAATCCCGGGCCAGCCTTCAAACTGCAAACGCACGTGTCGTCCCACCGTAACCCAAGATGCGTCGTTACCATCTAGCCATATCTCAACAGCCCGGTCCGTCGTATTGGGCACCAGAGTGAACAGGGGGTCGCCTTGCTTGACGATTGCCCCCTGCTGAAATGTCTCCAGCTTGAAGATAAACCCATCCCAGGGCGCGGTGACGATTTGGCTTTTTTGTTGCGTCAACTTTACGTTCAAGGCCACTAACACTTTTTCCGTTTTCGCCACGTAGCCTTGAGCCTTGCGGAGTTGCGCGGTTGCGGAGTTGATTTTAGCTTGTGCTTCGCGCTCTTTCGATTCGCGTTCGTTGTGCTTCGCGTTAACGCCATTCCGGGCCGAAGCGATGTAGGCTCTGGCTTGTTCCACCTTGGCTAGAGCTTCCTGCATTTTACGCTGGGCGACTTGTTGTTTGAAGGTTGAAGCCAAGCCCTCTTCCGCCAGCTGTTTTTGTCGCTCATAGTCCGCATCGACCTGACGCAAAGCGGCCTCAACCGATTCCAGGTTTCGCATTTCCGCCTTAAGCTTCTGTTGGGCCATCTTGATGTATTCATCCGCGGCGGCGACCGTCTGTTCACGCACAGCTCGAAACGCTTTGACCTGCGCTTCGTACGCTCCGGAAACTTGCTTCAGCGATTCCAGCTCGCGTTGGGTTGCCTGCACCTGCTCGCGCAGACGCAAAAGCAGGTCGGGGTCAAGGTCTCGAATTTCGACGATCGTCCGGCCTTGCTCCACTCGAAGCCCTTCGCGGATATCGTCGGCCCAACTCGCAACCCGTCCTGAGATAGGCGACTGCACAATCTGCTCGCGCAGCAGAGGGTTGAAGGCGACGACACGACCACTGCCGCGGACAAACTGTTGCCAGGGCGCAAATGCCGTGAAGATAACAATCGCCAGCAACAGCCAGCCCAACCCCACAGCCATACGACGTGCTAAACGTGACGATTTCGCTAGCCGCAGAGATGGGAAGAGCTCTTCGAACTCAACGATCTGGCTGGCAGTCGTGGTCGATTTCTTATTCCGGATCATGGTCAGCTCCTATCGCTTCTCTGACCGAATGGCCCCAACGCGTTTCCACCCAAGCCGATCGTGCGGTCGCAACAGTCCAGAACTTGTTGCCGATTACTAAATACGACCAGTGTCCAAGAGACTTCGTTGCCAGTCAGCATGGACATCATGCGTGACATTTGATCGTCGGGCATGGCGTCCAGTAAGGTGTCGATGATCAGTAACCGAGGAGACCCGGCGATTGCCCGGGCAAGCACTAACCGGCGCAGCTGAGTTTCTGACAGAGGCGAGCCGTTAGCGGTCAGTTGCGTTTCCAGACCGCGAGGCAAGTGAGACACTTCTTCCAGCAAACCGACTCGCCGCAGAGATTCGTAGACGTCGGTGGAATCGACCTCCACCCGATCGAGATGCACATTCTCGGCGATCGTACCGTCAATCGTTTCCAGCGGCCCCACCAGCGCCATGTGCCGCCGCAACACGTCTGGACGCAGATCGTCGCTATCCACCCCATTCAGTTTGATGTTTCCGGAAGTGGTGCGCCGGAGACCGAACAACAGTTCGGACAGCGTGGTTTTCCCGCAACCCGGAGGCCCACTAATCCCCAAATTTGCCCCGTACTTGACCACCAGGTTGACCTTCTCCAATACAGCCTGGCCTTCGCGGTATCGATAACTGACATCACGGAGTTTAAGCTCGACGCCCACATCTCCCGGAAGAGACAGCAAACCAGACTGCCGCTCCAGGGGCAAGTCAAACAACACTCCTAATTTATCGACGGAGGCCATCAGATCGTAATAACCTTCCAAGTGTTTATCCATTTTGGTGATGGCGCCAAGAATGAGCGTAATGATCAACTCGGCGGCCACCAACTGTCCCAACGACAACTGTCCCTGAATAACCAGAAATCCGCCGACCCCGAGCATGACGGAGCTGCCCACGGCATACAGTCCGAGGCTGAACGCGACCTGGCGGAGTAGTACTCGGAAATGAACCTGGCGCGCCGTCAGGTACTTTCGGGCGATGCGATCGGTGTGCTCAACGGC
>JAJRWS010000653.1 GCA_024276705.1 Planctomycetota bacterium | reverse complement strand
GGGGAACGCTGTGAAGGACTTTGAAACCGCATTCTCTAAGCTCGTAGCCGTTTACGACAAGAAGAAAGGGGAACCGCTAATGAACGCTAATAAACGCTAATTCTTTCCACTGAGAAGAAATCTCTCGGAC
Source organism: Planctomycetota bacterium (assembly GCA_024276705.1). Lineage (GTDB taxonomy): Bacteria > Planctomycetota > Planctomycetia > Pirellulales > Lacipirellulaceae > JAJRWS01. The sequence continues at coordinate 16,014 of JAJRWS010000653.1, read as the reverse complement.
TCTGCAAGGTGCCAAAAAAGAAGCTGTCCAATGGGCTCTGATATTTACCAGGGGGGATCTGTCATATCGATTATTAGCGTCGATTAGCGGTTTACTTACTGTTTTTTGAACTGTAAACGGTTACGAAAATGCTTCACAGCGTTGCCCCACGGGGCGGGGCCGCACTGCTGATAGGGCCTCCCCTTCGGGGTTTTTGTGTTGGGGGATGGTAACCCAGGGTTACGCGACGTTCGTTCCTCACGTCGCTCCTCCCTGGGCTGGTATAGGAACGTCCCTTCGGGACTGAATACCGGCAACCGGACAATTTCCCGATAAAGGTTGAAGTAATAGCCCCCACGGGGCTTGTCCCCGTGGAGCGCAAGATTCGTCGGCTACAGATACGTCAGCTAAAGCGCCCATGAGCAAGAAACTACAACCGCCAACGCCCACGCTGATCCTTGCCAGTGGTTCTCCCCAACGCCGTCGGTTGCTTGCCGAGGCAGGTTATTCATTCGAGGTGGTGGTCCCGCATGAATCGGCCGAATGTGGGGTTTGCAGTAGCACGGGGCCTGCCGGCCTGGTGGCTGAATTGGCTTTACGGAAGGGAGCCAATGTAATTGATCGGCGGCTGGTTGTGGAGCAGAAGGAGCTGGGGGAGCAGAAGGAATCGAGAGGTCAGGGGGAGTCTGGTCAGGGGGAGTCGAACGCTGCTTGCCTGGTGATTGCTTGCGACACGGTCGCCGAGTGCCGGGGTGAGATCCTTGGCAAGCCTGTGGATGAAGAGCATGCCCGGCGAATGCTGCAGCGGTTGCGCGACACCGAGCATCGTGTCTATAGCGGGTTATGCGTCTGGCCGTTGCCTGCTCGTGATGCTCGGCAATCGACACCAGCACGCTCGCCCGAGGTCCGCGTTGCCACGACTCATCTGCGGATGGATTTCATTGGGGACCAGCAGCTCGAGGAGTACCTGGCCAGTGGGTTGTGGCGCGGTAAAGCGGGCGCTTTTGGTTACCAGGACCGCCCAGGCTGGCTCCACATTACTCGAGGGAGCGAGTCCAATGTTATCGGTTTGCCGATGGAATTGCTGGCGGACATGCTGCAGGAGCATGGGTAGCCATTTTCTGGTGGGCCGGGTAATAACGGGCCAGCTGGTCGGGAGAGAAGTCGGACGCATGAGCCAATCGGAGCGCCCAGTTTCGTAGAGTCTGGTGAATCACGCCATGTTGCTGCCAGCGCCTTGGGTGCACGTGGACGGGTCCTGGGAGCAGAATGGGTTGGGTAAGACGCCGGAAAGCTCGCATCAAGATCACATCTTCCATCAGCTTGACCTGGGGGAAATGATTCAGGCGTTCAAACGTTTCGCGACGCATGAAAATGGCCTGATCCCCGTAAGCCATTCCCCGCCAGCGCACGCGGGCCGCATTGCCCCGCTCGAGCAGTCGAAAAAGACAGCCGGAGGCTTCGATACGCTGTTGAAAAGCTCCACCCAGGATCTGAGGGTCGCGGAGGCATGCACGGATTTGTCGACCGGTATGAGGGTCAAGCCAATTGTCGGCATGCAAGAATACCAGGACTTCGCTCAAAGCTTTCATCGCCCCCAGATTTTGTTGGATCGCCCGTCCGGCGGACGAGGAAAGTACTTTGGCCCCGTGACGCCTGGCGATTTCCACGGTTGCGTCGTGACTTTGCCCATCGACGACGATTACCTCCTCCACTTCGGCCGCCCAGGCTGTATCGATCGCTTGGGCAATGCATGGGGCCTCGTTCAATGCAGGGATAATGACGGAAATCGTGGTTTTCATGATGATTTACCGTGCATCGTTTCCCGAAGATAGTGGTACGATCGAACGCGATTGGGCATTTTGGCTGGGGTGGTTATACTGACGAACCATGATGGCAGGGGTCAGGAAAAAAGACTTTCCTAAAGAATCGTTTGGCAAGGGTCTCGGAGTCTGTGCAATGTTTCACATTGGTGCATATTCCTCATTTAAAATGGGTTCAGACGACTAATGAAGTTACCTGTGGGAATAGTGAATGTGGGGACTGTGTGGGAGAGCCGCCACTTGCCAGCATTACGTGCTTTGACCGACCGTTTTGAAGTGCGTGTTGTTTGCGATCCGGTGAAACACCGTGCCCAAGTGGTGGCGAAACAATTGGGAGTATCAGCCTGCGACAGCTTTCAACTGGTGGCGCGCCGAGCCGATATTGATGCATTGTTACTGCTTTCCGGACGCTGGTTTGGCGTACTGCCGATTTTTGCGGCATGCGCTGCGGGTAAGGCCGTCTATTGTGCCGCGGCCTTCGATATTGAAGAGGCCGAGGCAGTGTGTCTCCGTAAACGGGTGGCTGAAGCGGGGATCGCGTTCATGGCGGAATTTCCGTTTCGAATGTCAGCCGCCACGTTACGGCTAAAAGAACTGATTGCTACGCGTCTGGGGCAACCCCGTTTGCTGTATTGTAATTCTCATCGCATCATGGAGTCCCGCATTACGGAGACCCAGTCGGATTCTCACCGAGATAAGAGCCAATGGGAGGCTTGCGACCTGGTGCAACGGATTGACTGGTGTCGCTATATCATCGACCGAGAGCCTACCTCGCTGACGGCGCTGAGGCATCAGTCGCACCCTCGACAGGGCAGCGATTATTATACCCTGTTTCTGGATTTTTCTCCCGAGCAAGAAATTGGTACCGGCCCTTTGGCACAAATAAGCTGCGCTGACTATATTCGTCCCGCCTGGCGTGATGCGGCATCGTTTCGAAGGCCGGCTGAGTTGGAAGTGGTATGCGCCCGAGGTGTGGCCTTCATCGACTTGCCTTCCACCCTGACCTGGTTCGACGAGGCAGGGCAGCATCTGGAAACACTCGACCATGAACGGCCCGTAGGTGAGCAAATGTTCATCCATTTCCACCGGGCGGTGGAAAGTTTGGTGCTCAAGACTTCCAGTCTGGAGGATGCCCACCGAGCGATCTCGCTTGCCAGCAAAGCCCGTAAGAGTTACCAAACGGGCCAGCGGGTCAGTTGTTGATGCCACCTGGATTCTGTCCCTCGTCCCCGGCCCCTGGTCCCACTCAACCACCGTGGAACTGCCATTTGACACCCGATAATTCAAGGGCGTATAAAGGGGGCTTGTATCAGGTGCAATCGTGGCGTTGTATAGCTAAGAACCCAGAGTGAAAAGAAACAATAAGTAAGTATCAAAATGACGACGATGGAAAAAAGCGCCGACAACCAATTGATTGAAATGGCCATTAATACGATTCGCACCCTGTCGATGGATGGCGTCCAGGCGGCCGGCAGTGGGCATCCTGGGGCTGCAATGGCATTGGCTCCGGTGGCCTATCAGTTGTGGGCAAACGTGCTGCGGTTCGATCCGGTAGCTCCCGAGTGGCCGAATCGTGACCGCTATGTCCTGTCGAGTGGCCATGCTTCGATGTTACTCTACTCCTTACTGCACCTTGCGGGAGTTCGGCAACTGGATGCTGCGGGCCAGGTTACCGGCAAGCCGGCTGTATCGTTGGACGATTTGAAGAATTTCCGCCAATTCGGCAGTACCACGCCTGGCCATCCTGAATATGGCTCTACGACGGGGGTGGAAACCACGAGCGGACCGTTGGGGCAAGGGTGTGGTAATAGTGTTGGTATGGCGATCGCGGGGAAATGGCTTGCTGCCCGGTACAATCGGCCCGGTTTTGAGCTGTTCGATTACAACGTCTATGCCCAGTGTGGCGATGGCGATCTGATGGAAGGCCTGACTTGCGAGGCTGCCTCCCTGGCAGGACACTTGAAGTTGGACAATATCTGTTGGATCTATGACGACAATCACATCACGATCGAAGGCAGTACGGAACTGGCCTTCAGCGAGGATGTGCCGGCCCGCTTTCGTAGCCTCGGTTGGCAAGTGGTGGAAGTGGCCGACGCAAATGATCTGGGGGCGCTGGCTGCCGCGTATGAGGCATTTCTGGCATGCGACGATCGGCCCACGTTGATCAAGGTTCGTACGGTGATTGGCTACGGCTCGCCGCACAAAGCGGGTACCGCTTCCGCCCATGGGGAGCCGATCGGTGAGGAGGAAATCGCTCTGACCAAGGCGGTCTATGGTTGGCCGGAAGATGCGAAGTTCCTTGTTCCCGAGGGCGTGATGGCCCAATTTGAGAATACTTTGGGCAAACGCGGAAATGCGGCACGAGAAGCCTGGGAGACGGTATTTGCGCAATACCAGAAGGAATATCCCGAATTGGCACGCGATCTGGAGCAGATGCAACGGCGCGAGCTGCCGGAGGGTTGGGATGCCGAATTACCTCGGTTCGAAGTGGACGGGAAGGGCCTGGCAACACGCGTTTCGGGCGGTAAGGTCCTCAATGCACTGGCTAAAAACGTCCCCTGGTTGGTGGGCGGATCGGCCGATCTGGCCCCGTCGACGAAAACCTTGCTGACATTCGATGGAGCAGGCGATTTTTCCGCGACCGATCGGGCTGGCCGTAACCTGCATTTTGGCATTCGCGAGCATGCGATGGCCTCTGCCCTCAATGGCATGGCCCTTTGCGGGGTCCGTTCTTACGGGGCTACTTTCTTTGTGTTCAGCGATTATTTGCGTCCGGCGTTGCGGTTGAGTGCGTTGATGCGATTGCCCACGGTCTTGGTTTTCACGCACGACTCGATCGGTGTTGGGGAAGACGGGCCGACGCATCAGCCGGTCGAGCAACTGGCCGCGGCACGATCCATTCCTGGATTGATCGTTTTGCGGCCGGCAGATGCGAATGAAACGGCCCAGGCCTGGCACGTGGCGCTGCGGCAGACGGATCGCCCGGTGGCACTCGCCTTGACCCGGCAAAATCTGCCAACGCTCGATCGGTCGCACTATGCACCAGCCGAGGGAGTGCAACAGGGAGCTTATGTGCTGGTGGATGCCATGGACTGCAAACCGCACGTGCCCCTGTTAGCCACAGGCAGTGAAGTCGCATTGGCGGTTGAGGCTCAGCGGCAACTTGAGGCCGAAGGGATCGGCACGCGCGTGGTTAGCATGCCGTCATTCGAACTGTTTGAAGAGCAGCCGGCAACCTATCGGGATAAAGTGTTGCCACCCTCGATCACCGCCCGAGTGGCGATCGAGGCCGGTATTCGTCAGGGTTGGGGTCACTATCTGGGGCACCATGGCGCCTTTGTGGGCATGTCCGGTTTTGGCAGGTCGGCACCGTTCAAGGAAGTTTATCAAGACGAGGGAATCACCGTCGAGCAGATAGTCGCCAAAGCGAAGGAGCAGGTGGGGAAGTGAGTTTGTGGCTGCTGAACCCTGAACCCCTCACGACCCTTCGCTTTCCAGGACTTTGCGGAATTTTTCTGCGTCGATAACGATAAACAGCCCGGTTCCTTTGCCAAAGACGGTACCGTCCGGGCCTAAAACTCGGCTGCCCGTTAGAACTTTCCGGCCGTTGACCCGTTTGACCCAGGCCTCGAACTGGACTTCATGGCCCAGCGGCAACATCTCGATAAACCGGATCTTAATTTCCGCCGCCACGACAGTCAGGCCGGCAACCCAACTGGCAAAACCCATGGCTTCGTCCAACAGGGCGGAAATGCTGCCACCGTGGGCATGGCCTGGAGGGCCTTGGGCACCAGGGCCGAACCAGGCCTTTCCCACCAGATGCTCATCTTGGGACCGGTAATAGTATCGGACTCGCAATCGGTCGGTATCGTCTCCCCCAGTCAAGAAAGTGGGACGCGAACCAAACGCGGCAGGATGGTCGATTGCCGACCAACCAGGCTCCGGTTGGAGGGCTGGTTGCTCGCTCTGGCTAATGGTCACGTCCCGCCTCCGTGTGGTTGTAATTGTCAACGACAGACTACCGTGGATCCGCCGATCTGTCAAAACCGCCAATTTGCAATGACTCGACGAACCGTCTGTGCATGAGCCAGATGCGGCTTGTTGTGCCGAGGTGAACAGGGATAAGATAGTATAGTGATGAGGCGCGAGGCGCAAGTTATACACGTTCACGATTGATCTCGCGCCTCGCGCCTTGCAACTAACAACTATAAGGATATGCCGATGTGTATTTGGCGGCTTCGATACCGGGTGATTTTGTTATGGGTCTGCCTGCCGGCGATTGTTGGTTTGGATGCTCGTTGTGTTTGTGCCGATCCTCTGGGCCCCGATGGTGCGTTGGCCGATGGTGCGTTGGTTCTTCTGCCAGCCGATACGGTGGGATTTTTATGGATTCGGAGAGTGGAAGATGCGGATGCAAAAATCGCGGCATTGTTACAGCAATTTGGTATCCATTTGCCAGCTCCGCTGAAGTTTTTGAAATTTGCGACGGGACTTGACGAAGGCCTCGACAGCGAGGGCGACTTGTTGGTGGCCTTGTTGCCGCCAGAGCCAGGTTCCCAGGGTTATCAGCCGGTTGTGTTAATACCCGTGGGCGATTATGGAAAATTGGCTGCCTCGGTGCGAGGCGATCCCTCGGGGGAAATTTGCCGGGTGACCATCAGCGGTGAGGATGTGCTCATTGCTCACAATCGTAGCCATGCGTTGATCATGAATATGGAACACCGGGCAACGATGGAACGTTTGCTGGCACGCAAACCTCGATTATTGGATTCGGTGCGGCCGCTGAGTACCTGGTTAATCGACAACGACCTGGCCGTCGTTGCATCGCCCACGGGCATGAAGGTTTTGTTCGCACAGGGAAGAGAGGGATTGGATCGGAGCCAACGGCATTTTGAGCAAAGTATCGAGCAAGTTCCCATGGAGGATTTGGTTGCTCAAGCCCGACAGACAATTGCAGTCTACCGTGCCGTGATCGACACGACCGATGCCCAGGTGGAAGCATCCGCTTTGGGTGTATCGATCGACATGCAGTCTCGTGTCAAAGTAAGCATGCGGCTAATCCTGGCGAAGACAAGCGAACCGGCCCAGTTTCAGTTTTCTCCCTTGGATCGAAAACAGTTGGAAACAGGTGGACAAACGGGGGCCTGTGTGGTTGCGTTAGCGGGAACCATGCCAAAAGGATGGGGAGATTCGTTTGCCAAAGTTTGCCGTCGTTTGCTGCAGCGATTTCCCGATCTGGAAGGATATGGCGATTTTGAACGGTCGGATTGGGATAAAGTGGAACAGTCGTATCGGGCGACCTGGGCGGGTATCCAGGAGTTTTCTTTTGCCATGCGAGAGACCGGTGAGGAAGAACCGCTCCTTTCAGGCTTCTACGGTGTACTTCAGGTGGAAGATGCAAGCGATTATCTGGCCAGTTACCAGCGGGCTCTAAAACTGAATAATGAATTGGTGGAGCGATCCACGAGCGATATCAAGTTGATCAGTGAATTTACACCGACCAAGGTAGCAGATGCGACGGGTCTCCAGGTCGTGGCGGACATTGCCGGCGCAACGGGGGACCAAAATAATCCATTCTGGCAGGAAACCTTGGAAAACTTGTTAGGGAAAGATGGAAAGCTGAAGATGCAACTACTGGCAGTCGACAAATCGCATGTGCTTCTGAGCACGGCCGAAGGCAATAAACTGAGCCGTTTTGTGCGTTCTTTTCAAGCTGGAAATCAGCCGGATCGATCGGGACAGGATCGATCGGGACGGGCGGGCGATTCATCATTGCCAACGACCCTGCAATGGCTTGAAGAGGATTCGTCGTGGATCGTGAGCATAAGTCCTCGCGATGCGTTGCAGTGGTTCAGACGCTGGATGAAAGCCATGATGGGAGGCAAGTCCATCGATTTGCCACCCTTCCCGGCTACCCCACCGATTGGCGTTTCGGTTGCCCTAATGGGGGGGGGGTGTCAGGTCGATTTGGTTTTGCCATCGGAAACACTCAACGGATTCGCTGAATTCTTCGAGGATTTGGAATTTCACTAAGCCGGGCAATGAGTGCTCAGATTGTTCTTGCCTAGATTGCCCGGTTAGACCACAATAGCGGCGCTTGGCACGGATCCAACGATTGTCTGTAGGTTGAAGGTGGTCGTAGTGTTTGTGTGCAAGCACGTTTTGATGGCCTGCATTGGCGAGGTTGCCGCTTGCCAGCCACGACCTGACACCTCACCGCCGGACGCCAGGGTCCGGTCCGATGGACTTGCTTTTAGAAAGGATGGGCTACTCATGCCGAAACAATGGTTGCTTTGTATGGTTCTGGTATTTTTTACCAACGTCGTTCGAGCCGACAACGAAAGCGAGGAGTTTAAGCTTGTACGAGGGCACTGGAAAATTACGGAGCTCGTTGAGAATGGGCGTGTGATCGCACCGGAAGCGATTAGAAATATGTTTCCCTCAGGCGGACGAATACAAATCATCGATAATACGATTTTGTTCAAGTCCCGGCTGGATGGACAAGAGCGGACTAAGACGATCACGATCGATCCGTCTACCTATCCCAAGGGAATGGCCGTATCGACTCGAGACAAGACGGAAGGATGGGGGATTTACCAGTTTGACCGGGGGAAACTGGTCATGTGCATTACCGACCCGGCAGTTGCGCAACGACCGACCGATTTCTCCTCCAGGGCTGGCTCCAAGCGGATGCTGATGACTCTTGAGCGAGATAGTGAGGCAAGTGCGGGGCAAGGGGAAACGGGCTCGTTTGTTTCCAGGCCGGTTTTACCACCACCGCCTGTGGCCAGGCCCGCTCCTCCCGCGCAACCTGCAATTCCCGCGGCGCCGGCCGTGGTGCCTCCTCCGCCAACACCTGCCCAACCGTCCGCCGCCACCGCCCGAGTATTGACCGATGCGGAAGTTCTGGTGATGTTACGCGGCACTTGGAAATTTAACGACGGCCAGGGCGTGCTGAACGTCACGATGAAGCCCGATGGTACTTATTTTTCAACTCGGGAAGTCATGGGAGCCAATACGTTCACCCAGGTATTCACGGCGACTCCCGTGTCCAATGGGACCTGGAGTGTGACGCAAGGGCAGTTGAAATTTCGAGTTGCCTCCTCGATCTATTCCGACCGAGTGAACCATACAATTCCTCTGGCGGTTCGTTCCGTCTCGCAGACGGATCTGATCTTCGTGGATTACCTGGGCCGCATGGGCCGCGCGGTCAAAGTGCAGTAGGGACCATCATGTCAGATACTCTCCCCATCGCACCTGTATCTGGCCATGTTCGAGCTTCCATTCGTCCCCCAGGTTCCAAGAGCCTGACGAATCGGGCCCTGGTATGTGCCGCTCTTGGAACCGGTAGTTCTACTTTGCGTGGTGCCTTGAAGAGCGAAGACACCGAGGTGATGATTACCGGTTTGCGGACGTTGGGAATCAAGGTGGAGGTGCGTGATGACGGACAAACCTTGCTGGTTGCCGGTTGTGCTGGCAAACTGCCTGCCTCGCAGGCTGAGCTGTTTGTCGCCAACAGCGGTACTACGATGAGGTTTTTAACGGCCCTCGCAACGCTAGGCAACGGTGAATATAAAATTGATGGCGTGACCAGGATGCGGGCCCGTCCGATTGGCGATATGGTGACGGCTCTGGAATCTCTCGGGGCGTCGATTGATAGCCCTGGAGGATTTCCGCCGGTGGTTGTCAACGCATCAGGGTTGGCCGGTGGCCAGGCATCCATACGAGGGAACCTGTCGAGCCAGTTTCTCAGTGGTCTGCTCATGGCGGCTCCTTATGCCCGCGCTGCGGTGACCATTCAAGTGGAAGGGCCGTTGGTTTCCGTACCGTATGTTCGTATGACCCAGCAAGTGATGCAGACTTTTGGTGTCACGATCACGGTGGAGGATGATTACCGTAGAATCGAAATTCCTGGCGGTTCCAGGTATCATCCGGTGGATTACCCGATCGAACCGGATGCATCGGCGGCCAGCTATTTTTTTGCCATCGCTGCGATAACCGGTGGCGAAGTGACGGTGGAAGGACTAGGTCTTCAAAGCCTGCAGGGGGATGTGGCCTTCTGTGAGTGTTTGCGCCAAATGGGGTGTCATGTCCAATACGGGGGCCACGAGATTACGGTAACCGGGGGCCCACTGCGGGCAATTGACATCGATATGAATGCGATTAGCGACACGGTACAAACCCTGGCGGTCGTGGCTCTTTTCGCTGAAGGGACAACCCGCATTCGTCACGTGGCGCACATACGGCACAAAGAAACCGATCGCATCGGTGATTTGGCCACGGAACTGCGAAAGCTGGGGGCTAACGTAGTGGAAGATGACGATGGCTTGGAAATTACTCCCACGAATCACCGGCGGATGCCAGGGGCCAGTGCGGCAGGCAGAGTGGTGCCAGGTAAAACCGTCGAGATCGAAACTTACAACGACCATCGCATGGCGATGAGCTTTGCTCTTGCCGGGTTGAAAATTCCGGGGGTCAGTATCAATAACCCTGGATGTACCGAGAAGACCTATCCGCGCTTCTTTGAGGATCTGGCACGCATGGTATCGACCGCGATTTCGCGCTAGTCCTTAGGATCGTTCGAGAAATAACTGTCCGATGTCCCCTCGCCCCTTTGGGGAGAGGGCAGGGTGAGGGGCCTGGAAATATGCCAGTTATTTCTCGATCGATCCTTAGTCAAACCGATCTTTTCGGGTTGTCGCACACGTAAACTTTTGCCCTGCCGGTACTCGTAAATGCAGCAACCCTAAAAGTAAGGCTTGACCAGACACTAGTCTACTATCAGGCAACCATCTACGTCGCGCAAAGGCAAGTAGCACGCGGGTAAAGTCTCGATTGCACGAGAAAGCTTGGAGTGAAATTACCTCGAAGCGGTTGTCGAATTACCCAGCCCAATGCTACTGCGGGTGGCAGTCTCAATAAGCTCGTCCACACGCTCAAGCAGTGAAAGGCTGGATTCCGACGGTGGATAGACCGCCGAGTTGGGATCACAGGCTTCAAATTCAGCGCTGCAATGTTGGCAGACAACGTTCTTGCCCAGATATTTGACACGTACCTGTAAATTCCTGCCACAAGTAGGGCATTCCTGAACGTAGTAGATCGTGCTTGGCATGGGGTACCTCCTGTTGGCCCGAACTGGTAATGAGTCAAGACTCCTACTATATCCTGACACGCTAAAATTTTCAAATGGACCCCCACATGTAGAGGGGGTGTCTTTTTGGAAAGAATTACATAAGTCGTTTGTTTATAGGCATTTGCGAAATTAGGCATAATTCGCGATGCAATTGATGTTGGAGATTTCGTTGCCGAGTTATTGGCTTGCAGAAGCTAGAGTTTATCTGTGTGTTGGCTCCATGGTCGGTTTGAAATTGAAGAAGGAATTGAGGAAAAACGTCCATGAAAATCGTCCAGTTCAGCCTTGTCTGGTTGCTGCCGCTGATTTTGCTGATGGGTCCCTGGCAATTGGTTGTGGAATTGGCGCACTCGGAATCGATAACTACCGGATCCCATGATTCCCTGACGGAATGGACAGATCCATTAAGTAAGACAGTGGTTCGCTATTTTAAGGGGCAGTCGAACTATCTGGATGGCGATTTGATCGTGCGTTCCCAGGTAGCTGAGCTTCAGGCTTATTTGCGAAAAACCCAGGGCGCTTGTGCCGCTACGAATCCGCTTTTGCGCCGACGCGTATTGGTTGATCATTCCTGCCTGGCAAGGGCTTTCTACAGTTTAGGCGGCGATCGGCTGCTACGTGAAGCGGCCGGAATCTTAGGCGGCTATGGCCCTCTTGATCGACTTTGCCAGACTAAAGCTGGGCGGGCGATTTTGACCACCGCCGTTCGTCAGGCCAATCTTGAGATGCTGCTGGGCTATCTGCATAAGCATGAGCTTCCGCCGAAGCTTATACGCATATCGCAAAGAGATACAGATAACCAGCAAAAACATCTTGTCCAGAAATTGAGCCGGATTTATACGGTAGAAGAGCTACTGAAAGCGTTGCATTCGGGCTAACTGGTGAGGGGATGAAGTGGGTACTCGCGTTCCTCCACAACAAGGTGCAACCGGGCACAACCAAGGTGCAATCGGGTGCCGGCGCGACGGGGCCTTTGGCTAAACGGCTTTTTTCAGGCGGTTTTCTGCTTTTTATGAACAGGTCGCATAATATGTTGGTATCAGGTAGAATAGAACCGAGTTCTCTAGAGCGTCCGCATCCTGACGTGTTTTCTGGCAAGTCACGATAGAATCATGGGTAATCGATTATTTATTTCCGCTGTGTTGTTGCTGTGGTGCAGCAGCATGACTTGGTTGGTGGTGGACAAAATTTTACCTTCATTTTTTGGCGGCAAGCCGCCAGCCACCTCAGGTCTGGAAACAGGTAAAGCAGTTGCCTGGCGAGTGAAATGGGCCGGCAGGCCGGTCGGATGGGCCGCAAGTCTGCGCATGCATGGCACTTCCAATACTACGGAGTTGCGTAATCGGGTTATTTTGCAGGATGTTCCGCTATCGGACCTGGCTCCCACCTGGATGCGTACCGTTGTCGGTAGTTTTGGCAACATGAAATTCGATACACAAACTCTGATCGAGCTCGATTCATTAGGGAATTTTGCCTCGTTTGGCAGTCGTGTGGCGGTCAATGATGTCCCTTCCGTGTTCAGAATTTCGGGAAGGATGAAAGATTCACAATTGGTATTCAAAGTCAGATCGGGGAGCCTCACTTATACAACGCAGGCCTATATCCCGAATCAAGCGGCGTTGAGCGAAGCACTCTTTCCCGATGCCCGGCTTCCTTATATGTACGTCGGACGGCATTGGCAGAAAGAGGTGTTCAGTCCCTTTCGATCGCCGGGAGCGCCGGTTGAACTGGTCGAGGCGGAAGTGGTGGCCATTGAATCTCTGCAATATGGAGATGAGACCATTCGCGTGATGCGAATTGATTATCGTAGCCTGCCCGGGCCAGGCATTCCGGAAGACAATCGCTTGCAGGCGGTGACCTGGGTAGAACCTAAAATGGGCATGGTGCTACGGCAGGATGTTTATATCGCCAATTCCAAGCTACGCTTCGAGAGACTCCCGGAAGAAGTCGCCAGTCAAATAGGCTTGGAATTTTTTCCAAACGAATTGGAGAACACGTTGTCCAATCGAACGGAAGAGAAGATTCCGCAAGGGGCCAGATCTTCAGCCCAACGAAGTGATGCCGATGTTGTTACGGTTGATGAAACGACTGGTAGTGCGCGAGAGGTGGCCACCTCCCTGCGCGATTTTCTGGGTAAATTTTCGGAGTTAACCAGGAATGAAATTCCATTCACGGTCCCTCGCAACACTCCATCACTCAACCCGCCCGCCGCTGCCGGGCGTTCGAATACCCAATGATAAAGTTTCAGCAGGTGACACGTACCTACGGGAATCGGGTTGCCGTCGATGGATTGGATCTGGAGCTCAAGCGGGGCGAGTTGTTTTCTTTGCTAGGCCACAACGGAGCCGGTAAAACAACCACGCTTAAAATGCTTGTCGGGTTGCTGCGTCCGACCCATGGCCGGATCTTGGTAGGGCCCTACGATGTCGTTAAGAGCCCACGGGAGGCGAGTCGACTGGTTGGCTATGTGCCCGACCAGCCATTTTTGTATGATAAATTGACGGGCAGAGAATTTTTAGCTTTCGTGGCCGACATGTACGGTCTTACCGCCAACGAATCTCGGCTTGCCGTGGCGAGAGAATGCGAAAGATTTCAACTTGAGGAATTTCTCGATCGTTTAACCGAGAGCTATTCGCATGGCATGCGGCAGCGCACGGTTTTTGCTGCGGCAATGATTCACCAGCCTGAAGTGCTGATCGTGGATGAGCCGATGGTGGGACTCGACCCTCAGAGTATTCGGCTGGTCAAGGATCTGCTCAAATCGTATGTCGCCGAGGAAAAAACAGTGCTGATGTCGACTCATACTTTGGGAGTGGCGGAAGAAATTGCCGGCCGTGTTGGGGTCATGAATGCGGGTAAGGTGATCTTCGAAGGGACAGTGAGCAGCCTGCATCAGATATTACCCGACGCGGGGAATTCACTCGAAGCGATGTATTTAGCTTTGATGGATAAGCAAGAGGTCCTGCTGGAACATCAAAACGAGGGCGAATTGCAAGAGATGCCCTCGGACCGCTGACGCGGATTAAGAATTTTCAGGCGTGTGACTGTCCACACGGTCTCCCCATCACCCGGATTCAAGCCGGCCTCGTACACTATGAGCTCTTCCTCGTTTTACGCGACTTCGGAAACGACAGCGATTGCAAGCCTTTGCGAGTCGTTGCCTTCGCATGAGCGCGAAGGGCAGATTTTCTGGAAGCTCCGACTGCATCTCGGTAAGACGCATTTACGATACCTGTTCGCCCATGCACGCTTACGCACCAGTTTGGTAATCATCCTGAGCCTGTTCTTCTGGGTAGGTCTGTTTGCGCTTTTTTTTGCCGGCTTCCAGTTTGTTGTCTCACACGTAGGCGCACCAGGCGCGTATTACCATGCCCAAACCGTACGATTTGTTTTTGCCTTGTTTTTTGCTTCGCTTCAGGTGATGTTGATTTTCTCGTCCGGCATCATACTTTACAGTGGACTTTACGCATCGCAAGAGACCGAATTCCTAATGACGCAACCCGTGCGCGACGAACGGATTGTTTTTTTCCGTTTTCAGGAGGCGCTTTTTTTCAGCAGTTGGGGTTTCTTTCTCCTGGCTAGCCCCATGATGGTTGCTTATGGCATCGTCGTGCATGCGCCATGGTACTACTACGTATTCTTGCCTGCGTTGATGATCTCATTTGCCTACATTCCCTGTGCCATGGGAAGCATTCTTTGTTTGTTGCTGATCAGTCGTCTGCCTCGGTTGCGACGAATTTTCGTAGGAGTATTGGCGCTGGCCATTATTGCGATTACTTATCAATCGATATGGCATACGCTCGAGATGGCAGATGCCGATGTCCTGGGTACATCCTGGTTTCGTGAAACCTATCACCGATTTAGCATCACGCGTGGTGAATGGCTGCCCAGCACCTGGTTGAGCAATGGTCTGCTGGATGCAGCGCGGCCTGCCAACAATGCTTCCAACGATTTGCCTTGGTTGGAAAGCGGTAAATATCTCATTGTATTGCTGTCCAATGCACTTTTTCTGCATGTGGCCGTCAACTGGTTCGGTCGACGATTGTATCGTTCCAGCTACAACGGCCTTCACAACCGTACCGCCCGGGGTGGTTGGGCAAGCATGGTGTGGGTCGATAAAATTTTCCAGATCTTTCTGGTTATCTTTCCTCGGCAGATCCGACTACTTATCGGCAAAGATTTACGCCAATTCCGTCGTGACCCTGTGCAATGGTCCCAGTTTTTGATATTTGTTGGTTTGCTATTGCTCTATTTTGTCAATGTCGACCGATTCCGCCAGCACAAAACGGATATCAGCGCGCTTACATGGGTCAACATTATCAGTTTTCTGAACCTGGCCGTGGTGGGGCTTATCCTGTCGACTTTCACGACCCGTTTCATCTACCCGCTCATCAGCCTGGAGGGACGGCGTTTTTGGATTTTGAGTCTGTTGCCGGTGGACCGTGAAACAATCCTTTGGGGAAAATTCCTTTTTGCGGCTTGCGGTTCTTGGCTGCCTTGTGCTGTGTTGGTGCTGATCAGTGACTGGATGCTGGAAGTGGATCGCATGGTGATTGGTGTGCATCAGTTTATTTGTTTGCTGCTAAGCCTGGGGCTTGCGGGAATGGCCGTAGGATTAGGCGCCATGATGCCGAATTTTCATGAGCAATCCCCATCAAAAATTGCGGCCGGTTTTGGAGGGACGCTCAACCTGGTGCTCAGCGCCCTTTATATCATGGCGGTGGTATTGATGACGGCCATGCCATGCCATTTTTATTTATTGGCCAGTGCGGCGGATGTTTCGCTCCAATGGGCCAGGCCTGCTGCTCTTCGCATGTGGCTAGGCGTGGGGATGGGAGGTTCGTTCTTGCTGGCCATATTGGTGACGGTGATCCCCTTGTGGTATGGTCTCAAGGCGTTCCGTAAATTAGAGGTGTGAATGGCAGTAGGCAGTAGGGAGCAAACGATTAATAACTTCCCCATTTCCAGTTAAGGGCTCAGGGTTCAGGGTTCAGAAAAGGAATAGACTTAAACGCTGCTAGGCATGCGGTAAGTGAAAATAAGTAGTTTGCGTTTCAAGTTGGCATTCACTTTCATACT
>JAJRWS010000652.1 GCA_024276705.1 Planctomycetota bacterium | reverse complement strand
GGAGGAGATTTCGGCTACCGGGCCGGGGACGACCGCAACGGCGGAAACCGCGGCAGCTACGAAAACCGCCAAAGAACCAAAAACGCCCAGGCGGAAGGAGAGCCTGGCTGGGACGGCTGACAAACATCAGGAGAAAACCGACGCGACACCATCTGGGCGTGGTTCGGACACGCCAGACGGGGAAGGCCCAATCACGGAAGAGCGGGCAGCGGCAGGAAAACAACAGGCGTTGGCCAGCAAGACAAACAGTGATTCGACCGCATCCGCCGAACGGCCCGATTGGGTGGTCCATCCGCCGAAGCGAGTTGGCAATACCTACCGGCGCGTCGTGCAGTCGGGCCCCTTTCAAACGGTGGACGAATGCCATCATGAACTCGAGGAGAAGCTCCGTCAGGCAGTCTTCCAGCGGATGGCAGCCTCGGGTACGGACGATCCGACCTATCGGAATTTCACACCTGCCACTTACGAGGAACTGGGGATCGGGATCGACTACATTTACCACGAAATATGTCGCGACGAATACGTGGAAAATTTCGAGGCATCGTTCGGCCCGATGGTGCAGGTTTATCTGTTACTGGAGTTCGATCCACCGATCGAGAAGCATCTGAGCAATGCCTGGCGAAAGTACCAGGTCCGACAACGGCTTGGAATCGTCACTTTTCTGGCATCGGCGGGTCTGCTGTTACTGGGGCTTGTCTATGGTCTACTGAAACTCGATACGTGGACACGCGGGTATTACAGCAAACGCTTGTTCTTGGGCGTGCCAGCGGTCATAATCGGCCTGCTGACGCTGTGGTTGGCTCGGATGGGGCCGTAATAGGGCCATACCATCATAGTCGGACAGCGCAATTTCAAAACTTACGCTTCGGGTTATGATGAGGCCCCAAAGTGGCGCTGTACAAATAGTAGGCCATAGAAATATACCTGCCCCCTGTGGCCTGTCCCTTATTACCTAATTTTCATTCCGCATTCCGCATTCCGCAATCCGAATTCCGCATTTCCTTTCCATGCCTACTCCCAATCCCGACGTCTTGCTGGTTGACGCGATCCGCCGGGGGCAGCAGGATGCCTGGAATGATTTAATTGCACAGTACGAGGGGCGTCTGTTAGCATTTGTCGATAGCCGGCTATCTTTTGGCAGGGGGGCCCATGGCAAAGGAGGAGGGCGAGCAGCCAGCGAAGATGTAGTACAGGAAACGTTTATCGGTTTTTTGACCAGCCTGCCCAATTACGATACGCGGCGGCCGTTGGAAAGCTGGCTCTTTGCCATCGCCGCACATAAACTGACCGATTATTTACGGCGGGAAGGCCGCCGACCGGCCATTCGACTTTCCACCGGTGAGGGCAGCAGTGGCCAGTGGAATCTGCCCGATCGCATGCGCGGGGCAAGCAGTATTGCCCGCAGCGGAGAGCGGCACGGCCTGGAGGAAATCGCCTTGGTCACTGCCTTACGCGGACAAATTGACCATTGGCGACAGAAATCGGATTGGGTCAAGCTGAAATGCATCGAGTTGTTATTTGTCCAAGGCATAGCCAACAAGCAAGTTTCCGAACAACTCGACCTGAGCGAGCAACAAGTGGCCAATTACAAATCCGATTTCCTGCAGCGTCTGCGCAAGCAGGTCAAAGGGCAACAGCTTAGCGAAGATGTATTCCCGGAACTGTACGAATCATGAACGATTATTCCGATGCCCAGCTAGAGGCTTTTCTTGACGAGGGACTCCCTTCGGAGCAAACCGCACGGATTGAAACCAGCTTACGGGCCGGCGACGCGAATGCGAAGCAATTGGCCACCCGCCTGACGGCTTTGGTGGGACGACGCGATGCGGGCGTTCACTCGCTAGGCGCGGTGTGGCGTCAGCATCGTTTAAGTTGTCCCACACGGCAGGAACTGGGAAGTTTTTTGCTGGGCGTGCTCGAACCGGACCATGCCGATTATGTGCGATTCCATATTGAGGTGGCCGGTTGCCGGCCTTGCGCAGCAAGCCTGGCCGATCTGCGGCAGCAGCAAGCAGCCACGACGAAATCAGAAACCGCCTCGCGCCGGCAAAAATATTTTCAGTCAAGTGCCGGATACCTGCGGAAGTTGTAAACCTACTCCACCAACTCCACTTCAGCCCAGCAACTGGGATCTTCTTCGTAGGGAAATTCCGCCCCGACCGCGAAAGTCTGCAAACCCAATTCACGGTCGAGGACGGCCAGTGTAAATCCGAGTCGAGACTGGTTTGCCGGATCATAGCCGGCCAGTGCTGCCGCGGGGACAAATGCGGCCAGCTCATACCCCATGCCAGCGTCCTTCTCGCCACCCCTGCCCTGCTTACCCCCTGTACTTTTCTTTCCCGATGCCGCCTTGCCCTCCTTGGCGATGTCCCCCTTGTCGATATTCTTGCTTAGCAGTTTAGCGCGAACCTGCAACTCGCGTGGCCGTACGGGCCGGGAATTCTCTCGGGCCCGGTGGATCAGCAACTGCTCGGCGACCGGCTCGGCCGCTCCCCGACCACCCCCACAGGGTAGAAATGCAAAGCGGTGACAAAAACGGCTTGCTCGATGGACACCACTAGTGGCTCGCGTATCGACCCACACCTGCAGGCCATCGCTTTCGGTGGGCCGCGATTCTCGGCACCAGGGGTGCTGATGCTTGCCTTCGACTCGGACGGTCCAGACCAGCCCTTCGGGGCTCCAGCCCATCCGCACTTCGGCAAAGGCTCGCTCCCCGTCAAGCTGCCCTGGCGCGATGAGCCGGTACGACTCGTCGAGCAGGGGCCCGGTCGCTTTCACTCCCCGAACAAGCCAAACCGGTTCCCGGCGATGAACATCGACGGAAAAACGGAACAAAAATCTCGGCGCGATCAGACGATCGGCCGGCGCGGCAAACTGGCGGGTGGCAGGTGAGTTCGGCATGGTTGGCAGCGTTGCCAAGGCAGCGGCTGACGATTTCTCACCAGCAGCGTTTACGAGGAACACGAATCAATAATCGGAATCGGCCAGGCTGGGCAATTGACGAAACGTCGTGATGGCCTGAGGAGGATTCGACATGTTCGTCGGATCGACGCATTTTTTTCCGTTGGGTGTCAGCAATCGCTGATAAACCGTGTAGTCGATATCTTCACGAATCGACCGCGTGTTGCCACCGGCGAACACCACGATGAAAATCTCCGGATGATTGCTGGCTGGCCGGGCGAATCGGGCCCCTTCGTCAATATACCGTGCTGGCTGCTGGGTCTCCCGGTTGAACCGCTCTTGCGCATACTCCCTTCCGGTAGGGGAAGGATTGATACTGGCCACCCAGACCATGCCGTAGTACTGCTCGGGGTAATAATTCAAACTGTAGGTAAGCCAATTGGCGACATCCTCATCCTTGCTAATGTTTTCCGACAGCAGCAGCGTCGTGGAGCTGCCATCCGGCACATCCTCCGGGTAGCGAACCCGGGGCCCGTTATTGCCCGGCAGCAGGTTGTGGAACAGGCCATTCTCCTTGTAATCCCTGGCGGGACTGGTCCGTGAAAGGTTGCGGCGGTAGTCGGCCGCGCCGGCGTTGGCCACGTAACTCAACAGGGCCAACCTGGGATTGGTATTTGTGTCGCTGGGACAGAGGAAAATGTCTCGCTTGGGTGGATTGAGGTAATCAAAACCTACATTGTTGTTGTTGGTAAGAATTTCATCCCGCATTGTTTCTTCATCCAGGTAGGACAACAACTTCCCAGCCCAACTGATGGCCAAATCTCTTGACTGATTATTACCGCTACCATCGTCGTATTGATCGGGGACGGAACGGTCCAGTTTCTGCAACTGCACATATCCCGGAAATTTTCCTTTGCCAGCGCCGGTGACATAGCTGATCATCGCTTTGCCCAACTCGCTGAGATGGTTGTTGCAGCTTGCCTGCCGGGCCCGCTCCCGGGCGGCCTGCACGGCTGGCAACAACAGGGCCATCAAGATGCCTATGATGGCAATCACGACCAGGAGTTCGACCAGCGTGAAGCCACCCTGCATCGACCTATTTTTCTTCATTTGAAATTCTCCTCTGGTATTCCATCTTGGGCCCCTGCTCCGACTATACTCATTATCGCTGAAATTGGTCGAAAATACCAGCGATCCACAACAATCCCCTGAAACCGCTGCTTAATGCCGGAAATGGCGGCAGCCGGTGAAGATCATTGGCAGACCATGCTCATTGCAGGCGGCAATCACTTCTTCGTCGCGACGCGAGCCACCCGGCTGAATCACCGCGGCAATCCCGGCTGCGGCCGCCTGGCCAATGGAATCGGCGAAGGGGAAAAATGCATCGGAAGCCAGTATGGCCCCCTGGCATCGCTGCTGGGATTTCCGAATGGCGATTTCCACCGAATCGACACGGCTCATCTGCCCAGCTCCCACACCCACAAGCGCACCGTCATGGACCAGTACGATCGCATTGGACTTCACATGGCGGCAAATCGACCAGCCAAAGGCTAAATCGGCTTGCAATGCCGCCGTGGGAGCGGTTTCGGTGACGACTTTCCAGGTCGACGGGTCGTCGGGCAGATCGTCAGCCTGCTGGCAGAGTATGCCACCGTCAATCGGCCGCCAGAGGAGCGCGCCGCGACCTGACCCGATCTGGCCGACTCGGAGCAAGCGGACGTTTTTCTTCCACTTCGGTTTCGTCGTGAGGATCTCAATCGCCTCGGACGTAAAATCGGCCGCCACGATGGCCTCGACAAATTTCCCTGGTTCCGCCAGGAACTGGGCCATCGGCCCGTCGACCGGAACATTCACTCCCAACACCGAGCCGAAGGCACTGACCGGGTCGCCAGCCCATGCCTTGTGTGCCGCCTCCACCAGGGAATCAGCCGTCGCCGCACCACACGGGTTGTTGTGCTTCAGTACCACAACACTCGGGCTGGGCAGCGAACGGACCGACGCCAGGGCCGCGTCCAAATCGAGCAGGTTATTGTACGAAAGCTCCTTGCCGTGAAGCTGCTCGGCCTGGGCCAATGACTGGGAACCGGCACCAGCAGGAGCATTCTGGGCCGGAACATACAAGGCGGCCGCCTGATGCGGGTTTTCGCCATATCGCAACGTCGCCTGCCGGCGGTACTGAAAAGTCATCCGCGGCTCGAACGGTTGCTCCTCTACCTCGCCTCCCTCTGCGGACTCGCCGGCCAGCTCTGGCAAACCGGCAAAATAAGCAGCGATGGCCGTATCGTACGCAGCCGTACGGGTAAAAGCGGCCCCCGCCAGTTGCCGTCGCAATTCAAAGGTGGTGCAACCCTCCGCAAGAATCTGGGCGGCGATCGGCCCATACTGACTCGGATCGGTGGCCAGGGTGACAAACGCATGATTCTTGGCCGCCGCCCGAACCATGGTCGGCCCGCCGATGTCGATCTGCTCGATTGCCTCATCGACCGTCACTCCCGAACGGGCAACGGTCTGCTCGAATGGATAAAGATTCACCACCACCAGTTCAAAGGGCACGATACCATGCTCGCCGGCGACATCCATGTCTTGAGCCTGATCGCGGCGACAGAGAATTCCCCCATGAACCTTCGGGTGGAGCGTTTTGAGGCGGCCGTCCATCATCTCGGGAAATTGGGTATACTGGCTGATGTCCACGACATCAATCTGGGCCTCTGCCAGATGCCTGGCGGTTCCACCGGTGCTATAAATTTCAATACCCGCAGCAGCCAACGGCCGCACGAAATCGACCAGGCCTGTTTTGTCACTCACGCTGATCAATGCACGCTGGATGGTGGGAGAAAGCATAGTTGGGTTGGGGGTTGGGGACTGGGGGATGGGTGGGCTCCCGAAAATAGGCTTTTTTCTCGGAGAAACAACTTCTAGGAATTAATCGATTTTTGTTCCACTTGTCATCCTGAGCGCAGCGAAGGATCTCCTGCTTGTAG
>JAJRWS010000651.1 GCA_024276705.1 Planctomycetota bacterium | reverse complement strand
CCATTCGAGTACGAGCACGAGTACGAACAATATCACTACGGAACCGTCAAACTCTGCCAGTCCCCCGGCAAAGCCGGGGGTTTTCTCGACGGAAATAACATGGAGCTGAGACACGAATAACTGGCTGTTTACCGCCTCTCGATGAAGAAGAACGTCAACAACGAAAAACGGAAATGGACCGTATTGTCGCCAGGCTCAGTCGCTTAGTACGGCAGCGCTGAGTCAAGTCGCAAAAGGAACCGCTAATAAACGCTAATAGGGTAGAGATCATTAACAAGAATACGCATTGCATCAGGATGTGGTTAGGTTCGATGGGGGCAGTGGCTCTTCCTCCCAGTATTGCAACTTTATATTTCCAAGGATTTGCGTCCATTCGTGTCCATTCGCGGTTTTTTCTTTGTTCCTTGTCAGATTTACCTAGCGCTGTGGGGTTAGGCGGCAGAGGCTACCCGGTCGGAGAAAGTTCCGTTCCTTATGCATTGGCGGAATTCGATCCCGATCCCGATCCCGATAGCGATAGCGATCCCGATGAGATAAGTACTCGTAGTCGAGAAAGGTTACCCCGTTTTTCCGGAAATGCCGGATGTTGATAAACGCTGGAATACAACGAGAGGCAGACTGTAATGGACGACTCGTTTGAAATCGTCTTGGGGGAAGCGACCGACTCGCATGCCTACCTGTATGTCCGGGCAACTCGTACGGCAAAGACGATTCACCGTTTGACTGGTTTGCTGACTGGTCCCGAGTGCCAGTACGGGCGCACTCTGCCGAATCGTTACGCACTGGATTCCATGGCCCCGACCGGCGGCCCGTTGGCTGAGCTGGTAGTTCCCGAGCCCTGTTTCTGGACCCCCGAAATGCCTCTTATCTACCGGCTCGACATGCAGTTGCAGGACAGGGCGGGCGAGACTCAAACATTTTCTCGGTTGGTGGGAATTCGTCGCTGGGGCGTGGACCGAACAGCGTTTCGACTGGACCAGCGGCGGACCGTGCTGCGAGGAGTGGACGTGGGCTCACGGACTCCAAACATGGAGCAACTTGGCAAAGCCCACAAGGAGCAAGTTACACTCATCGTGCGCCGGCCTGACGCCACACTCGGTGAGGCCGCCAGCCGAATGGGCGTGGCTTTGGTCGCCGACCTCCGCGGCATGGACAGTCGTGCCATGGTATCCCGCGAACTGTTCCGTGTAAGCCGCTGGCCCGCGGTACTCATGGCGCTGGTCGACGTATCTCAAATCGACCAGGAGCAGCCACTGCCAGCCGGACTGATCATGCTGCAGCCGCTGGGCACTTCGAAAGGGGAAATTGCCTCCTGGGCCGATGCGGTCATGGTCGAAACCGGCCCCGCGAGTTCGCTCCCTGACTGGCTGGCCGAGGTTGACAAACCCATCCTGGCGTTGCGCCCGAGCCACCAGGACGAGTCTCTTGCCACGACCCGCCAGGCATGCGACCGGCTCCAGGCCGATCTGGCCCCACAATTCGATCTGGCGGGGTATTTTGTAAGTCAGCGACCACTGACCCAAACAAATCAACTCATGACTCCTCCCGACCCGTTACCCAATCCGTCCCTCGACCGTTATCGCCGCCAGACTCGCTATCGCCAGTTCGGTGAAGCGGGACAATGTCGGCTATTGGCCTCGCGGGTGCTGGTTTGCGGTTGCGGCGCGCTGGGATCGGTCATTGCCGAAACGCTGGTCCGGGCGGGGGTCGGGTTCGTGCGCGTGGTGGATCGTGATTTCCTCGAGCTCGACAACCTGCACCGACAGGTACTCTATGACGAAGCGGACGTGGCCGCTGGCTTGCCAAAGGCGGCCGCGGCCGCGGACCATCTAGGACGGATCAATTCGCAAGTCGAAGTCGTACCGGTCGTCGAAGATATCAGCTACCAGAACATTCGCCGCCTCGCCGATGATGTCGACCTGCTGTTGGACGGAACGGACAATTTCCAGACTCGCTACCTGCTCAACGACTATGCCATCGCGACCGGAAAACCGTGGATCTATGGCGGCTGTATTGGAGCGGAAGGACAGACGATGACGATCCTGCCTGGCACCACTCCCTGCCTGGCCTGCGTCATGCCCGAATCGCCGCCCGCAAGCGTCATTCCAACTTGTGAAACGGCTGGCGTGCTGGGCCCCATCGTCAATGTCATCGCCTCACTGCAAGCGATCGATGCGATCAAAATCCTCAGCGGCCACCCCGAAGCCCGCAATCCTGGCTTAACGGTTATCGACCTGTGGCAGCACCAATTACGCACGGTCGGCCTGGCGGCCCTGGCCGAGAGCAGCGACTGCGCCGTTTGCAAGCAGGGCGATTTCGCCTGGCTTGAAGGCCGGCGAGGCGATGCGGCTATTTCTCTGTGTGGCCGCAACGCGGTGCAAATATCACCCACACAGAGCCCAACAGCCACTGCCCAACCACTGCAACTGGACGAGCTGGCACGCAAATTGCGCTCGATCGGCCAGGTAACCAGCAATCCGTTTCTGGTCCGACTGACCGTCGAGCACTATGTAATCTCCATTTTTGCCGATGGCCGGGCCATTGTCAGCGGTACCGATGATATTTCGGTTGCCAGGGCCGTGCATGCACGCTACATCGGTGCCTGACAGTAACCCATCGACATCAAAGTCCACCGTACCCACCCAGCTTCCCGCCGTTAGTACGTTCCGCGCCAACCTGCATTTAGTACTTCCAAATTTCCGCTTTGCCCTACGTGCAGCAAAGCGATAAGCCGGTGCGAAAACCGACCTTTTTAGCAGCTAGCACGCCCGCCGGGTCGGCTTCATCGGCCACTGCCTGAAACGACTGGCATTCGTTGTTCGTTCCAATAGCCACAACCGGCTGCAGTTGGCGGGCCTGATTGGCCGATGCTCAGACTGTGACGAACCTTCTCAAGTCACCTTTTCCCGCAATTCCTACGACCCGCAGTAGGAACTCGCGCACGACCCCGTATCCTTAAAAAGCAAGCAACTCCAAGCATGGCTACCGTAGCGCAATCTTCGACCCACCCAGCTTCGTTTCACCCAATCCCAACCACACCTCAAACTCCCAACTTTGCCGACTCGGAAAATTCGCGTCCCATGGTGGGTCGCATTGGCCCCTGGCAGCTTGTACGGCTGCTGAGTGAAAGTGAAATGGCTCGGGTCTATGTGGCTCGGGCCGCGGACGCCGGACAGGAGGCGCCCGCCTCTTACGTACTGAAAGTACTGCGTAATCCCTGGTGGCGCGACCCGCAGGCAATCGAAATGCAACGTCGGGCGGCTTGGATAGGCCGCTCTGTATCGCACCCCAATCTGCTACCGGTCCTGTCGGCTGGCATCCAGCAACCCCCCTTCTACCTGGTATCGCCCAAACTGACGGGGCAGCCTTTGAGCAAGATTTTACAAAACAAGGCCCCACTACCGATCCCCATGATCTTGTGGATTGTCCGCCAGGTTGCTGAAGCGCTCCACGCCCTGCATGAAACGGCCGGCATGATCCATGCCGACATCAAACCCTCCAACATCATGGTCTCCGGTGAAGGACATGCAACGCTCATCGATCTTGGCTATGCCCAATCGAAAAGTGAAACAGGGCATTGGTCGTCCCGGCCCGTCGTAGGCACCCTGCATTACATTGCCCCGGAAGCGATCACTTCCAGCTTGACCGCGGAACCATCCAGCGACATTTACAGCCTGGGCGTAACCTTCTATCAGATGCTCACCGGCCGCTTGCCATTTCCGGTGGACGATCCCACGGAACTGGTACGATTACATCGGGAAGCATCGCCCGAATGCGTTCGCAAGCTAGTGCACGACATGCCCAAGCCAGTCGCCTCCATGGTGCACCGCATGCTGGCAAAAAGTCCGCTACGGCGTCCGAGTTCCGCCCTGGAAATCGCCAACGAACTCACGCGTCTGGAAATCGAATGCTTCGGCATGCGTTAGTAAAGGAAAGGAACAAACGGAGGGAACGAACGGACACAGAACGGACGAACAGACAGGCCATGAATACAAATGCATGACCGTGTGGACTGCGAGTAATGAAGAAGCTCGATGGTAAAATCAGAGAAAGCAGTCTGCCCGGCTCTGGAGATTTTCCAAGCAGGAACCTATATCCAAGCCGCCATGGCTGAGAGGACCGGAAGAGATACGTATCGTTACGCAACTCAGTGATACAAGATCTTTGCACAAGCCGCTTTCCGCGACTTGGCCGTGTCTGACTACACAGTGCAACCACAGAGGTTCGCCCGATGATGGCACCCACACTGGGCTGCCGCCGCCTGCAAACGGTCTCGTGAAAAAGAGACCTGGTTGCTACCATCCAGGCTCCCTTTGCCTGTCCTTTGGCCGTGCGTTCAGACCGGTGAGCAGATTCGTCCGATTGCCACAGAAGGGGTCACCACGCTCGAAATCGAGTTTAGCGAGCATGTACTGTTCGATGCCGATGATCTCGATCTGGTCCAGACTATCCGGCTCTCTGGGGGCAGTGCATCGACATCCTCGGTCGCCCCGACAATTTTGGCGACTCACAGGCAACTGCCAAAATCTGCGTGACTTGCTCGCCGCTGAACGTGCCTGGCGAACCGCTGCGAGGGGCGTCGCTTAAAGTCTGTTCAATCGATCGCTTGAGCGTCGCATGGTTTTCGTGACATTCAATCGAAATGAGTGCTGGCCATGAATCCGCCCATCGACGCCGCCACAAACCGATTTGCTGACGTTTCAAACCAACCTGCTCAGGGATTTGCATATTGAGTATCCCACCAAATGCCAATAGAAGGATCTTTGCTCGTTGGATCAGGTGCTGCGGAGCGGTTCTTGCGTTGACGATCTGTTCCAAAATCGCGTGTTGCTTTTCCGTAACGATAATTTTGGCTGCCTTACCGGACATGGGCCTTCCTTTCCTGGTGGATCGAATGTCAAAATCTCGATCACATGAGAAAAGGAAGGCTTTTTTAAGTCTATTTCAAATAGGAAGAATGCGGGGGATGGGCTGTTGATTTTTGGGTTAAGCTAGGCAGTTTCTGGCCTTAGTGCCAG
The DNA here is from genome assembly GCA_024276705.1 of Planctomycetota bacterium. Lineage (GTDB taxonomy): Bacteria > Planctomycetota > Planctomycetia > Pirellulales > Lacipirellulaceae > JAJRWS01. The sequence goes on along the minus strand of JAJRWS010000651.1, from coordinate 16,058 downwards.
GTCAATTACTGTTCGTGGCACTAGTCGGAGCCTCGTTCTTGCGTCACTTTCAAGGGCAACCCGCTCGCACCAAACCGGCCAGTCCCCACCCGGCAGGTTGAGCCGGCTATTCAATACGAATAATCGGTCCGCATCCCCCGTTTCGGTCCGGTTCTCCGTATCCGAAAGGGTCGCCATGCGCATTTTCTATCTAAGACATGATCATTTATGACATAATGGAGTTCTCTGATTTTTTTATGGCAATAAGTATTGACTGCCCCCCCCCCCCCATGGGTTATCCTGACAACGAACATGGAGATTTAATCATGAACAACATCCGTTTTTCTGGTTTTCGGAGAGGGCTTCTATACGCGGTTTCTGCCGTTGTCTTGGCTCAATCATCCGTCTTCGCTGCCTCGTTTACCTTCCTTGGCCCAACACCGTATCTCAGCGCAGCTGATAGTCCGTTCGCCGCTTACCTGGGCGGTCCGGATTTCTTTCTGGAAGATTTCGAAGATGGCCAGTTGAATTCCTTGGGAATCTACCAACGCCTGCATCCCTACACTCATGGAATCGTGCGAGGACCAGGTAGCGACACAAATTCGGTTGATTCGGATGATGGAATCATCGATGGAGAAGGCTTGCTCGGACACTCACTCGCTTCAAATTTCTATTGGACAGATCTGGTTGATCCCCCCACCATCAAATCGTACCTGAGGTTTTCGTTCGACGATTCCTTGCTAGGATTTCTTCCCAATTCATTTGGATTCGTTTGGACATCGGGCGCACCCAATAGCAGGATTTCGATAGACCTAAAGGACGGGGATTTCAACACTGTAGCGATCCGTGTTTTTGAACCACTCGAAGTCAATTCCCCCTCGGACAGTTTCGACGACAGGTTTTTTGGTGTTTATTCATCTGGCCCGATCGTCCATGTCGAAATCATTGCCACCTATCGCGGCAACCCGGAGCCGGTGCCGATGGAGATCGATCACGTTCAATATGGACTAATTGTTCCGGAACCCACCTCAATCGCGTTAATCGCCGTTGGGATGGTTTTAGGACTTTCCCGTCGATCCAATCGTTTCATTTACCCATCGCGGTAACATACATTTCCAAAAGGAGCACGGATGAACAAGCAACGATTATACCATCGCCAATTTCGCTTTGAGCAACTAGAAAACCGCGTCGTTTTGTCCGCCAATCCGTTCATCGATTTCTCTCAATTTGATGCGGTCGACAATGCTGCTGATATCATGGCTGGCAAAACCGCCATGACCGATGCGATTGCTGCTCTCTCATTACCTGCTCCGCAAATGTTTCTTACAACAACGGGTGACCCTGCCAACTATGTAACATCGGCTGGAACAGAGCTCGATGGTGTTGTGGATATTATTGTTTCCTTTCCAAATGGAGCGGCACGAGGTTCAGGAACGCTGCTTCCAACGGGAAATCAGATATTAACCGCAGCCCATATTTTTTTCGATCCAAACAATGGCGACCCCGCAGTTGGTGCCACCGTTTACTACGACACACCTGGCGGAGTGAGCTCTTCGAATACATTCGCCCCAGTGATCCACCCGTCATACAATGGAAATGTTTTTGACGGTAATGATCTAGCGGTGATACAAACAGCTTCAGTCGCACCTTCAGGTGTATCAAGATTCGACATCTATCGTGGAAGCGATGAAGTAGGCCAAGAAATCGTGAAAGCCGGATATGGAAAGTCCGGGACAGGAAACCAAGGATCCGTTCTTGTTTCCGGTACGAAACGTAACGGGGAGAATCGATATGACGCTCTCGGGGAAGCACTCAACGGAACTCTTTACGACCTGGGAACGATGGCATCGGGGCTGCAACTGGTATTCGACTTTGACAATGGTATAAGTACAAACGACGCCAGTGGCGTCGTTCTTGGGATTTCCAACCTGGGTGAAGGACAGGACGAAGTTAGCAGCGCACCGGGTGATTCGGGCGGCCCATCGTTGATTGATGGGTATATTGCTGGCATCACTTCATTTGGGCAAGGACTGTCCATATCCCCCGATGTGCTACCTGGAACAAACTCAAGTTTCGGAGAGTTTGCGATTGATACACGCGTATCCGCCTATGCTCCCTGGATCGATTCCCTCATCGACGTAGCCGGGTTCCCCACGATCACCGACGTCCGTCTCGACGGTTCCGGCATCAGTCCTCACTCATTCGCGGCCCTCGTCCAGACGGGCGAGCAGCTTCGTCCGATCGCTTCGGGTGGGGTCACCACGCTCGAAATCGAGTTTAGCGAGCATGTACTGTTCGATGCCGATGATCTCGATCTGGTCCAGACTATCCGGCTCTCTGGGGGCAGTGCATCGACATCCTCGCTCGGCCACACAGGCTTCAACTACGATACGGGCACCCATATCGCCACCTGGACCTTCAATACTCTAGCGGACGGCAAGTACGCCATCCATCTGCCTAACTCGGTCACCGATGCCGCCGGCCACCGTCTCGATGCCGACTGGTCCAACGAGACGGCAGATACACCCGACAACTACACCGACGATCCGTCCCAGTCCTTTGCCATCGACATGGCCAATGGAACCGAAGGAACTGAAGGAGGTGAATTCCGATTCCACTTCGCCCTGCTTGCTGGGGATTACAACGGGGATGGCGTGGTCGATAACGATCCCACAAATTACTTGCCCGTTCGCGAAATCGGTGGAGCCGACCTGAACGACGATGAAATCGTCGATGTCGAAGACCTGATCATCTGGCAGAACGGTTTTGGAACCTACGGAGGCAGTGGCGTCGCCGGAGATATCGACGGAGATGGCGATGCGGACGGAAGCGACTTTTTACTTTGGCAGCTCGCCTACGGCAATTCGAGCGCCTGGTACGAAGGGCCACAGTTTGCCGGTCAAGGCGGCACGATGGTCCAGTACCAGGTTGGCATCGCCCCACAAGTGATGAACGTGACGATCAGCGGATCACTTTCCCTGCACGATCCTTTTTCATTTGATACGGTCGACGGCTCGGGCGAACAGTTGCGCACCGTGCCGGTGGGGGGCGCCGACACGATCTCGATCACCTTCAGCGAATTGGTCAACATCTCGGCCAACAGCCTTGGCGTGGTCGGCCTGCAGACAGCCAACATTCCGGTTCTGGCCGATTTCCAGTATGACACGATGACGATGACCGCCACCTGGCGGTTCGAGTCTTGGGCCCTGGGAGACCAATACCTCTTCTCGCTGGCCGATTCGGTCGCCGACGTCGATGGAGATCTGCTCGATGGAGAATGGGTCAACCCGGCCAGCCTGTTTACGACCAATACAGCCGTGAGCCAGTTTCCTTCCGGCGACGGCACGGCCGGCGGCCATTTCAATTTCGTGGCGACACTGCTCGCCGGCGATGCCAATCTGGATGGTTTGGTCAATGTGAGCGACTTATCAATTCTGAGCGCGAACTTCAACCTGTTATTCGATCAGACTTTCGAGAACGCCGACTTCAACGGCGACGGCGCTGTCAATATGCTCGATTTAGGATATCTGAGTTACAACTGGGGCAGGAACCTCCAAGACATCTGGATCTTGGCCGATCTGGATGGTGACAACATAGTCGATGACGACGATCTGCTGTTGATCCAAGACAACATCGGCTTGACCGGCGCGACCTACGAAGATGGAGATCTGAACGGCGACGGGGTAGTTGACATCGAGGATGTCGACCTGGCCTTTGCCCAGTTCGGGCTGGGCCTTGATATGGTTGCCTAGACTGGGTCTTGCATGAGTGCGAAGTTTCGTCGTCCACGAGGCAACGCCGTCCTCTAGGTAGCGTGAGGTTAGCGACTACGGCTCAAGGCAAGTTCCATTGGCTGGAACCGATGATCAGGCCGACCCCTTTCGTGGAGGAACCGTCCGGCGACTGGAGAATCGTATGGGCGGTGAAAACGAATGCCCATGATCAATCGGATCGATGGTACGGGGTGAAAAACCGATAATAAAGGCCTGCAAAGCGAGCAAGAGAGAGGCTGGCTCGGGGACCGCAGCGAGTGCCGGGGCGAGCCCTTGCCCAAATTGCTGCTGCCAGGCGAGAAGATCGCGACCGTCCGAGTCCCCATCCGCATCCGCGCCGGCAAGACCGCCAAAAGCTGCCCGCCGTGACTTTTTTCCAACGCATCGCCAAAATAAAACTGAACCCCACGGACTTCGTCCAACTGGGGACCATCGAAGGCCGTGCTGATGGTGGGCTCCAGCAACAATTTGTCGGTGTTGGAATTGACATGCTGTAAGCCGAAGCCATGGCCCAATTCGTGCGTCAGGGTGTTACGCAAGCGAACATGGTCGCCACTCGCATTGGCAAAAAATGCCGCATCGTCGGTATCCAGCACCAGGTCGCTACCTGAATTCGGCAGGAAATTGAAAGCCAGCGTGCCACCCGCCCCATCGACCGACACACCGCCGATACGAATATCTCCTCGCACGCCCAATAGGCCATCGTAACGGCTGTGTACCCTGCCATCGTCATTGGGTTCGTACTGATAGGTAACACCGCCGAGTTGGTTCCAACGGTCAAACGAATCGGCGAAAAAGGCGAACCAAGGTTGCTCCGTCAGGTCCGTTTCGCCGGGACTGCCCGCAAAAGTGTCGTTCAAGAAAGAAATCAGGTTGCTACCACCCAGGGAGGTTCCGCCATCGCCCAGAACAGGCGTTCCATCGGGTACCAGACTCCAGGTGAGGATTGCCGGATCGCCATTACCGCTGCGCGGTCCTGAAGCCGTACGGGTCCATGGCACACTGTCCGGAATGATAATGAAAGCGACTGCATCGGGCAGGCTGTCCAATCCCACCAGGATGGCCCCCATCGTGAAAATTCTGGGGAATAAGGCAGACAGGCTGTCGCGCATGGGTCTTCTCTCGAAATTCTCGGTTCCATGACAACTATCCTAACCGCCCAACGAATTACGGTCCATGCGGGCGTCTCCCGGAAATATCATGCGCTAAACAGGCAACCCTCCAGGGAGACGCCCGCATGGACCGCAATTCGCTCAACTGGCATCCATCGGGATCGGTTCCGCGCCATCCAGGAAACCGACCAGGATGCGGCTGCGGTAGGGTGACTGGAGCTTCCGTACTGCCTTCGATTCGATCTGCCGAACACGCTCACGGGTGACATGAAATATTTTTCCAACTTCTTCCAAAGTGTAGGTATAGCCGTCGGCCAGACCATAGCGAAGCCGGATAATTTCACGCTCACGGTAAGTCAAATCGCTCATGACTTCATCCAAGCGTTCCTTCAGCGCCTCCAGGTTCGTATCGTAAAGCGGATCCTCAAACCGTTGCTCTTCGAGGAATTCGCCAAAATGATTATCTTCATGATCTCCCACCGGCTGATCCAGGGAGAGCGGGTGCCGGATCATCTTGCAAACACATTTCGCATCCTCCACGGAGAGGCCGGCGATTTCCGCGATCTCCTCGTGGTTCGGTTCACGGCCATGAGTCTGTAAATAATCCGCCGTCACACTACGAATTTTACTCATGGTGTCGATCATATGCACGGGTAATCGGATCGTGCGACTTTGATCGGCAATTGCCCGAGTGATCGCCTGGCGGATCCACCAGGTTGCATAGGTTGAGAACTTATAACCTCGGGCATATTCAAACTTATCGACCGCCCGCATCAGTCCCGTATTGCCTTCCTGAATCAGATCCAGGAAACTCATCCCCCGATTGCGATAACGCTTGGCGATAGAAACCACCAACCGCAAATTGGCCGCGGAGAGACGCCGTTTGGCCCCTTCGTAAATGGCCTTCCGAGCTTGCGTACGATGCACCAGCCGTGAGATCGTGGCCGGTGTTTCCAAGGTGATTTTCATCAAGTATTGCAATTCCCGGCGCAGTTCATGCTCGGCTCCAGGATGCAAAAGGCACTGCGGCTGCAACAGTTGCTTCTTAATGGTGGCCATCCGCTGGGCAATTTCCTGCAGACGATCCATCAGAGGTACCAGTCGAGGCAAGCGAATATTCAGTTCCTCGACCAATCGAACCACTTTGTTTCGGCGTGTAATCATCCGCCGCCAGGCAGCCCGTTTCTTGGCAACTGTTCCTCGAAAACTGGTGGCGGTTCGATAATCAAGCTGGTTTTGTGCCAGCAAATGGCGAATCGTTACCAAATTCGGGTCGATCCGTTGAAGAACTCGTTTTTTTTCGGTCGTATTGGTTACCGAAATCTCGATCGTTCGATCCAAACGCAAGGTACCCAAGGCTACTTTCTCGAGTAGTTCGACCGTTCCATGCAACACGAAGTCGTTGCAGAGAAGCGTCCGCCGAAACCGAGTACGAGTCTTTTCAATATGGCGGGCCGCGTCAACCTCCTCGTCCCGAGTAAGCATGGAAATATCGCCCATCTGCATCAGATACATCCGTACGGGATCATCAATGGTCACTCGGCTGCCGGTGACCGGTTCGTCGTGCTCATGGGCCTCACCCCGACAAGCTGCCACCAGCGGCTCGGAAGGATCCTTCGCTGAGGACGCCTTCTTCTGCATGCTGGCCAGATTCGATCGATCGCCATTTACTTTCGAGCCATTCGAAGCTCGGGTGGCCTGTTTTGTGCGTTGGCTTGGAGAGCGTGACACGACGGTTTCCTCCTCGAAACGGCGATGGCTGCAATGATGGTCGCCATGCCAAATTGCAGTCTCTGTGCCGCTGCCTTTATCGGCACTTTTTCGATCCACATAAGTCCTTTCGTACAAATGACTTACGCTTCTACCAGGGCAATTTACCCGGGTTTTCCCGGGCATCTTATGTGGATTCTTCGCCTCGCTGCCAGCAGGTACACGTTGCCCCGATGCAACGTGAGCGAGTAGAAAGCAAGTATGAATCCCCCCCATTATCGCGTGGCTATTGCCAATCTGTTGCACGATGCGAGCACCTCTGGCCTGGCGCAGCTTGCCAGCCGAACGCAGCTTGATTGCCTCCAACTCGACTACCACTGGCCGGCGAGTGGATTCGACTGCATGGCATCAAACCCACACGCCGGCTATGCCCGCGGCTTGTTGCCGTTGATGGCGGAACTCCAGCGCCTTCTCTATTTGACTCCCGAGCTGCGTTTGATCACCAATGCCGGAGCCGGCGCTCCGCAATCCTGCGCGGAAGCCGTCAGCAACTGCTTGTGCGAGCATGGCAATGGGCGAATCCCGGTCACCGCCATTCGAGGCACGGACATTCTGGCTCAACTGGAAGAATTGATCGCTGCGGGAGCCGATTTGTCCAACCTTCAAACCGGTGCGGCCCTGGCAACACTCCAACAACCAATCCGGCGTGCCCAGGTGAAATTGAGTGCGGGGCCCATTGCCATGGCACTGGCGGATGGAGGGCGTCTGGTGATCGCGGGCGATTACAGCCCTTCAGCCCCTCTGCGGGCTGCAAGTCGGCAACATTTTGGCTGGTCCCGGGACAACCTGGACGCTCTGGCGAGCACGTTGGTTGCTGCCCGCTTGGCCCGCCTGGGCCCCGTGGAACTGGAAGCTGACAGTGGCTGCCGGTTACTTGCCTCCCGCTCCACAACCGTCGATGCCGCTGCGTCTGTTTCCTGCCAGGATGAAATTCAAACGCTGCGAGCAAGTCTTTTGGACCCCAAGCAACTCGAGTCCGACTGCGCCAGCGTTGCCTGCGACCTGAGCGACCTACAACTCGAATTGACCTCTGCCGGCGATATCCGAGTCTCCGGCGTCCGCGGTCGAACCTCCAGTAAAACCAACCATTGGCCGGTCACCTTATGGTACCAATCGAACTACACGACTTCCGTATTGGTGGAAACGTCTCAATCATCCATCCCCGAACTGGTCGCAATGCTTCCCACGTTCGCCACGGACCAACCCCGGGAGCCAGGTCGCGAAAGCCTGGCCCTGGAATGGTTGCAGCCCCTGGACCTCGCCGCAGCCAGGCCAACCGAGGTCATGGATAGGGAATCCAATGAAAAAGTTCGTTTGCGGATCCCCTGGCATAGCCCCGATTGGACGTCCTGTCAGCACTGGAGCGAGCAATTGACCAGTTGGATATTAAGCCAGCCGAGCCTACCCAACCGATTGTCCATGCGATTACTTGAACCATGGCCCGAAATACGCTGGAACTGGGTCCCCTGGCACACCCAGGTTCCACGCGAACTGATCACGCTGGCCATCGATACGCGGCTGGCAGAGGACTGGATTAGCTAAACCCTATACCGCTACAATATGTTCATGCCCAGCCATGCCATCCAAGTCAAAGTGGTCGATTGCACCGGGACAATCCTGATCAATCGACCTGAACAGGACAATACGTTGACCCGATCGATGCTCGGTCAGTTGGTCGAGGCACTGGACGACCTGTACCTGGAAAAACAAGTTCGGGCAATTATCCTCACCGGCGCAGGCAATACATTTTCACTCGGCCGGGACGTGCCCGAACTGCATGCAACCAGCCTGCAAACTGGCGACAACATGCAAGCCAGCACGCAACAGGCGGCCATGCAGCAATGGGGCGACGATGCGTTGGCGTATCGTGACCTGTTGCTGCGGATGCTGGAAATTACCAAACCGATCATCGCCGCGGTCAACGGACCGGCCCTGGCCGGAGGAGCTGGCCTGGTGGTGGCCAGCGACCTGGTCGTCGCCAGTCATGCTGCCAGTTTTGGTTTACCCGACCCACGTCGAGGACTGGTGGCCGGGATGGTGGCTCCCTTGCTCTGTTTTCGGTTGGGAGCGGGGCAAGCGGCCCGGCTACTGCTAACCTCCAACCCGATCGAAGCCGAAGAAGCTCACCGGCTGGGGCTGTTTCATGAACTGGTGGAACCTGACCTGGTGTGGGCTCGGGCGGCCGCCTTGGCGCGGCAGTGCGCGGCCGGTGCGCCCGAGGCGATCCAACTCACCAAACGATTGCTCAACGAAACCATGGGGGAGCGGCTCAGCACTCAATTGTCGTCCGGCGCGGCCATGAGCGCAACAGCACACACAACCGACGCAGCCCGGGAAGGATTGGCCGCCCACCTGGAAAACCGGCCACCAGAATGGAAGTAGGGCGTATTCCAAGAAATGGCCGATGAAGCCGACCCGGGTGACGTACTAGCTGTCAAAACGTTGGTTTCCGGGCGGCTTATCGCCCTGCTCAGCGTAGGGCTGCGTTGCAATTTGGAAGCACTGAATTAGGGTGTGTTCCAAGAAGTGGCCGATGAAGCCGACCCGGGTGACGTACTAGCTGCTAAAAACGTTGGTTTCCGGGCGGCTTATCGCCCTGCTCAGCGTAGGGCTGCGTTGCAATTTGGAAGCACTGAATAAAGTGGGGCAATTGTGGAGGGTCGTGAGTTCGTTGATGACTAACGCCATTTCGTGTGGTCCGAGATGACTCAAATTTTACTTGGGAGGCAAGTCGGTTGGACGAACTGTTCATGCTATGCGTGGTCCTTGGAACCGTATTGAGCATCGTCACGCTCGTCGGCCATGGCATCTGGGTCGTGCTGGCCAGAACTTTTGGCTCACGACGATCCGATGTACTCGTTCCCCCTCGACCCGCCTCGCCAGACGTCTGCCCCCGATGCTGGGCGCGGATGCCCGGCTCCCGTTGTGTCGTCTGCCTATGGCCTCAAGATACCCTCTCGCTCGGTTCCCAGCCTGACTCTCTCGCACCCCAGCAGCAATCCGAGGCCGCCCTAACCGACTTGCAAAGTCACCTGACGCACTACGAAAAACTTGGCCTGATCGATGCCGAAATACGTGACCAGATTCGGACAACCATCCTGGCCCAACGGCAGCGGCTGGCCGAAACGCAACAGGCCACCCAGCGGGCCGAAGCGGTCAAGCGGAACCTCGACAAAGCTGCCCATACAGCAGCGTTATCAGCCGATACGCCTGCCCAACCTGCCGCCAAACCAATCGTCCAACCTTCCCTTCCCGTCAAAAAGACCATCACCCCGGTCGATCCGACTGAACGTGATCCGACCGAAAGGGCCCGCCGTTACATGGCCAGCCGCCAGGCGGCCGCCAACAGCCCCACGCCGCCCTCGCCACACCCGCGCAAAGCGTTGCCCCGCTTGTTCGCCGCTTTCATGGAAGATAAAAACATTCGCTGGGGCGAATTGGTCGGTGGGCTGCTGATTGTTTGCTCGTCGGTCGCCCTGGTGATCAGTTTCTGGTCTGAAATCGCTGACCGGCCTTTGTTAAAATTCTTTCTGTTCGGTGGCGTCACGGCGGGCCTCTTTGGTGCCGGTTTTTACACCGATCGGCGTTGGAAGATCCACACCACCAGCCACGGCGTGCTGACGATCGCCATCTTATTGGTGCCGCTGAATTTCCTGGCGATCGCTGCTTTCACCCGACACACGCCGTCCGCGAATCTGGTTACACTCGTCGGCGAAGCGGTTTCGCTACTTCTTTTCTCGTGGCTGGTATGGGTAGCAGGGCGTATCGTGGTGCCGCGTCAGGCACACTTGCTGACGGTTGGCGTCATGACTGCCTGCCTGATGTAACTGATCATTCGGCGCTACGCTTCTGCCGAAACAGCCAGCTGGTGTCTGCACCTGCTGATGGCAGTGCCGATCACCAGCTACGCAGTGACCACCGGCCTCGCCACCTGGAAACTATGGTGCCGGCCGGCATTGAGTAACCGGGCACTGAGCCGGTTGTTTTTGTTGCTCGGCATTGTCAGCGCTGCAACCTTGCTGCCGCTGGCCTTATTGCTTGCTTCGGCCTCGCAGCCGTTCGAGCGGCTCCATACCCTTTCTCCCTGGATTGTGCCATGCGGCTTGCCAGGTCTCCTGGCAGGCTTGCTCTGCTGGCGCAAGGCAACCGGCCCGCGCACCCGTGGCATGCAAACGGCCGGAATGAGTATCGGTGTGCTGGGCGTTCTGGTCATGCTTGCGGCCCTGGTACTCGCCTGGCCCGAAATGGCCACATTGCTGCCTGTCGCGGCGACCGTCGGTCTGCTGCTCACGCTGGTCGCGGTCAGCTTCGGCATCCCTGAGGCCCATCTTCCCGGAGCCCTGGCCATGACCACCGCGGGACTGCTTCTCTATCACTGGAAAGCCGGCCACGTAGACTGGTATGCAACCGATGCGCAAACAATGCGTGAGGCTTTGCTGTCCGCTGACAGCGGTCGCGCACTGCTGCCTTGGACCGGTTTGCTGACAGCCGTAGCCATTGGGCTCAATCGATGGAAGCGGCGCGAAGCGGCCACCTGGTACGCCGTGACGGCGGCCATCACGGCCGGGATCAGCCTGGCGTTGGTCTCCTGGTTTGGCTTTGGCCGGGCCGGCGATCCCCATGGTGCCACCTGGATCTATGCCTTTTACGCACTCGTGGCCACGGCAGGGTCCATTGGGCTCCAGCGACAGCGAGCGGCCGACTCCATTGCGGGGCACCTCCCTGCGAAAATCGCTCCAACACTGGCCTGGGTCGGCTCGGGCCTGCTCCTACTCACCCTGGTGCAAGGATGCGTCTACCGGCCGGTATCGCACCCCTTCCAGCAGCCTTGGGCTGTCGCCCTACTGCTCCATGCAACCTTGGCAGCCGTGGTCGGCGCCGTCTTCAGGCAGTCGTGGTTCCGAGGTTTGCTAGCAAAGCGGCAGGCGGCCACCGGCTCGAGGATCTGGATGCAGTCGGCACTCGCCACTTCCCTGGTGGGGTGCGTTTGGCTCGCCTGGAGGAGTCCTTCTACCGGCGCTGACACACTGGCCATCCATGCTGGCTGGCTCGCCTCGTTGTGGCTGGTACTGGGCTGGCTGGCCAATCGAGCCTGGCTGATCGCTGCCGGCCAACTGGCCGGCGGCATCGCGGTCGTATGTGTCACGACTTCCTTGGTGGGGCAACGGGGCGACTGGTACTTCACTTCGCCCCGCCCATGGCTCGATCCCTGGTTTCTGGAAGCCCAAGGCATCGCCCTGTCGATTTATGCACTGGCCTGGCACCTCGTGGAGTGGCTTTCCAGGCGGCGTTCCTCAAGATTCGGGCCCCTGAGTTTCAAGGCCCTAAGTTTCGAAACTCCCAGTTTTAAAACTGGCATCGGGCGGTTGCTCGAGGCAGGCCTGGCCGGACTGCTGCTGGCCGTTGGTACCTATGGTCTGCTGCCTGGTGTCTCGCAGGAGCTCGCGCCGGTGGAGGTGGTTCGCGAGGCAGAAGGCCTGGTGGGAAACGTACCCCCTATCGAACAGTTCGAAATCGGCCAGATCCCTCACCGGCATGCCAGCGGCCAGGGAGCCTGGCTATTGTGGCTGGCGGTCGGAACGCTGCTCTTGTTCGGACAATCGTTTCACGGCGACCATGCGTACCCCCCATGGCGTCTTGCCGGCTTGCTACTGGTCGCAATGACCGGCTGCATGCTCCTGGCAGCCCGTTGGGAAAACGAAGTGGCCGTGGCCTCGGCCCTGCGTTGGCTCACTGCGACCATCTATCTGGCCGCCTCGCTGCCGCTATGGTTCCGCAACCGGCTTCCCATGAGCTGGCAATGTTGGGCAACCGGCGGCGTTCGTAATCCCACGGCCACGAGCACCGTTTCCAGCAGTAAGCAGGCAGCGCGTTCCCAGCAGGCCTCTACGCGAACACCCTCCCTGGCGAAATTTCTTCGGACATTGCTGCTCCTGGGTGTCGTGCTCGTCTATGCGGCGATGCTTCTGCTGGTCGCCACTCAGGCCCTTGCCCGGGCTGGCCTGACTGTGCGCATGGGAGGGTTATTACCCTACCTCGAAGGTTGGGCCTTGCTGGCCGGACTGAGTGGAATCGGCCTGCACTGGCTAATCGGAAAAAAACGATCCGGTAGCGCTGGCGCGGAAAACGGCCGGCAACCGGTTTCCCTGGCAAGCCCTCTGCTGGTGCTGCTCGGTTTTGGCCCGCTGCTGGTACTGCTGACCGCCGCGGTCGCCGCCGCGTTGGGGCAACATCCACTCGTGGGCCCCGAACCGGGCAGTTGGTTCCGACGGATCGGCTGGTCGGCCTCCTACGGAGTGCCGTTGCTGGTGATCGCCGTCACGCTGGTGGGCCATGCCATTCGCGAAGGCTCCAGCGCCTACGCCCTGAGCGCGGGCCTGCTGCTCAACGTCGTCACAACGCTGACCCTGCTGTTACGATGGTTCGCGGCTGGCCGGTCGTTCGACACGGAAGCCTGGATCGTTGTCGCCCAGGCCAACGCCATCGTCCTGGCACTCGCCGCGCTCGTCTGGCGAGCCGCACTCACCTGGCAGGGTGCTTCCCGGAAAGGTATCGAAACACCACCCCTGCTGGTTTCTCAGCTAGGATTGGCCGGAGTCCTGGCAGCGCTTGCGATCGTGCCGGCGGCCCTTTCTCTGGCCATCGAGCCGATTCCCACTACCTGGGTCCTGGCTGCTGGAGGCTTGCCGAGTTGGTTCGCGGCGGCCCTGGTCGCTGCCGCTGGGGTCTGGATCGCCCGCCCTTCAAGGAGCACCAGGCCACTCGACCTGTCAGGTCAGGCCGGACTGCTGGCTGGCGCGCTGGTAGCACTGAGCGCGCTGGGCGCCGCCCGCCTGGCCCCAAATACCTGGCTTGGCTATCACACCTTGCTAGGTGGCTGCACAGTGGCTGCCTGGCTACTCCCCCTGGCGTTGCACGCAGCAAGTCGTATCCGCTCCAGTTCAGCGGGCAACGTACAACATGGGACCGACACGGCACGATTCGCAACCGGCACTGCCCCGCACTGGTCGACCTCTACCGCGACCTGGTTTGCGGCGGCCGCGGTGATCCTTGCGCTGCGCAGCCTGGCGGGCGATCCGAACGCGCCGTGGTGGACCATCGGCCCACTGGTGGCCATCAGTGTTCGGGCCATAGGAATCGCCTATCACGATGGCCGCCGGGCCGGAGTCTGGAGGGCGGCCATTCTGTTCCAACTCGCGGTGACTCTCGGCTGGCTCGATTCGGGCTATCGGCTGACTGGCACCCAAGGCCCGGGACGCATCAGCGAACTGCTGTGGATCAACTTGCTGGCAGGCGCGATCCTCTCGGCCCTAAGTCTGCTGGTAGAAAGGCGTCTGCTGGTAGAAAGGCGTCTGCAGGCCAAAGCGGCACCTTGCCAAAATTCTTCGCAGCGCTACTCACTCGGGCTGCACCGGGCTGCCGCATGGGTCATGTTGCTGGTCCTGCTGTTCACCACCGGAGGCGGACTCTGGGCGGATTGGAGCGGCCATCCAATCGAAGTTCACACCGGGCTTGCCTGGGCTGCCTGGCTGCCAGCGCTGGCTACCGCATTGGGCTGCTGGTGGGACCCCGCCACCCGCTGGCCGATTGGCGCACTCTACCTGATCGGACTGACGGCGGTCGGCCTGTTACTCGACAGCCTCAACGTACAACATGATTTGTTCGGCTGGGCACTCGCTTGCACACTGGGGGCCTACTGCCTGGCAACCAGCACACTCTGGAGTGGCCGCGACCGCTGGCTCGCCGCAGCCGCCCGGCGCGGACTCCCACTGCTTGCCGGCCACCCGGACATGGCCGAACCAAAGCCGAGTGAAGTGACCAACGCTTTGCTCCGGGCGGGACAGCGCTGGCTGGTCGGGGCAAATGGACTCCTTGGACTGATCGTATTGGGTCTGGTAGTTCGAGTTGAAATCTCGATACCTGACTGGAAGCAACGGATGATCGCCGCCTACGCGTTGGGGGCGAGTGTATTGGCGTTGGGGTTGCTGGCCCGCGGCACGACCCATCGGACGCTGCGATACGCCACGCTGGTCGGAGGCGGATTGTTCGCCATCGCCTTTGGCTGGGCCTGGCTACCGCCCGATTTTCCCGCCCCCTGGCTCCACCGCACGATCGTGGCGGGGGTGGCACTTGCCGTCGTCACCGGGATCTATTCGATAGGGCTCGTCAAGCTGCTGCGGCGCGACAACGAATGGACCCGGGCTGCCCGTCAACTGGTTCCAGGGCTGAGCCTGGTGACGGCAATGCTGCTGATTGGCGTCCTGGTCCTTGAAATACTCACCACCATTGGGACCGGCAGCGCCCCGGCGATTGCCTGGCCCGCATTGGTGGCAGTGGCGGCAGCGCTGGTCGGCCTGGCCCTGGTGGCACTGGGGTGTGCCCTCTTGCCAGGCCGCGATCCGCTGGGGCTCTCCGAACGGGGGCGCACGGCGTATGTCTACGCGGCCGAAGGGCTGCTCGTCCTGCTGGGCGTCCATTTGCGGGTGACCATGCCGTGGCTTTTCCATGGCTGGTTCCTGCGGATCTGGCCCCTGGCGGTCATGGGCCTGGCATTCGTGGGAGTTGGCTTGGGCGAATTGTTCCGCCGCCGCCGACAACTGGTCCTCTCCGCGCCGCTGGAAACAACCGGCGTACTCCTGCCGCTACTGCCGGTGTTCGGCTTCGGTTTCGTCTCGAGCCAGGTCCATTTTTCGCTCCTTCTGCTCAGCGTCGGATTGCTCTACGCAGCTCAGAGCGTGCTGCGCCGGTCCTATCTTTTCGCCATCCTCGCGGCATTTGCAGCCAATGGCAGTTTGTGGTATTTGCTTTGGTCCCACGATGGCATGAAACTGACCGACCATCCGCAATTGTGGCTCGTCCCACCGGCCCTGTCGGTCCTGATCGCCTCGCACCTCAACCGCAATCGACTCGCGCGCGGGCAACTCGCTGCCATCCGTTACGCCACGGCCATCGTGATTTATGTTTCGTCGACGGTAGAAATTTTTCTCCATGGCGTAGCCGAGGCCCCCTGGCTGCCGGCCTTACTGGCCGGTTTGTCGATCCTCGGCGTACTGGCCGGCATCTGGCTGCGGGTTCGCGCGTTTCTCTACCTGGGCACCTCATTCCTGCTGGTCGCCCTGCTGACGGTCATCTGGCATGCCGCCGTCAGCCAGCAACGCACCTGGATCTGGTGGGTCGCCGGTCTGATCACCGGCGTGCTGATCCTGGCCCTGTTCGGTCTGTTCGAGCGCCGCCGTGACGACATGCTGAAAATGGTCGAACAGCTCAAGGAGTGGGATGAATGAGGCCTGGAAAAGGATGAACCGTCGGATCCAGTCGACATAAGCCTTTTCGGTGGCGATTGCCATGTGGCGTAGGCGGATTTCATTGCGAACCTGATCGAGTAATCGGGGCTTGTCAGGCTCTGGTAGTGCATGCTGAATGG
>JAJRWS010000650.1 GCA_024276705.1 Planctomycetota bacterium | reverse complement strand
GCGATTCTCGCTTCGATCGGCGGGCCGACAGAAACGTTGCTTCTGAGATAGCCATGATGCTCAGCGCTGGAGAATTCCAGATTGACCTCGTACAAGCCGGTTTTTGAGTAGGTGTGGGTGGTGTTTGGCGCTGCGGACTCCTCTCCGTCTCCAAAGTCCCAATGCCAACGGCTTACTTTTCCTAGTACAGATTCTGCTTCGCACCGGAGTGGTTCACCCAGTCGCAAGGCATGACTGGAAAGATGCCAATGGACGTTGAGAGGCGGCACGCAAGCAACGATCCATGAAGCATTCTCCTCTCCTCGAAAGTGGATGCTTTTCAAGGGAGTATGATGGTCCTTACTGAAAAGGCTCACCCGCATTGCGTCGAACGAAATCTTGTTGTGTTGGGCGCCTCCCCACCGATATTGTCCCCGGTCATACCACTGCCCGACACCACGCGTATGGACCCGCCACTTGCCATTCAGGCGAAATTCAATTTTCCATGCAGTGCCTGGTTGGGGTTGATTAGGGTAGGCGCCGCGGAGGGCGATATAGTTGGCCTCTACGGGAGACTTCCACTCAGCCATCCACCAGGCGGGCTTTGCTTCGACGATGATCCCGATATCCTGGCCAGCCCCGACCCCATACTCATGCCAGGTGGATGCTATCTGAAATGACTTGTTTTGAATATCATAAATGATGTGGCCAGGAGTGCCCCGCACGCCCTTGCCGTACGATTCCAAGTTTCCCGAAACGTGCGCACCCAGCAACAGATTTTCGATCCAGGGGGAAATGGGCCGAGTTTCCGCTCCTTGCGACACCGTTGTGGAAAGGAGGATACTGGTAACGATGCAAAACAAAGACTGGGTACGCAGGTTCATCGAAGATCCTAAAGAAAATACCAGTATTGCTGGTAAAAATCCTGAAATAATTGTGATGATGGAAAAATTGTACAGAGCTGGATGGGAAAAAGCCATTCCTGAAAATCCCATGATTGCGCCTATTAGGAGCAAGTGAGAGTGCCTTTGCAATGATGGCTATCGGCTCCTATGATTCTTCAGCCAACGCAAGGCGGTACAGGATGCTCAGACGCGTTCCAACCAGATCGAAAAGTTGCCATGCTAAATTCTTTTTCCTGAAGAGGTTTCGCAGTTGTGCCCTCCGATGAAGTCATTGCGATTTTCATGCACGTCGAATTCGTGGAAAAGGTACCCGGAATGGGGCCTTTCGTACCATCCGACATCGCCCAGGTCGTATCCTTCTCCAGTGCCAACGTAATCGATGCTACGGCTTCTTCTTGGTCGTGAACTTTCCGGCTTGCAGGCCGAGCTGCGGACGGTAGTAGTACCCCATGGTCTGGGCCACCACGCCCATGCGGTACTGATGGTCCTGGAGCAGGCAGGGGCGGCGCGAGGCCGAGGGAATCGTGGTCGAGTAGATGCGTATTTCGCCAGCGACGCTCGTGATAACCTCTTCTCGATAATCGCCCAGGCAATCGACCGACGCAATGAATTGGCCCTCGATCGGCTGCAGTATTTTGCCTCCCCAGTCCTGAATGGCCGAGGTAAGGATCAATTCCTGCAGGGGATCGGCGTCCCACCATAAGGGATGGGGGTTCAACGAGCCCTTGGACAGATGCTCGATCAGTTTCCCATCCGCGCTGTAAAGCCAGCGATCGTTCGAGTCGCGTTCACCACCATAGACTTCCATGCCAGGGTAGTCCGCCAGGATATCTCCGATCATTCCTTGCGAATGGATATGCCGCGTCGGCTGCTTGTGCGTCCACAGTTTCCTGCCGCTTTGCGCTTCCACCAGGCAAATGCCGTCAGTCTTTTGGGCGGTCTCGAAACCGTAGAAAACTTCCAGTCCGGGGTGGTTCTGGGCGATATCGGCCACGTAACAGACGTCTGGATGTCCCATCTTCAGCGACCACAATCCGCGGCCATGTTCATCGATGCAGGCGGCGCCAATCACCAGTTCGTCGTGGCCGTCGTCGTCCACGTCGGCGCTGATCAGGCCGTGCGAGCCCTGGCCCCGGTAGCTGGCGTTGTTTCCGCTCGCTTCCCAGTACCAGATCCGTTGAAAGTCCTTGTCGAGCGCTTGCGTTTTTATCAGCCGGTAGGTCCCGCGTTGCATGATGAGCGAAGGGGTATGGCCGTCCAGGTAGGCGACCGTGAGAAAATTGCGGCACCAGCGGTTGTAGTCCTGATATCCATCCCGATCCAGCCAGGGGGTCATGGCCATGACCCGCCCCGACTGGCCATCCAGGCGGACCAGGTATTCGGGGCCCGACTTCACGTGGCCGCGTTCGTCGCGCGGGTCGCCCTCGCCCGCCTTGCAGTAGACCTCCGCCCGGCCGTCCTGGTCGATATCGTAAACGATCCAGGGCGAATACCAGATGCCCGTTTCGATCGCCCACCCCATGTCGTAGCGCCACAGGAAAGAGCCGTCGTGGTCGTAGGCCTCCAGCTTGTAGGTCGTGGGGCTCTTTTTCCAATAGCCCGGACGCTGGTAGGGGTCGGTGTTGAAGTTGGGTGTTTTGATAACGTAATCCAGGCGCCCATCCCCGTTAAGATCTCCCAGACCGATCTTCTGGAAATCGACATCGGCCTCTTGCAGGACAATGCGGACGTAAGGCCTGGGGGTGCCGGTGACCTTCCTCGTGACGCTGGCTGGCGGAGAGTCGGTCGGGTTGGCCATCTCCCGTAATCGATAGGTATAGGTTTCTCCAACACGGGCCTCCAAGTCGAGATGGTTGGTCCTACGCCCCCCGTGGGCGAGCGGCAGCTTGACGCGGTTCGTTCCGGGCCCCTTCCTGGTAAGCTCGAAGGACGTGTCGTCCGAATCGCCATTCAGCATGCGCCAGCCGATGTAAATTGCGCCCGCTTCACACTCCAAAGCAACCAGCCCCCGATCCAGCCGCTCCGCCGAAAACAGGGGGGATACCAGCAAGAGCCCAATCTCGACCCACAGGACACCACGAAGGGCCACCCGGCACTTGGCGTTTCGTATCGTTCGCATCAACGCACCCTTATCATAATCCGGTCGGCATAGGATCGTGCATTCCCGTTTTTAATCCTACGCTTACTCCAATACGGCCTCAGCTTCTTTCGATTCCTCCATGCATCGATCTCTGGTGAGTCTCCCAGGCAGCCAACCGCCGCCCTGGCTGCTACCGGAGTGAGCGGTTATCTGGATGCTCCACACACGGAAGGTTGCTTCGTCAAGGCGCGAAAATTCTCATCGAACGCGCCCGCTGCCGACCGGCCAGCCCCAGCATGCCGCAACCCAGAAGGAGCAGGGTCGAAGGTTCCGGAACGGCCGAGACCGCCGGGGCGGAGGCGACCTCGCCAAAATGGGACTGCCATACGCCCAGGTCCCCAGCCGTCGCGCCGTTCGGGGAACCGCCCGTCTGCCAGAGAAGAAAATCGTTCCCATCGACATCGTCATCCCCATCGAAGTCGCCTGCCAGGCCGGTGTCCGTCACCGGAACCCCATTGGTCATGTGATCGGTGCTTGGGAGTGCCGCTGCAGGCGACGGTCCTACCGGCGTTGGTGAAGAGTTAAGAATTGCAATGCCCACACGCGATTCAGGATAAGCGGAAGATGTCAGGGCGTCAATCAAATATAGGACCATCTATTTCAGTAATACTACATGGCCTTTTCAGGCGTGGTTCCCTGAAAAAAACTTTCGAATGGGGCTTTCCCAGCATAGCCACTTCCACGCTGCCCGCGAGCAAGCATGACGCGGGAGCACACGGTAAAAATCGCACGCTCCGTAAGTCCTGGTGAATCCTCGATTGAGGATAAAAAATCCCTCCCTGGTTCGTGTGGACCGACCAATCGGCAGTCGGTTATCGCCATGGATGGCCAAGGGGAAGAAAGGTTCCCAGGAATGTAATATCCATGAAATGCGTGGCGACTGTTCTTATCGGCAGCAAGCTGGTTCCACGATAGAATGGAAATGAGAGAGAGGTCCATC
>JAJRWS010000649.1 GCA_024276705.1 Planctomycetota bacterium | reverse complement strand
TGCGCCGCGATTCAGGATGTTCTTGCTGCAACCGGTGGAATAGCTGATGAATCGCACAGTAGACTGAAACGAATGCTCAAGCGCATCGTATCGATGCTAACGCGATTGATTGCGCGTTGTGACGTGACCCGGGAGGATTCCGCGGAGTACAATGCAAACAGCGAGTACGAGTACCGCGATGCTGAGTACGAGTACGAAACCAAAACCAAAAGGCTATAGACGGCGAGGAAAAGGGGGCGTGGTGGCTCGTTCCAATCCGGTCTACGGTAATGTTATACCGATATCCGAAATGCCGTATCGGCAATGCTTTCCAGGAATCCGAGATCCGAATCAGATGCATGTTTGTTTTTCGTTTACTTGACGAACAGACTATTGTAGAGTAATTAAAAGATTTATCTTCATACAATTGCTTTTCAATGATCTCTCCCTCCCAGATGACAGGCGGATATGGGGGGCATCCGGTTTTGCTGGAGGAGCCGCACTTGAAGCGGAGCATGGGAACTAGGTATGCCAAAGAAAAGTAGTAATTATTTGTTTATGGTTGCTCTTGTCACTTTGATGAGCCCATGGAGTGGCATAGCTCAAGCGATCGATGCTGTTGATTTCAATCGAGACATTCGTCCCTTGTTGGCGGACCGTTGTTTCCATTGCCACGGGCCGGATGAGAATCGCCGGCAGGCGGGATTGCGCCTCGACCTCGAAAAAGACGCCAAAGATCATGCCATCGCGGCGGGCAATCCCGAAGCGAGCGAACTGATCACGCGAATTGTCTCGACCGACGACGAAGAGCGGATGCCGCCACCCGATTCGGGCAAGCAGCCCCTGACTCCTGCAGAAGCGACGTTGTTCCGCCGCTGGATCGAACAAGGTGCGGATTGGGATGAGCATTGGGCGTTCAGGCGTATCGCAGGCCCGCCAACGCCCGAAGTGAAGGATGGGCATTGGGCAGCAAACGACATCGACCATTTTGTGCTTGCGCGCCTGGAAGCTGCCGGCATCAAACCTTCTCCCGAGGCAGCTCGAACAACACTCATTCGGCGGTTGGCTTTCGACCTGATCGGCCTGCCCCCCACCTTGGATGAGATCGACGCTTTTGTCAACGATCCATCTCCAAAGGCCTACGAAAAGCTCGTCGACCGTTTGCTCGCATCGCCCCATTACGGCGAACGCATGGCTATCGACTGGCTTGACGGCGCGCGCTACGCCGATACCAACGGTTTTCAAAATGACTTCACCCGCAACATGTGGCCATAGCGTGATTGGGTCATCAACGCCTTTAACGAGAACCTTCCTTTTGACCAATTTGCCATCGAACAGTTGGCGGGAGACATGCTGCCGGAGGCTACCGATTCGCAGCGCATCGCCACCGGTTTCAATCGAAACAACCACTCGGTAACCGAAGCGGGATCGATTGAACAGGAGTGGTGGCTTCCGCTTTTGATTTCAATCAGCATGGCGAGAGCGGCAACTGGCTCAGCGAATTGCTTCCCCATACCGGAGAAATTGCCGATGACCTATGCATCATCCGATCGATGCAGACCGAGGCGATCAACCACGATCCGGCGATCACTTTTTTTCAAACAGGTTCGCAGATTGCTGGCCGGCCAAGCATGGGGGCGTGGGTGGCTTATGGCCTCGGCACAGGGAATCGCGATTTGCCAAATTTCATGGTGCTCGTTTCCCGCGGGACGGGCCGGTCGGCAGGGCAGCCGCTCTACGACCGCCTCTGGGGTAGTGGCATGTTACCGACACAATACCAGGGGGTGAAACTTCGCAGCGGCAAAGATCCGGTGTTGTACATCAGTAATCCGGCGGGATGCGATCCAAACACACGCCGCCAAATGCTGGATCAACTGCGCGCGTTGAATTTGGAAAAGCACCAGGTTGTGCAGGATCCTGAAATTTTGGCCCGGATCGAGCAATATGAGCTGGCGTTTCGGATGCAGACGTCGGTGCCCGAGATGACCGATATTTCCGACGAGCCACAGCACGTGCTGGATATGTATGGCCCCGATGTACAGAAGCCCGGCACCTATGCCCGTAATTGCTTATTGGCCCGACGGATGGCCGAACGGGATGTTCGCTTCATACAATTATTTCACATGGGTTGGGATCAGCACGACAGCCTGCCAAACCACCTGTCAAAGCAATGTAAGGATACCGACCAGGCCTCGGCAGCGTTGGTGAAGGACTTAAAACAACGCGGTCTGCTCGATGAAACGTTGGTGATCTGGGGTGGCGAATTTGGCCGCACGGTCTATTCGCAAGGCAAGGTATCGGAAGTGACCTACGGTCGTGACCATCACCCTCGTTGCTTCTCCATCTGGATGGCGGGCGGGGGCATCAAACCGGGCATCACCTACGGTACGACCGATGACTTCAGCTACAACATCGTCGAGAATGAGGTTCCGATCAGCGACCTGCACGCCACCATCCTGCATTGCCTCGGTATCGATCACAAACGCTTGTCGATTCCATACCAAGGTTTGGACGTCAAGCTGACCGGTGTGGAGGAGCATCATCCGATCGAGGCGATCCTGGGGTAAACCTTGACGATGCCGTATTTTGAACAGGAGTGAACAAAGACAACGGAGAGATTTACTCTCTGTGGTCTCGGTTGGCGGTTCACTGATGTACTAACGAGTTTGGGTGAAAATACCCTGACAGCGAGAGGATGCGCCGGCAAGTGGAACTATCATACCCTGCCAGTCCCCCGGAAAGCCGGCGGTTTTCTCAGGGTCAATACGAGGTCAGGGGCCAGGAGCTCTTGTCAGCATCATCAGTCGAAAGTCCATCACTTGCGAACCGGGGATTTCCAGCGCACGCAAGGTTAACTCCCCTCTGCCCTGCTCCAGGTGCAAAGTCCCCAGTTGCATGGGCTTGAAATCCTTGATGTACGACTCTCTACGTGGCACGCGATCGTTCTCTTGGCCTCGCAATGGGGGGGCGTTCGCCTTGGCAACCCGACCACGCAGGCGGTTGCCTTGAAAATTCAATTCTAGGGATTAGGCCGTTGCGTGCTCCGGTTGAGAACTTTAAAAAAGTTCGCCTTCATCGCTTCTTCGTCGATGTCGCGAATGACCCGCAGATTCGTAGGCCCGGCAGGAGTCGCCCAGAAATAGTGCTTTTCGGGGCCCAGGATGGTCGACGGCTCCACCCGCGTGAGCCAGCCTTTATTGCCTCGCTCGCCGATCACCATCGCAATGGTCGCCACATCGAACAACGACTTGTTGTGGGGCGGGGTGATCTTCTTCAAATAATCTCCCAGCACATTGTTTGGGTAGAGATCGCCCTCGATCCGTTTGTCGAACCGCAGACTGGCGCCCGTGGGACTTTCCAGTAAGGCCCAGAATTCGATTCCGCTGTGTGCCACTACGTAGACCGACCAGGGATCATTCGCTCCGTTAAACGTCCCTTCGCTGCCGCTCTTGGCTCCTCCAATCAGGCCGATCACTCGCAATCTCCCCTTGAGATCAAGCCCTTCCGCACGAGCCTGGAGCAGCGCGCAGGCCACGTTCGTGCACGGTCCGACTGGCAAAACATCGACCGGATTCTCGGGCGACGCGCCTCGGGCCGCGGCCAGTATCGCTTCGCTGGCCGGCGTCACTTCGGGGATCGTGTCCTGCCACTTGCCACTCTCGGGTACTGCCAGGCGATGATTCGCGCCGTGGAACACGAGAGGCTTGCGGTGCGGCGACAAGCCGCTTTTCAACGCCAGATCGATGATACGCAATATCTCCTTGTAGTTGGTCGGTTCCTGCCCGCCACCGTGGTGGATGCTGTTGACACCCAGAATATCCAAATTACTACAAGCACAAACGTTTGTGTATAATTTTTTCGCTTTTTCTATCACTTTTTTACAGCTTCCCGCCCCTTTTCCCAGCTTCCCATGGCATGCTTGATAGCTTGCATCCTTCCCACCTAGTAAGAAATCCCATGGGATACTGGAAAACTGGCCTACGTAATCCCAGGTCCGGGGACTATCAGTGGATTGTGGGGGCTGGATAGAATTAGTCGGCTAGGAAGGCCAAGATGCAGCCCCACCGCACTCCCAAATATCATGAATGAAACCAACCCGGCTGACGTTTTTCCAGCAAAACGCCCTGTTCGGCCGGTTTATCCGCCAGAAGTTCATGAGGGGAACGTGCCAATTTGAAACGACCGTACTAAACCACCCTGATTGGGGGAACGTGGCCTGAAAAGGCCCCATGACCCGAAATTCGTATGAGTAAAAAGAAATTGCCTCCTGGTCGCCATACCCTGCGCAGCATCGCGAGCGAACTGGGAGTATCGACCACTACGGTCTCTCGTGTGATCAACGGCAAAAGCCAACAGTATGGAATCGCTGAATTGACGCGGCAGCGAGTTCTGGAACACACACGTAATATTAATTTTTTTCCAGATCCGGTCGCCCGCGGGCTACGACTGAATAAGATGCATACCATTGGCTTGGTGTTGCCAGACCTTCGTAAATCCTATTTCTCTCAAATTGCTCAGTCCCTGTCCGATGCGACCCGCAAACGGTCTTATATGCTTCATATCTGCGTCGCTAACAACGATGCGCAAATCGAAATGGATGCCCTGCACCAACTCATTGCCCGGAACATCGATGGGCTGGTCATTTGCCCGACTGGCCAGGATACCGAGTATCTCGAGGTGCTGAGGAAGCAGCACTTTCCCGTAATCCAGGTCGCTCGTTACCTGTCCGAGTTATCCCTGCCGTACGTCGCTTCGGATAATCGGGCCGGTTCTTACCTGGCAACATGCCATTTGCTGAAAGAAGGCCACAAAAAAATCGCCTGCCTCAATGGGGCTCCCGGGATGAGTGTCAGTCAAGATCGTCTTGATGGGTACCTGCAAGCGATTCGAGAATATTTGCACCGAATCAGCAATAAATTGATTACCGGCGATTGCTACACCAAAGAGAATGGCTATCGTTCGATTCGTCAACTCTTGGCATCGGGGGTCTCGTTCACTGCGGTTTTAGCGATGAGCAACCAAATTGCCATGGGTGCGCTTCAAGCGCTGAATGAGGCGGGAAAACATATCCCCGAGGATGTCTCCCTGGTATGCTTTGATGACTTCGACGGGGTCGAATTCTTTGAAACCCCGCTAACGGTGGTAACCCAGGCGGTCGATAAAATTGGCCAGGTAGCCGCAGATAAGCTATTCCAGATGATTGACGCGCCGGAAAAGCAGGTCGAGCAGAAGCGGCTCATCCCAGTACGACTCATCAAACGCAATTCGGTCAAACCTCCACGTAAGGCGTAACGCACTCGCATGGGTGCCCACTGGCAACGCCTATGCACAAGCCCCAGGGCTATTGAATCAACCCGCCAGGCGTACTCCGCGGCGACGGCAGACTCTCCCAAGCCCCAAACCACCGAGTAGAGCCAGGCCGATCGAGGAAGGCTCGGGGATCACATCGAACATCAGGCCGCCGAAGCCTGAACCCATGCCCACAGCACCTGAATTGAGTTGGATTTTAATGAAATCGCCCGGTTCAAAGTTGTCGTAACGAAAAGTGTAGATATCGGTGATTCCGTTCACCACCAAGTCTGTCAATTTCACATCGACATCGACGCTGCCATTGTCATTGTCTCCTCGCACCCGCAGGCGGCTGACGGGATTGTGCTGGAAGTTGGTATTGTCCACAACCACGCGAAGTAAAAAGGAAGGTGGAACACCTGAACCCAACTGGATCCGATTGACCGTATTGTTTGAATTGTCTGCCGTGGCCAGGTCAACCACGGAACCGGAAAGCCCTACTTCACTGCCAGCCAGGATCGGCAAGGTCCAAAGGTCCCAATCCGCGTTCCCCCCCTCCGAATAAACGCCAACCACGAGTCGAATAATTCCTGAGGCGGCGACAGAACAACTCGATGTCGGCAACGACTCTTGCTAACATAAAGACCAGTAGTTCCAAGAATGGCCGATGAAGCCGACCCGGACAATGTGCCAGCAGTTAAAAACGTCGGTTCTCGCACCGGCTTATCGCCCTGATCCACGTAGGGCCACGGGGTAATTTGGAAGTACTGAAAGCAGGTTGATCACACCCTGGAGCCCATTCCATGACACGTATCTTATTTTTTTCCTGTATCGTTTACTGTGCGGGGACTCGGGTTTGGGGTGTGGAAACTCCTGCTGGAGAGACCCGAAATCCCCAACCGGACCAACCCAACATCGTGCTGATCCTGGCAGATGACGTTGGCCGCGAAGTGCTGGAGTGTTATGGGGGGACATCCTACCGAACGCCCGAACTCAATCGCCTGGCCCAACGGGGCCTTCGATTCAACCAGGCCTATGCCATGGCCGTTTGCCATCCGACCCGGTTAAGTTTGTTAACCGGACAATATCCTTTCCACCTGGGAGATCCCCATTGGGGGACCTTTCCGAAGTTTGCCGAGCTGAAAACCGTGGCCCATGCCTTGAAGGATGCCGGCTATGCCACGGCGATTGCCGGCAAATGGCAATTGACGTTGCTTCAAGACGACCTGGAGCATCCTCATCGGCTCGGTTTCGAAGATTACTGCCTTTTTGGGTGGCACGAAGGCCCCAAGTATTATCAACCTCGCATCTGGCAGAATGGCAAGTTGCGCGAAGATGTCTACGACCGCTTTGGTCCGGATGTCTACTGCAATTTTCTGATCGACTTCATGAAACGCAGTCAAGATCGCCCTTTTTTCGCCTACTACTCCATGAGTCTCTGTCACGCGGTTTCCAACGACCTGCCCAAACCGGTTCCCTTCGGACCGGATGGCCGTTACCTCAGCTATGCAGAAATGGTTTCGGCGATGGATCAGCGCGTGGGCCGAATCGTTCGCGCGCTCGACCAACTCGGCTTGCGTGAAAATACTTTGCTGCTGTTCGTGGCGGACAATGGCACCCCACACCATA
>JAJRWS010000648.1 GCA_024276705.1 Planctomycetota bacterium | reverse complement strand
CGAGTACGAGTACCGGCTGGCGCCAGAGTACGAGTACGATTCAAGGCCTGAACTTTCAATCCATGGATGACCTTGAAAAACTCTCGCCGGACCGGCAGAGCCTGTCAGGGTCGCACGGCCAGAGGCCGTGGATTTAGAGTGGATTAAATGGTAACCAAGAGTGGGCCTCTATTGAAATGGCACTCTGACTAGACAAGATTTACTACACCGCCACGTTTGGTCATAGGGCAGTTTGCGCGCATAATCAATCCGGCGGTGCCATTCGCTCCTGGAACCTTTTTCACTATTTGCCACGTCCCTTGGGTACCGGAACCTCGAAATCGTAAGTCCCCGATTCCTTGGGGAAATCGACGCGAACTTCGTATTCGGGAAAGAGTGGGCGGCCAATGGGAATCAAGACCCCTTGAGTCTTGTAGGGAACTCCATCGGTCCCGGTAATCGTGACGACATGCGGACCACCGACAATTCCCAACTTGGCGACGGTCTGGTAATGCCCATCCTTGATCGTCGCACTGGTTCCCGGCCCGCGGTTGCCTTGCTTGCGGTCGGGTGCGAATTGCAGGTAGCCACTGGGAACCGGTTTCCCGTCATAGAGTACCGTGCCGGAAAAGTCGTAGCGGGCCACTCCGCTCTGACCTCCACAGCCGGCCAGGCCCGGCAATAGTCCGCCTGCCATGACAACCATGACGAACCCTGACGAGGAGATGCCCAACCACTGCCATCTCCTCCTTCTAACCAGAACAACACTCGCCATAACCGTACCACTCCTTGCCTAACTGGGCAGCGCCACTTTTTAGCAATACATCGGCTAATACAAGCCCGAAGCGCCAGCGGGTGTATTGCCGTAAGTTGTTCACTCGCTAGCGGTTCGGGCTCGCAGAGAGTGTCAAAGTGGCGCTGTGCAACTACACGATTGCCAATTGCCCGCGTGTAAACAAGCAATCGGCTCCACTACAGTTCATTTGGATCGTAGATCTGTCCATCGTTACGAGAGCAGACAAGCTTGAACACGGCTAAATCCACCTCGTAACTCAGCGAGCGGACCGAGCCATCGCAGAACACGCTATTGAATATTCCTGGATGGGACGACCCAAAGGATGCCTGCACGATCGCGGAAGGTTCGAGCGTGGCATCGGTAAAATCGGGCACTGGCTGAAAGCGGCCCCAACGGAGGGTGTCATGGTCCCAGCCATCGGTGAAACCCGCATCGTCATTCCCCTGAACGCCACTGAGCCTGCCGACATTGAGGTTTTTCTCCGCAGCCATCAGTGTATTGGAGAGGCCATCCTCAATTTGCCGACTCGGGACGACCGGTGGACCATACGTAGCATACAGACTGCTAGTCTTGTTGTTCGACATGCGTACCACCACGCCATCCTTGCCATTGCCCATCTGTGCGTAATCGATGGCACCCTCTTTCGAGGAACCGGCATTGCCGGCGTAGTCGATCATCGCCCGCAAACCTCCCTGACCCTCGAGCACCCGGCTAGCGCCGCGGGTGGGACAAAAGTAGGCTGGGACGGGCATCGGCAAAACGTCCTCCACTCGCGATTCCCAGAGCGCCTGTTGTTCGATGTAGGGAAGTATCTGATAGGCCCAGCCCCAGTTTTGTTTCGGCGCGTTCAACGGGCGACCCCGGTTGCCAGGTTCCCTTTCTCTCGGCCGACTCTTGTCGGTGGTACGTTTCGCCCATTGCGTGAAGCCACCGGTGGGGAAGATTTCCATCGAATCGGCGTGGAGCTGAAATGCCAGGCCAATCTGCTTGAGATTGTTCAGGCACTGGGCCCGGCGGGCCGCCTCTCGGGCTGCCTGGATAGCCGGTAACAACAGAGCGACAAGAATCCCGATGATCGCGATCACCACTAGCAACTCCACTAACGTGAAACCGGACGGCCGTTTCAAACGGAGCCGTTCTCTGCTTCGCAACGCGGACCGGGATGCAAGTCTGGAAAAATGATTCCTTGGCATGGTTAAATTCTCCCTTAAGCCGATTGCGAATTGCTGGAACGAACGTTCGAAAAAAAAGAATAAGAGTAAGAGAATAAGACAAGGTCGCCCTTAAAAGGCGCTTGCATCGATGGTCAATTCGTCATCCCGCCCTCCCAGACGGCGATGGGTTTCCGGGTCGATCGAGTAGGAAATCCCGTGCACCGAACCATCGCAAAACAGCATGTGAAAGGTACTCGGGTGCGCGCTGCCGAAATTGTAGGGCAGACTCAAGCCGGTCCGATCCTGCAGCGGTGGCAAATATTTCTCGTCCCGAATGTGCAGACTGTTGCCCGTGTAACCGTTCATGTCTCGATCGAGGCCGATAAACATATGCTGATCGTCGGCGCTATCCAGGCCGTTGGTATAATTATCGGGGTTGAGATACTTCTCGCCCACCAGGTACGTTTGACTCAAACCGTCGGTGATCTGAGCCGGTCGGACCATACTGCGCTGGTGCATCACCCCATTCCAGACCGTCTTCCGTCTGCCCTTCTGGTCGTAGACCCAATCGTAAGTGGCCGCTCGATCGTAACGCTCAGGCCCACCCTCCTCGGGTGTGCGCAAACTGCCCGAATTGGCCTGATAGTCGCTTCGAGCCACTTCGCAATTGGTTTGCGGGCATTTCAGATTGTAGGCCAGCGAATTGCCCAGCTTTGGGTACGGGATGGCATTTCGGCGCGAAGGACACATAAACGCCGGAACAGCGGTCCCGACCTGAAGAATCAACGCCGCCGTCTTCTCGGGCCCCTCGGGCAAACCGCTGCCCAAATCACGCAAGTTGGCCTGCTCCATGTAAGCGAGGATATTGTACGCCCAGCCTCCCGGCTGATCGAGGCCATAGCCACGATCCGGGTCGCCCGTCCAGCGCCAACCCCAACCCGAACTGGGAAAATGCTTCTGCACATCGACATGGTTTTGCGCCGCCAGGCCGATTTGTTTTAAGTTATTCGCACACTGCATGCGCCGGGCGGACTCGCGTGCAGCTTGAATCGCCGGCAGCAACAGGGCGACAAGAATCCCGATGATCGCGATCACCACCAGCAATTCCACCAAGGTAAAACCGCCAGCCACCAGTCGGCGCGAATGGAGCCGCCTCTTCATGACCAATTATTCCTTTTTGGGCAATAGATGGCCGGCCATGCGGACGCATGACCGGCCACAAAACTCGTCGGCGTGCTACCCCAGTGCGCCGACAAGCGCTGTCTCTTTACAATTCCATGGCCCCGCATACCTCAAGACAACACCCCACTCCAATCTGATTGCTCCAGGGCAAAAGCAAACCGCTGGCAACTCCAGCCCACGGCTACCCCCGTGGGCTCGGGAGTTGCCGTAAACTTAAACCCGGCGCTTTCGCTGTCCGGCCAGAGCCAAACCGGCCAGAACCAGCAATACGGCCGTACCTGGTTCGGGTACCGCGGAGACCGACGACGACGAGCCTGCCTGAATCAACAGGAAATCGTTCCCATCGACGTCGCCATCACCATCCTTATCGCCTTCGCCAAGCGTGGCGCCAGACGCAATTGGAAAATTGGCCTGCCAGTCGGCAATCGAAGGTTCTCCACTACCCACCATGGCAAGCGTCGCAATTTCTTCCCCGGTAAGCGCCCGATTAAAGATATACAGCTCGTCCAGCAGGCCATCGAAGCGCCGTTCGCCGCTGTCGTAAACCGCGCCAAAACCGAGGGCAAAATAGTCGAAATTCTCTTCTTCTTGACCACCCCAGTCGCCCAGATTCCCGTCAGTTCCTTCTTTAGCACTGCCCGTCTGGAGCAATACGCCATTGTAGTACTGATTCCAGGTATTGGTGGCTTTGTCATAGGTCCCCGCATAGTGGAACCACTCATCGATTGGGTAGGATAACCCGCTGTCTTCGGTACCGTCGGTATAGACCTTTGGCGCATCGACAATCGTGTCACCCGGCTGGTTACGGAAGGTCATCCGAAATTTTCCATCGCCCTGCAACTGAAAATGAGGGTTGCCATGCCCGCCATCGCCGCTACGCCCCTGGAAAATCGACTGGTCGCCTTCGCCCAAGTCGCCGCTTTCGTTTCTCGTCGTCTTGATCCATGCCGCGTAGGTCACCGCATCGGTCGATGCGGCGGTCTTATCGAAAAAATCGTCGGTGATCAATTTGCCTGGGATACGTCCGTAAACGGGCAGGTCATCTTTCCAGAATTCGGCATTCGATTGCGTTAACCGGCCCGCTCCGGTTCCGCGTGCCGAGTCCGATTCAATGGCGAACGTGCCGGGATCTTCATCAAATCCCACTTCACCCGCAAATACACTCGCGTTAAATCCATTGCCGGAACCATCCAGAAGTACTCCTACCTCGTTAATCCCACCCGCACTCGGTTCCAAACTCTCAAAGTCGTAATAGACCGTAAGGTTTCCCGTCACCAAGGGCTGCGCAACCGCAGTTCCTGCATATGCCACGGTTGCCACAACAGCGACAGCCAATGCCCAACGACTCCACTTTGTTGCCAATCTCATCATGCGATCTCCCAAATGTGCGGGTGTTGTCAACTACAGTCGGACGCCTCCCCCGCAAGTCTCAGGCATCCGTAGCTCGTAAAAAAACGCGTCTCTACTCTGTTCCAATTCTCCAAAAACTCAGTTAACCCTGCACTCAAGACGCTCCGTTTCCAAAAAGCACCTCATATAAAATATCCGACATTCATAATGCACTGCCATCGACGGTCTGGCCATCATGACGATTCCCAAGCCGCTTATGGATAAACGGATCGAGCGAATAAGTAATGTAATGGACCGATCCATCGCAAAACACGGCATTCCAGCCACCCGAATGAGGGCCGCCGAATGAGTAGGTCGCCACCAAGCCCGGTGTGTCGGGCTGGGGCAAAGGCCCCTTACCCGATGATGCAACCGCCGTCGACCGCAAGTTGTCCTGGTCGTGGCCGTTGTACATGCTCTGGTCGTCATTGCCGACCGTTCCCGTGTCGTAATGCTCTGGCGTACAGTTCTTCTCACCAAACAGGTAGGTGTTTGACGAGCCGTCGGTGATGTGTTGCATCCCGATTTCACTCCGTTGAAACACGATGCCTGTATGCAAGCCATAGCGTCTTTCCGTGTCTGGCCCCGAGTGTCGCCAGCGGTATCGGGCGACCGCCGCCAAAGAGCGAGGGCCTTCGTCATTTCTGAGATTTGGCACATCGCCCATATTGGCTGCATAATCGCTCCGGCCCACGACCGTCGGCCTGTCCGAATTGACAAAGCCTGCTCCATGAAAATAGGGATAAGCGATCGCAGCCCTCCGGCTGGGACAATAAAAACCGGGGATTGCCGTCGAGATCATCTCTTTGGCGGCCGCCTTGCTGAGAGCGAATTCCTGCCCGCTGCCGGCATTCCGGCGATTCCCCTCTTCCATATATGCAAGCAACTGATAAGGCCAACCACCGGGTTGCGATTTACCGGCTCCCATATCGGGCGAACCGACCCACCAATCACCCCAGCCACCCGATGGGAAAAAGCCATTGGTATCGAGGTGCAGCTGAGCCGCCAGGCCGAGCTGCTTCAGGTTATTGTTACACTGAGTTCGCCGGGCCGCTTCTCGAGCTGCCTGAATCGCGGGCAATAGCAACGCGACAAGAATACCGATAATGGCAATCACTACCAACAACTCTACCAGCGTAAATGCTGGCCGAAGTTGTCTAGATACTCTAGTACTCGAAGCCATCCCATAGCTCCTGGGCCCGAAGGGTAATACCCGTATGTGTACGCATATACTAGCAATGTGTTCCACGAACACGCTTTGTTACTTCAGGAAACTGCTCACATTGCATCTTCCTTGGCCTCCACCCGCTTATGGGTGAGAGAAAAGAGCAGGGCATTTTAAACTCACAAAAAGACTCCAAGTGAAAAAAATACTTCTTTCAACCTGTATGCAACTGCCAAACTGACTTATCAAGTATCGAGACGGTAAATCGATTATCAAGAAACCACGGAAAAGCCTAAAATACGTGTGTCGTCCGAAACTCGCCTGAATAGACAGCTTACATATACCAACAAACTTGTCAAGTATACCGGGCCCTAATATATGCCGAATGCAATAACCCACATGCTACATCGATTATGCATTTACCTATACAGAATTTTGCTCTCATCCAAACCCATCCTCACAGGTTCGAATTGCCTTCGATTGACTGGAGACGGGCCGACAATTTCTTGCGATAATCGTCGACATCGTCCTTGCGTAGCGCGGAACACGGCAAATAGATCGACCCTTGCCCGGCCAGTGGCACTGAATTGTCCAGTCGACGGTACAACGAGTCCAGCATGCGGATCGATTCATACCCATACTGATAAGATGTAGCAATGTCGCAACGACTGGGGCGCATCGTTGTCGAACGTGACAAGATTGGTTTGCGCTGCGATACGACTCAGAATTTTCGTCTGAGTGGAAGGAGACATCGGACTGATCGCCAATCCGTCAATCTTGGCCGGATCGATTTGAGTCAGTACGGCCATCTGCGCGCCTGCCTTTTCATCCGGAATACGGACATCAAGATTCACGCCATACTGGGCGGCTGCTTCCCTGGCTCCGGCAATGACAATCTTCCAAAATGAATCCTCTCCTCCGACCACCATGGCAATGTTCGGCTTCTCGGTCTTCACCTGCAGGGCGGTGCTGATCAAGGTCCGGCAGACAATCGCTCCCACCACGGCCCCAATCAGCACCAACAACCAGCCCAACAATCGGTTTCGAGACACCTGGCACCTCCAGTCGAGTCAAGAGAAAATGGTATGCGCACTCGAGGTGTCTGCTGACAGAACCACCGCGAAAGATGGCGTCGTGCTTCAATCTCAGGCATAACCCGGACCTCGAAGCCAACACAGTGCGGCATTCTAACAGCCGGTCTTTCCAGTTGGAAGCTCCGACCAGTTGCCTCGGGTTGCTTCGGCCTCGGTCATGTACTGACAGGATGGAGCGTCGCGAATCCGGCCGTCGAACGGATTTAACGATTCGCCCTGAGGTAGCGGCCTGCTATTTAAAACCGAGAAGTTAATATTCGGCTATTCCAAAGCTCACCTCCAAAAGGTTGCTCCTGTATGTATGCCAAGGTTTCGCTAAAATCACATCGGGATCGGGATCGGGATCGGGATCGGGATCGGGATCGGGATCGGGATCGGGATCCGTACGCTCAAATTCCAGTCCGTTTCGGTCCCGAAAGCGAGTGCGTTCGCCGTAACCTGTTCACTAGATGGCACTTCGCACCTTGTACCAGGTGCCAAAGTGGGCTGTCCAACGAAATAAGGAATCAACCATGTTCAAAGCACCGAAACACGATTACCTGGTTGGGTTTGATGAGAAATTCCGCCTCTCCGACGCACCTCACGGGCCGCCAGTCGATGCCCCGGGCAAAAAGAAATGCCGCGAGAAACTTGCGAAAGTGGTTGCGGAGATCGACCGCCTGCAGCACATCCTTTATGCTCATGACCGCAGTGCGCTGCTGCTGATCTTCCAGGCGATGGACGCCGCTGGCAAGGACGGCACCATCCGGGCGGTCCTCAGTGGCTTGAACCCGGCCGGATGCCAGGTCTATTCTTTCAAGCAACCCTCGGCCCTGGAAAGGGACCACGATTTCCTCTGGCGTTCGAACATCCGCCTGCCCGAGCGGGGCCGGATCGGCGTTTTTAACCGCAGCTACTACGAGGAGGTGCTCGTAGCCCGGGTGCACCCCGACATTCTCGATCGACAGCAGTTGCCCGGAAACATCGATCGGAAACATCTCTGGCGGGACCGATTCACCTCCATTCGAGAGCAGGAGGCCCATCTGGCACGCAACGGTACGGTGGTACTGAAATTCTGGCTCAACGTGTCAAAAGAGGAGCAAAAAAAGCGGTTCCTTTCGCGTCTGGACGAACCCGAAAAAAACTGGAAATTCTCTTCGGCCGACGTGCGCGAGCGAGGCTATTGGCAGGACTACATGCGAGCCTACGAGGAAGCGATTAAGTCCACATCCAGAGCCTGGGCCCCCTGGTACGCCATCCCGGCCGATCACAAGCCATGGATGCGGCTTCAAGTGGCGGAAATCATCCGCGACACGCTGCGAGGACTGGATTTGCACTATCCCGAGGTCGATCCCCAGGAGAAAGTGCGCTTTGACGAAATGCGTGACCTGCTGGAGAACGAAGAGTAGGTGGGCGATTGGGCGCGCTATGGTCGACTTCCGCACACTCGCCAACCATTCCCACTTTGCTGGCAACGCCATGGGCGAAATAACCGCTAGCAGCTAAAGACCGATTTTATCCCTTGCTGGTCAATACCTGCCGACCAGTCAGACCAGTTCGGAAAAGAAAGAACGCTTTGCAGTAGGTTTTGGCACTCCAGTTGCACCACTCCCAGTAACAGGAAATATAACAGAAACCTTTTCCATCGAGCCGGATGGCATGAGAATGCCTGGGCAACGTGCGATTTGACCGTGCGGAAGCCGTGGCTTTGAAAGGGTTTTTGTACTTCATGAATTGCTTCTCTGAGCGCAGGTTGAGGCATTCATGGGGTGTTTCTGCGCACCAACGCCACAGGCAACGGCCTTTCTACACCATGGACGGCCTCGGCGATCAGTGCATGGCGGATTCCAAACCAGCGATTTCCAATAAATCGAGAAAGGCACCTCTGACCCATGGCAGGCAAGGCTACGTACGTCACCATCGACGGCAACGAGGCAGCGGCCCGTGTTGCCCATCAAACCAACGAGGTGGTGGCCATCTACCCCATCACCCCAGCATCCCCCATGGGAGAACTCGCTGACGCCTGGTCAAGCCAGGGCAAGAAGAATCTCGACGGCATTGTGCCCGACGTGATCGAGATGCAAAGCGAAGCGGGAGCGGCGGGAGCGGTCCACGGTGCCCTGCAAGGCGGGGCCCTGACGACGACGTTCACCGCGTCGCAAGGCCTGCTGCTGATGATTCCCAATATGTACAAGATCGCCGGTGAGTTAACACCGACGGTCTTTCATATTGCGGCCCGTACGCTTGCCACCCATGCACTCTCTATTTTTGGCGACCATAGCGATGTGATGTCCGTACGCGGAACGGGCTGGGCGATGCTGGCCTCCGGGTCGGTTCAGGAAGCCCACGACATGGCCCTGGTGGCCCAGGCAGCCACCCTCGAATCGCGTATCCCGTTTCTCCATTTCTTCGACGGCTTCCGCACATCGCACGAAGTCAACAAAATTGCCCTGATTTCCCCGGACGACATGAGGGCGATGATCGACCAGAAGTATGTGCTGGCCCACCGCGAACGGGGCATGAATCCCAACCGGCCGGTACTGCGTGGATCCGCCCAGAACCCGGATGTCTTTTTTCAGGCCCGAGAGGGAGCCAACCTCTACTATGACGCCGCGGTCGAAATAGTGACGCGAACCATGGCAAAATTCGCGGAACTTACCGGACGCGAGTACCATTTATTCGACTACGTGGGCGCTCCGGATGCCGAACGCGTGGTCGTGATGATGGGCTCGGGCGTGGGCGCCGCGGAAGAAGCGGTAGCCGCGATGGTGGCTCAAGGCGAAAAAGTGGGCCTGATCAAAGTACGCCTCTACCGGCCCTTCGCCACCGAGGCCTTCCTGGCCACACTGCCGCGGACGACGCGGCAAATTGCCGTGCTCGATCGGACCAAGGAACCGGGCGCACTGGGCGAACCCCTCTACCAAGACGTGGTTACCGCGCTGGTGGAAGGGTGGGAGGCCGGCGGCGGCGACCAGGCCCCGCCGAAGGTCATCGGGGGCCGGTATGGCCTCTCGTCCAAGGAGTTTACCCCTGCCATGACCGCTCGGGTTTTTGCCGAACTGGAAGCGGAGAAGCCGCTGCGTCACTTTACCATCGGCATCATCGACGACGTAACCCATTTGAGCCTGAAATGGGATCCTGAATTCAATACCGAGGGCGACGATGTCACGCGGGCCGTCTTCTATGGTCTCGGCAGTGACGGCACGGTCGGTGCGAGCAAGAATTCAGTCAAGATCATCGGCGAAAACACCCCTCTCTACGCTCAGGGCTACTTTGTCTACGATTCGAAAAAAGCCGGCTCGGTCACCGTTTCCCACGTTCGCTTCAGTCCGCGTCCCATCCAATCCACTTACCTGATCGAGCGGGCCAACTTTGTCGCCTGCCACCAATTCAACTTCCTGGAACGGATCGACATGCTGAAGATCGCCGAGCCAGGGGCAACTTTCCTGCTCAACAGTCCCCATGGACCCGAGGAGGTCTGGGATCATTTACCGCAGGAAGTGCAGGAGCAGATTCTGGAAAAAGGCTTGAAGTTTTACGTGGTGGATGCCTACGACGTGGCGTTACGGGCGGAAATGGGCACCCGCATCAATACGGTCATGCAAACCTGCTTCTTCGCCTTGGCCGATGTATTGCCCCGCGAAGAGGCGATTGAAAAAATCAAGGAAGCGATCCGCAAAACGTACGGCAAACGAGGAGAATCGGTACTGCAACGCAATTTCGCCGCGGTCGACGGTTCGCTCGACAATCTGCACGAGGTCACCGTCCCCGCTTCCGTGACCAGTACCCACCGCCGGCTGCCCCCGGTGGCCAAGGTCGACGACGACTTTATCCGCCGGGTCACGGCGAAAATCATTGGCGGCGAAGGCGACCTGCTTCCGGTCAGCGCGCTGCCGGTGGACGGCACCTTCCCAACCGATACGTGCAAGATCGAGAAGCGAAGCATCGCCCACGACATCCCAATTTGGGATGATGAGATTTGCATCCAATGTGGGCTCTGCGCGTATGCCTGCCCCCACGCAGCCATCCGGACCAAGGCGTATCCCGAAGCGGCCCTGCAAAGTGCTCCCGATCAGTTCCAGTCGGTGCCTTTCAAGGGAAAAGAGCTGTCGAATCATCATATCACGATTCAAGTAGCCCCCGACGACTGCACCGGTTGCGGGGTCTGTGTGGATGTCTGCCCGGCGAAAAGCAAAGAGGTGGTCAAGCACAAAGCGATCAACATGGAGCCCAAGCTGGATCACCTCGAACGCGAGCAGAAGAATTTCGATTTCTTCCTGTCGATCCCGGAACTCGAACGTTCGGAACTGAAAATCGACACGGTCAAGGGCACCCAGCTCCTGGAACCCCTGTTCGAGTTTTCCGGTGCTTGTTCCGGTTGTGGCGAAACGCCTTACTTGAAATTGATGAGCCAACTCTTCGGCGATCGGGCAATGATCGCCAACGCAACCGGCTGTTCCTCCATTTATGGCGGAAATCTGCCGACCACGCCCTGGTCGGTCAACGCCGAAGGCCGGGGGCCCACCTGGTGCAATTCCCTGTTCGAGGACAACGCCGAGTTTGGTCTTGGCCTGCGTCTGGCGGTCGATGAGAATCGGCTCCA
The DNA here is from genome assembly GCA_024276705.1 of Planctomycetota bacterium. Lineage (GTDB taxonomy): Bacteria > Planctomycetota > Planctomycetia > Pirellulales > Lacipirellulaceae > JAJRWS01. Next base: position 11,116 of record JAJRWS010000648.1, on the reverse strand, counting down.
TGCCGAGATGCTGCTGAAGCAACTGGCCGATCGCATCGGTGAACAGCGGGTCACGGCCCTGTTGACTGCACCGCAAGAAACCGAACAGGATCTGGCGGCCCAGCGCACTCGAGTCACCCAGCTCCAGGAACAGTTGCGGAAATGGGACGACCCCCAGGCCCAAAAGCTCATGGCGATGGCCGATTTGCTGGTCAAGCGGAGTGTCTGGATCGTGGGAGGCGACGGCTGGGCCTACGACATCGGTTTCGGCGGTCTCGACCATGTCTTCACAACCGGGCGAGACATCAATATCCTGGTGCTTGACACGGGTGTCTACTCGAACACCGGAGGCCAGGCATCCAAAGCGACTCCACGAGGCGCGGTAGCCAAATTCGCCGCGGCCGGCAAGCCGTCTCGAAAGAAAGACCTGGGCATGATCGCCGCGTCGTACGGCAGTGTTTACGTGGCTCAGATTGCCATGGGGGCCAACCCAGCCCAGACGGTAAAAGCTTTTCATGAAGCCGAATCGTTCGCGGGCCCTTCGCTCATCCTGGCTTACAGTCCCTGTATCGCTCAGGGCATTAACATGACTCTTTCGATGTCCCATCAGAAGGATGTGGTACAAACGGGCTTCTGGCCATTGTTCCGCTTCGACCCCCGACTGGCCTACGATGGCGGCAAGCCGTTCCGGTTGGATTGCCGCAAGCCGAAACTTTCTTTCCTTGATCTGGCCAAACAGGAAGCCCGGTTTGCCATGCTTGCTCGTTCCAATCCGGAACGAGCAGCTCAGCTCTTTGAGCTGGCCCAGCAAGATATCGATGACCGTTGGAACTACTACGAACAATTGGCAGGTGTCGAACGCGATATCGCCGAGGAACTTGACGAGGTGCATGCATGAATGTCGATCTGACTACCCGTTATCTCTCGCTGGACTTGAAGAATCCGGTCGTTGCTTCCGCGGGGCCGACGACCGGGAACCTCGACTCGCTGAAGCGTCTGGAGGAAGCCGGCGTTGCCGCCGCGGTTCTCCCCTCGCTGTTCGAGGAACAGATCACGCATCACGAACAGCAAGTAGACAACCTGTACGAATTCCAGGCGCACGGATTTGCCGAATCGTTGACCTATTTCCCCGACCTGGAAGACTACGACACGGGACCCAAGAGCTATCTGAGCCGGCTGGAAGAGGCCAAAAAGGCCGTCTCGATCCCGATCATCGGCAGCCTCAACGGCGCTTCCCCTGGCGGCTGGACACGTTATGCCAAGGCGATCGAGGAAGCGGGAGCCGATGCTTTGGAGCTGAACATTTATTTTATCCCCACCGATTCGGAAATCTCCGCAGCCAGCGTCGTGCAGCAACACGTCGACCTGGTTGCCTCGGTCCGTGAGACCATTACGATTCCTCTGTCGGTCAAGCTGGGCCCGAATTTCAGCAGCCTGCCAAACTTTGCCAAGCGGCTCGTGGCCGCGGGCGCGGATGGACTGGTATTGTTCAATCGGTACCTGGAACCGGACATCGACCTGAATACACTGCAGATTTCGCCCCACCTGGTGCTGAGCACCCGTCATGAAATACGCGCCTCACTGCGCTGGATCGCCATTTTGCGAGATCAGCTTTCCATTTCCCTGGCGGCCTCCAGTGGTGTTCATTTTGCCGACGATGCGGTCAAGCTGCTGCTGGTCGGGGCCGACGTGGTCATGATGACTTCCGCCCTGCTGAAGCATGGCATCGACTACGCACGTGAATTCATCGATCAGTTGCGCGATTGGCTGGAAGTGAATGAGTACAAGTCGATCGAACAACTCAAGGGCAGCATGAGCCGAGGTAATTGCCCCGATCCGAGCGACCTGGAGCGTGCCAATTACATGAAGGCGCTGATTTCGTTTTCCACCAGCTAACATTGGACTCCGTTCGCTCGGATCCCATCCAAACACTGCGTCTTGATGACGCTAACGCGAACTAACCGAGGTGCCACCTGATGACCAAGCCAAGTGAAGCCGTCGCCCGACAGGCATGCCAGGATGTCAACCTTGACCCGACGCGTCTGCTGGACGTGTTACACATCGTGCAAAAGGAATGCCGATGCGTGGACGACTCGGCCATCGATGCCATCGCCGCGGAGATGGGGATTCCCCGTGTCCGGGTCGATGGAGCCGTGACCTTCTACACTTTCTTCACGAAAGAGCCGGTCGGTCAAATCACCATTCGCCTTTCCAGCGATATCATCGATCGGTTGCAAGGCGCTCAGGAGGTGGCCGATGCCCTGACGGATGAACTGGGCATTGATTTCGGCCAAATCACGGCCGACGGTCTTTTTTCGCTGCACTGGACATCGTGCATTGGCATGAGCGACCAGGCTCCCGCCGCCCTGGTCGGCGATACCATGGTCACCCATCTGACTGCCGAAACGGCCCGCCTGATGGTCCGTTCCCTGCGTGAACATAAGCATCCCCCCAAGCTGGTCCAGGAATTGGGCGATGGCAAAAACGCCCATCCCCTGGTCCACACGATGGTCAAAAACAATATTCGCCAACCGGGTTCCATTATCTTCGGGCCGATCAACCGGGGAGAAGCAATACGCAAAGCGTTGGGCATGACTCCGGTGGAAGTGATTCGGGCGATGAAAACTTCACGGCTTCGCGGCCGCGGCGGAGCCGGTTTTCCCGCTGGCCTGAAATGGGAGTTTACCCGGGCCGCAACGGGAGATCGTAAATACATCATCTGCAACGCGGATGAAGGCGAGCCGGGAACCTTCAAAGATCGCGTGTTGCTCACCGAACTGCCCGACCGAATCTTTGCGGGCATGACCATTGCCGGCTACGCCATTGGAGCCCAGGAAGGCATTGTCTACTTGCGTGGAGAATATGCCTACTTGAAGCCCTACCTGGAAGAAGTCCTGGCACAACGCCGGGTCGAAGGCTGGCTGGGCCAGGACATTGCTGGCAAACAAGGTTACCACTTCGACATCCGTATTCAGCTCGGTGCTGGAGCTTACATCTGCGGGGAAGAAACATCGCTGATCAGTTCCCTGGAGGGCACTCGAGGCGATCCGAAAAACAGGCCGCCTTTCCCGGCCCAGCACGGTTACCTCGGTTACCCCACGGTCGTCAACAACTGCGAAACCCTCTGTTGCGTGACCAAGATACTTGAGAATGGCGCCGCCACCTTTTCCGAATTCGGCACCGAACAGAGTTCCGGCACCAAACTCTTAAGCATCAGCGGCGACTGCACGGCACCCGGCATTTACGAAGTGGAATTCGGCGTTTCCTTGCAAAAAGTTCTGGAAATGGCTGGAGCCACTCAGGTCCAGGCGGTTCAAGTAGGTGGCCCGAGTGGCCAACTGATCGGACCCGATCAGTTCGATCGAGTCCTCTGCTTCGACGATCTGGCCACGGGCGGCTCGATCATGATTTTTGATCAGTCGCGGAAAATCCTCGATATCGTCCATGCCTTCATGGAGTTTTTTGTCGAGGAAAGCTGCGGCTACTGCACACCCTGCCGAGTTGGCAATGTTTTGCTGAAGGAAGGCCTCCAGCGCGTGCTTGACGGCCGTGGCGAACCGGCCGACCTGGAGCAGTTTGAACAAGTCGGGGCCATGATGAAGGCCTGCAGCCGTTGCGGCCTTGGCCAGACATCGTGGCGGCCGGTTGTCACCTCGCTACAAAGTTTCCGCGATCAATACGAATCGCGCGTTGCTGACGATCCTGACGGTTTCCGCCGAAGCTTTGACTTGAAAAAAGCCGTGGCGACCGCCGAAAAAATCACGGGCCGAAAATCGGTCCATGCCTAACGGAGATATTGCTCTCATGTCCCAGACCATCACGCTGAAAATTGATGGGGTCGAAATCAAGGCCCAACCTGGCCAGAAAGTCATCGAAGCAGCCGATGCGGCCGGTGTCTACATTCCCCGCCTCTGCCACAAACCGGGCCTGGAGCCCTTTGGCTCCTGTCGGCTTTGCACCGTCCTGGCCAACGGCCGCCCCTGTTCAGCCTGCACCACGCCCGTCGTGGAAGGCATGGTGGTCGAGAACGAAACCGAATCGCTGCAAAACTTTCGCAAGCAGATCATCGAAATGCTGTTTGTGGAAGGAAACCATTTTTGCATGTTTTGCGAAAAGAGTGGCAATTGCGAACTCCAGGCCGTGGCGTACCGATTCGGCATCACCGCGCCAACGTTTCCCTACCAGTGGCCCCATCGAGAAGTCGATGCTTCGCATCCGGACATTCTCATCGACCACAACCGGTGCATCCTGTGTGGCCGCTGTGTTCGCACCTCACGCGACCTGGACGGCAAACATGTGTTCGACTTCGTGGGCCGCGGCTGCGAGAAGAAAATTGGCGTGAATGCCGATTCTCGACTGGCCGATACGAACGCGGACATCTCCGACCAGGCACTCGATGCCTGTCCCGTGGGCGCCCTGTTGCGTAAACAAACCGCCTACCAAACCCCCATTGGCCAACGGCTCTATGACCTGGAACCTATCGGTTCTGAGATTGAATCCACTGGAAACACAAATTGAGTGACGCCATGCCTGCCACGAAACCCCGAATCGCTACCACGTCCCTGGCCGGATGCTTCGGCTGCCACATGTCGCTGTTGGATATCGATGAGCGTATCCTGCAACTGGCGGAACTGGTCGATTTTGACAAGAGCCCGATCGACGATTACAAGCAATTTACCCAGCACTGCGCGGTTGGCCTGATCGAAGGGGGCTGCTGCAACGAAGAAAACGTAGCCGTACTACGCGACTTTCGCACGCATTGCGACGTGCTGGTCTCGATCGGCGATTGTGCGACCATGGGCGGCATTCCCGCCTTGCGCAACATGGTCACCATCGAAGAGTGCATGCAGGAGGCTTACGTCAGCGGACCTTCGGTGTACAATCCGTCGGGCAAGGTTCCCGATAATCCCGAAGTCCCCCTGCTGCTAGACAAAGTCTATCCGGCCCATGAGGTGGTAAAAATCGATTACCACCTGCCGGGCTGCCCGCCGCCCGCCGATACCCTGTTCGCCGCTCTGGTAGCGTTGCTATCGGACGAACCCATCAAACTACCCTACCAGTTGATCAAATACGACTGAGGAATACTCATGGTTGCAACCACCAATAAAACACGCCGCGTTGTCATCGAGCCGGTTACCCGTGTCGAAGGGCATGGCAAGGTGACAATCTTGCTCGACGAAGACAACAAGGTTCAGCAGGCACGTCTGCACATTGTGGAATTTCGCGGTTTCGAGCGATTCATCCAGGGCCGTCCCTTTTGGGAGATGCCGGTGGCCGTGCAGCGGCTTTGCGGTATCTGCCCGGTCAGCCATCACCTGTGCGCGGCCAAAGCGGTCGATTGGCTGGTGGGCGGAGAGCAACTCACGCCGACCGCAGAAAAAATCCGCCGATTGATGCACTATGGACAGATGTTCCAATCGCATTCGCTTCATTTTTTCCACCTCTGCTCCCCGGACTTGCTGTTTGGTTTCGATGCGGATCCCAGCATCCGAAATATTCTGAGTGTGGCCGCCAAGTTCCCCGAACTGGGCAAGCAGGGCATCCTGATGCGTAAGTATGGCCAGGAAATCATCCAGGCCACCGCGGGTAAAAAAATTCATGGCACCGGCGCGATCCCCGGAGGCGTGAATAAGAACTTATCCCTCGCCGAGCGGGACGCACTGCTGAAAGATCTTGACCAGATGATCGAGTGGTCCCGAGGAGCGGTTAAAATCGCCAAGGATTACACGGTGGAGCATCTCGAGATGGCCAAGACCTTTGGCTCTTTCGATTCCAACCATCTGTCGATTATCCGCGCCGACGGTGCGATGGACCTCTACCACGGCGGCCTGCGTGCCATCGACAAGGATGGCAACAATATCTTCGACCACGTCGACAATCAGAACTACCTGGACTACCTGGCCGAGGAAGTCCGCGACTGGTCCTACATGAAATTCCCCTTCATCAAGTCGATCGGACCGGAAGATGGCTGGTATCGAGTAGGTCCCCTGGCACGCTTGAATACATGCGACTTCATCGACACGCCCGAGGCGGAAGCCGCGCGACAGGAGTTCATGGCAGTCACCGACAACAAGCCAAACAACCTGACTCTCGCCTACCACTGGGCCCGGATGATTGAGGTGCTGCACTCCATCGAAAAAATCGATCAGCTCCTGCACGATTCGGATCTGCAAGGAACCGACCTGGTCGTCCGAGGTGAGCGCCGCCAGGAAGGTATCGGTATCCTCGAAGCGCCTCGTGGGACGCTGTTTCACCATTACCGCATCGATGAGAACGACCAGGTGACAATGTGCAACCTGATTGTTTCGACCACGAGCAACAACGAACCGATGAACCGGGCCGTGCAACGGGTTGCCGAGGAATATATAAGTGAACAGATGGAGATTACCGAAGGTATGCTCAATCGCGTGGAAGTTGCGATCCGGGCTTACGATCCTTGCCTCAGTTGTGCCACCCACGCCATGGGAAAAATGCCTTTGGAAATCACGCTGGTCGATGCCGAGGGCAAGGTCCTGGACAAAAGGTCAAAATCAGCATGAATACCCTAGAAGGATCCGTCCTGCTGATCGGCTATGGCAACCCGGGTCGCCTGGATGACGGCTTGGGCCCCGCTCTGGCCGAAGCCGCCATAAGACTGGCTGACAATGGACTCATAGGGGGCCGGGTTACGGTCGAGTCATGTTTCCAACTGGCCGTGGAGCATGCCGCGCAAGTGGCAAATTATGATGTGGTGATCTTTGCGGATGCCGATTTGCAGGCCCCCGAACCGTATCGTTTCGAGCGGTTGCAGCCTAGCACCGAAGCCGCCTTCACCACCCATCATGTCGAACCGGCTACCTTGTTGGGCCTGGCTCGAGACCTGTTTGGAGCGACGCCCGACGCTTACGTGCTGGGCATCCGCGGATACGAATTCAACGATTTCGGTGAACGCCTGTCGCCAAAGGCTATAAAAAACCTGGCCGCGGCAGAACGATTGCTTGAATCTCAATTGCAAAATTGACTGCTGCGAGGTTAACCATGAAAGATGGCAAGCCACTTATTCTCTATGTTGAGGATGACCCCGATTTTCGAGATGCGATGCGCACCGTGCTCGAATCCCACGGTTACGCTCTGGTCGAAGCGGCCACCGGCGAGGAGGGCGTCCGGCAATTCGCCGAGCATCAACCCGATCTGGTGATCGTGGATTTGATGATGGAAGAAATCGATTCGGGCACCTCGATGGTACGCGACCTGAAACTGGCCGGTTGCGAGGTTCCTATCCTGGTCGCCAGCTCGGTGGGCGATGCCCTGCAAGCGAACACCGATTACACCGAACTGGGACTGGCCGGAATTCTGCAAAAGCCACTCGACTTTGACAATCTACTGGCATTGCTGAAATCGAAATTGGCCAAGTAATGATCTGACTTGCCATGAGCAACGAATTTCACCCGCCCGATCGTGAGTGCGTGGCCAAGCCGATGGATCGGATGGAAGCCAGCTCCAAAGCCGGTTTGCACGCACTGTTTCGGCAACGCGGATGCTTTACCGACGTACCCGGCCAGGCCATCGATTCTCTGCTCCGGCGCATGCGCATCAGATCGTTCCGCCCCGGAGAGCTCCTGTTCAAGGAAGGCGATCCGGCCGCCTGGGCATTCATGGTCGTATCGGGCGAGGTGGAAGTCATCAAGACCGTTCGCGATGGCGTCATGATTCAGGTCAACCTGCTGCAACCTGGCCAATGGGGTGGCATCACGGGGCTTACAGGCCAGAAGTATCGCATGGCGCGCCTGCTAAGCCGTGGAAAAACCGAGATCCTGACGATCGAACATAACGATCTGATGGAATTGCTCGACACGGTCCCTGGCCTGGCGGCCGGTTTCCTGGCCTGCATGGGCAGGCGCATTCACGACGACAACATCCACCTGGCGGCCTCGCTGGAGTCCGCCCGCGCGGTTGGATTGGATGCCATCTCGGCCCACTGCACGCCGCGTGAACGTCTCATGCTCGACACGATCCGGCACCGCGTAGCCGCGGCCGAATCGTTAAATGAAATCATGAATTTTGTGTACGATTCGGTTCGCCAGGTCAGCCCTTGCGACCGCTTGACACTCACCTTTATCGAGGAACAAGGCACCTGCGCCGTCAGCCATTGGTCCCAGGCCACCTACGAGCCTCTCGTGCTGCCAGCCAACTACCGGGAAGACCTGGCCAGTAGCATCATGGAGGCATCCGGCAAACTGGGCCGAGCGGTCGTCGTGAATGACCTCCAGCAGTTTTCGCAAGAGCATCCCCTCAACCGGGCCACGCTGAAGCGGCTTGAAGAAGGTTTGCGTTCCAGCCTGATTTCCCCCCTGCTGGTCAGCGGCCTGACGATTGGAGGCTTGACGACCGTGGGGCGTACGATTGGCTTCCTCATCTGCAACTCGAAAGAGGAAAACAGCTTCAACGAACATCAGATGCGTATCCACCAGGCCATTGCAGACAATATCAGTCCCATCGTGGAAAATGCTTATCGCATCGAGCAACTGACTCGGGCCAACAAAGATTACCAGGAAGTTCTGGCCTTTGTGAATCATGAACTCCAAAGCCCCATTGCCTCGATTGTAACCGATGCCAGATTGTTAACCGCAGGTTACCTGGGCTCCCTGAACGACAAGCAGCGCAGCAAACTCTAGCGGTCGATTTACAAAGGCGAATACCTGCTCACCCTAATCCAGGACTACCTGAACCTGGCACGCCTGGAAGACTTGTCGCTTTGCGCACGTATCCAGCCCCGGGTCGATCTGCTCAAGCAAGTCCTGGAGCCCGAGGTCGAACTGATCGAATCGCAATGCGACGCCAAAGAAATGGCCCTCGAGTGGGTCGTGGAAGAGGGCGTACCGGAGATTTCCTGCGATGTGGGACTGCTGCGTATCGCATTCAGCAACTTACTGCGGAACGCGATCAAATATGGCCGTGAGCAAGGCATCATCCGAATTCGTCTGGCCCTGGAGGGCAACTCGGTGGAGATCGTCGTGTGGAACCAGGGCCCCGGCTTCCCGGATTCCGAGCGTACGAATCTGTTCCACAAGTTCACCCGTCTGGACGATCCTGATCTGAAAAAAGAAAAAGGAACCGGCATCGGCCTCTATTCCACCTGGCGCATCATGCAACTGCACCGAGGCCGGGTGCGTGCCCAATCAAAACAGGGCGAATGGGCGGAATTCATCTTGACCTTGCCCGTCGGCGAACAGGAACCGCTTCCGCGGGAAGCTGAGGACTAAAGGGCAGGGGGGTATCTGGCCATTCTTGCTAAAACACGTAACCTAAGACTATCACATTTCTATCGATCAACCTGGTGGTCTGTAAAAGCTCAACATGAGAGTGTGGCACGTCGTGAGAGCTTCCGGCGATGGTCGTGGTCGATTCACGCATAGTCCACGCCCTTCGTGCCTCAGGGCGCGGGTACCATCCCTGCCGAAGAAAACTTCCTACTGCCCGCATCATCATGTGCACGTTTCGGCGATCATACCAATGCCAATCGATCCGATGGGCTGGTAACCGCCAGGCCAGGTCGGTTCATGACATGTGTATAAATCATGGTTGTTTTCACATCCTTATGACCGAGCAGTTCTTGGACGGTCCGGATATCGGCCCCATCTTCCAGCATATGCGTAGCGAAACTGTGTCGCAACGTATGGGGTACGGCCAGCTTATGGATGTTTGTCCGAGAAAGGGCCGCTTTGAATCGCTGGCAAAACGTCGAATCATGCACATGATGACGTCGTATCCTGCCGCTCCTAGGATCACGACTCCTGCGAGGGGAAGGAAAAAGATACTGCCAACTCAAATGCCTTGCCGCATTGGGGTACTTTCTCGCCAACGCGTAGGGAAGGTAGACCTCGCCAAATCCATCCTTCAAGTCACTTTCGTGCATGGCTCGCACGGTATTCAACTGCTCTTTCAGCAACGGCATCACGTTGTCAGCCAAGACCGTAACACGATCTTTCATTCCCTTGCCATCACGGACGAGGATTTGCCGAGTCTCGAAACAAACGTCCTCCACACGCAGCGTTCGACACTCCCGATGTCGCAACCCACTGCCATACATCAGCAAGAACATCATGCGATAAACGCCGTAAACGAAACGGAAAATCGATTGGATTTCCGATTTTGTCAGCACGACCGGCCGGTATCCACTCGCTCTGGCCCGCACCGAGTTAATGAACTGAAGATTTCGGCCCAGTACTTTCTCGTAGAAGAACAGAATTCCATGTAGCGCCTGGTTTTGGGTGCCGGCCGAAACTTCATGAGTTACCGCCAGATCGGTGAGAAAATCGGCGATTTCCGGTTCCCCATATTTTTCCAGCCGCGAGTCATCCAGATGGCGAATGAACTTCTTAACCTGGTCGACGTAGGCAACCTCGGTACTCTTGGGGTGATGCAGCATGCGCAATTTGGAACGCATCCGTTGAATCGACTCGGGCTCATTCTTATCCAGGACCCCTGAATTCCCCTCCCCGGCGACCAGATGGGAGTCATACTGCAAACCGCCGTCCGCACGCCTTTCACGGGCTGCGATCTCCGTCAATTTGTCACGGATTGGCCGAAAATCGACAACGCTCGTCCGCAACACGGTTGACTGATAAATCTCAATCGCCCGGGTTGCTTGCAACCTTCGCCAAGCCTGAACTCGATGGTCTCTCAAGTTTCTCAAGAACCCGATCACCAATTCCCGTTCGACGGGAATATTACCTCCCGGGACGAGTCGACTTTTTACCTGGCGGTCGCCCGCATAGGCGTCAAGCCATTTTCGAAACCACTCGATTTCCTTGGGTTGCAGATTCAAGACGGCCAACGACTGCCGATATCGGTCTAAAGACATCGAACCCTCCGAGTAAGCGGCTACCTACGTAATCTATACGCATGTATACACTTTCCTGCAATCTTTGGCAACCCATGCCTTGGGGGGAGTGGCTTGCCCTCCCCACCAATGGGTGGTCTCAGTTATGGGCGGTTCAACCACGAAAAATGTAGTTTTTTCCACGGTTGGAACGAGAATTTTTCTGTATAATCAGTGGCCAGACGAAGAATAATTCATCGTTCATCGGTCAGGACACAGCCACGAGGGTCCAAGCTTGGTTTGGCTGGCTGATACTCCGCTGGAAAAATCGTTCGT
>JAJRWS010000647.1 GCA_024276705.1 Planctomycetota bacterium | reverse complement strand
GAGCCATATCGTGAAAACGATTTCGATCTTTGAGACTTCGCTTCCCGTTACCCTCGGCAATATTCAGCCGAATCGATTGTGCCGCTCGAAGCCATTGGTCACGAGCATGACGATGAAGGCCGCTGAGATCCTTCGCGACCTTGAACGAGGCAGCGATATAATCGATCGAAAGGCGATAAACATCCTATCGATCGTGATCGAAAATCGGTTCCCTCATCGTCTTTCCTTTCGAGTACGAGTACGAGTACCGGCTGGCGCCTGAGTACGAGTACGATTCGAGGCCAGAACGTTTGTTCTGGCATCATTGCGTTTTGGTTTCGTACTCGTACTCAGCATCGCGGTACTCGTACTCGTACTCGCTGTTTGCATTGTGTCGAGGCAACCGGGGGAGGCAACCGGGGGGAGGCAACCGGGGAGGCAACCGGGGTCGACTCTTGACACTTGACACCTATGTACACCCAATGCCAAAGCAATGGAGGCAACCGGGGTCGACTCTTGACACTTGACACCTATGTACACCCAATGCCAAAGCAATGTCCCAGAGGTGTCAAGTGTCAAGAGTTGACCCCTGATCCTGGCTGGAGCTACTGAAACCGTAGCAACGCGTACTTTTTCTTGCCGCTGCGCAGTACCATGACCGTTTCGCTGGCCAGTTGGTCGGCCCTCAGGCACGTGTCGATGCCAGCCACGCGCCGGTTGTTGACATATGCGCCACCCTGCTGGACTGTTCGCCGCGCTTCGCCTTTGCTCTTGGCGAGCCCTGCCTGGACCAGCGCATCGAGAATGGGCAGGCCATCCCCCTCCGCCAGCCGAGTGCGCGGCAACTGGCAACTGGGCACATCGGCAAAGATTTCCCCCAACTGCTGATCGCTCAATTCTCCAATTTCCGCTCCGAAGAAAATGTCGGTTGCTTTTTTAGCCACGGCCAGGCCAGGCTCGCCATGGACCAACCGGGTAAGCTCCTCGGCCAATCGCCGCTGGCTTTCGCGCCGGCCGGCCTTTGCCAGACGGGCGGCATCGAGCGATTCGATCTGGGCCGGCGGCAGTTCGGTGAGCATGCGCAGGCAATTGCCCACATCGGCGTCGTCGGTGTTGATCCAATATTGGTAGAACTGGTAAGGACTGGTCCGCTCGGCGGAGAGCCAGACGGCTCCGCTCGCCGTTTTACCCATCTTGGTTCCGTCGCTCTTGGTCAGCAGGGGCCAGGTGAGGCCTTGGAGCCCAACACCACGCATACGCCGGGCCAGATCGATGCCCGCGGTGATATTCCCCCACTGATCGCTGCCACCCGCCTGCAGCTCGCAGCCATAGGTGTCGTAGAGGTGGACGAAATCGTAGGCTTGCAGCAACATGTAGCTGAATTCGGTGTAGCTCATCCCGCCACCCGGGTCGGCATCTCCCTGGCTGGCGTTTTTGCCAACGTTCTTGCCACCCAAGCGGCTCTTCACCGATTCCTTTGCCAGCATGACGTTGACCGGGAAATTTTTTCCCACATCCCGTAAAAACTGCAGGTAGCTCCATGGACCGGTCCAATCAAGATTGTTGACCAGACGGGCCGCGCATTGGCCCGGGGAAAAATCGAGAAAAGCACCCACTTGGGCGCGAAGGCCCGCGACGTTTCTTTCCAGTTCTTCGGGGCTCAGGAGGTTGCGTTCGTCGCTTTTGCCACTCGGGTCGCCAATCATGCCGGTGGCACCGCCCACCACGACGATCGGCAGGTGGCCGGCCTGCTGGAATCTTCTTAGCACGACCAGGCCCAGCAGGCTGCCCACATGCAGGCTGTCCGCGGTCGGATCGAAGCCCGCATAGACGGCCCGTGGTTTCTCGTTCAGCCAGGCTTCCATGCCGGCATCGTCCGTGGTCTGGTGAATGAGCCCGCGCCAACGGAGGTCGGAAAAGAATGACATAAATTTCTTCACTTCCATAAATCGTCCGCGGCGAAGGGATGGCTAAATCCGTCCGGCTTTGCCTTGGGCAGGATTCGTAAAATTTGCTCGGCCAGGCGGAGGTCGTCGCGGGTGGTGATCTTCAGGTTCAAAGGCGAACCTTCGACCACCATGACCGGTTTGCCGAGCCGTTCGACCAGTTGCGCATCGTCGGTAGGGGACGGATCGCCAGAGGGCAGAGCTGCGTAAGCTTCCAGCAGTAATTCACGCCGGAAGACCTGGGGGGTTTGGGCAGCCCACAGGTCACTTCGTGCGACCGTTTCGACAATCTGGTTGCCGGTAGCGTGGGAAAAGCCCTCGACTACCTGTTTGCCCTTTTTCGCTTGTTTACCCTTATTCACTCGTTTAAGCGTCGCCGCCACCGGAATGGCCAGGATGGCCGCGCCATGTTTCTCGGCGGAAATAAACACACGCTCAATCCATTGGGCTGCAAGGCAAGGCCGGGCTGCATCGTGAATGGCCACCATATCGATGTCGGCACGCACCTGCCCAAGAGCATTGCGAATCGAATCGGCCCGCTGGGCCCCGCCCGGACAGACTCCGATATCCAGCAGCATACAATTGGCTTCGAACTTACGGTCAAATTCCTCTCGATCCTCCGGGGCCACCACAATCAACAGTTGTTTGACATCCTCCCGGTCCAGAAACTGCTGGGCGGCATGGAGCCATACCGCCCGCCTCGCCAGGGGCGCAAACGGTTTTTTGTAATGTTTATCACGAAACCGGCTGCTGCGGCCAGCCGCAGGCAGAATAACTGCGTAATTGGGCATGTTGGGTGGTATGGAAATTTGGGTGAGCGAGACCGATGAAGCCAAGCGGACCTATTACAAACGTATCAGGAAGCCGAACCTATCCTTGCCGGATAGCATATCGCCAAGTATACTCGACGATTCTTGTCCTGTTTGGAAGAAATTACAACATCCCAAATTCCCTCCCACCATTGCTCCAAAGAGTGACGACGCTCCGCTAAGCTGAGCGATAATGGCCTTGAGCGGAAAGACCTGTTGAGCGGAAAGACCCGATGAGCGAAAAAGATCCTAAGAGCGAGATGGTTACTCAAGCTGGAACGCTGGATTCTCCCGCGGCAGGGGCTCCTCCCGCAGCAGGGGCCCAAACTCAGGAAACCGATTCGAAGCCCGTGGTGATACAAACCAGAGCGTTATCGAAGGTTTACCGCGATTTTTGGGGTCGGCAAAAAGTGAGAGCGCTGAAAGCGCTGGACCTGGAAGGCTGCCAGGGCGAAGTCCTGGGGCTGCTCGGACCCAACGGCTCCGGCAAGACGACCACCATCAAACTCTTGCTCGGTTTGCTCTTTCCATCCGAGGGGGAAGCGCTCATCTTTGGCAAAAGTGCGACCGACGTGAGTAAAAACGAGAGAATTGGCTATTTGCCCGAAGAGTCGTATCTCTATCGATTTCTCAACGCGGAAGAGACACTCGACTTTTATGGCCGGCTGTTTGACATGCCGGCCGAAGTGCGGCAGCAGCGCGTCGATGAATTGATCCGCCTGGTGGGCCTCGACAAGGCTCGGCGCCGACAATTGCAAGAGTATTCCAAAGGGATGACGCGCCGCATCGGCCTGGCCCAAGCCCTGATCAACGACCCCGACCTGATCCTCCTGGACGAACCGACCAGTGGCCTCGACCCCATCGGCACGCGGGAGATGAAAGACATGATCTTGCGGCTGAAAAGCGAAGGGAAAACAGTCGTCATGTGCAGTCATTTGCTGGCCGACGTTCAGGACGTTTGCGACCGCATCGCCATTTTGCATCAGGGTGAATTGAAGGAACTGGGGCGGGTGGATACCTTACTGACGGTGGCCGACGTGACGCAGATCCGGGCCCGTGGACTGTCGCCGGAATGCCAGCATGAAATTCGCGATTGCATTGCCCGCCACCAGGGTGAGCTGCTGGAAATGGACAATCCCACGACCACACTGGAAGAGCTGTTCCTCAGAATTGTCCGCGATAGTGAGGCACGCCCCGGGCAACGTGCCAAGGTGGAAGGCCAAGAATCCATCGCCAGAATCCAGGGTTGAGAGTCAGGGTTTCGGTCGAATGCATGTGCAAAATCCTGTCTCCAACACACACTTTCCCGTGCACGCCTGTCACACTTTGAAATAGTAACGATCCTTAAGACTTGTATCCTTCATGGTTCTCGAACACGAAATTCTGCCTTATTTCCAGTGGTTGCTCTATGGAGCGGACGAGTCCCTCGGCGCGCTGCCACGATTTTTTCTGATCGTACTGGCGGTGGCACTATTGGGCCTGTTGCTCGGAGCGATCGTAAACGTGGCTCGACACGGGTTGTTGCGCGGTGGCGATCGCATTTACGGCATCGTCGCAACTGGCTTCCGTGAGTTGTTCTCGATTTCACCCAGGCGGACATGGGCCCTCACTTCCCTGGCCATGAAAGAAGCCTGGCGCCGGCGAGTCGTGGTTTCCCTGGTGCTCTATCTGGTGATCCTGCTTTTTGCCAGTTGGTTTCTCAGAACGGACAATCAGGAGCCTGCCAAACTATTGCTCAGCTTTGTGCTCATGGCCACCACTTACCTGGTCTTGGGGATTGCCCTGCTGTTGGGTGCCTTCAGCCTGCCGGGTGATTTCAAGAGCAAAACGATATACACCGTGGTGACCAAGCCGGTGCGTGCCGGCGAAATTATCCTGGGCAGGATCCTTGGCTTCAGCCTGGTGGGAACCGTCCTGCTGGTGGTCATGGGCGGTTGCAGCTATATCTTTGTGATCCGATCCCTCGACCACCGTCACACGATCGATGCTAGCAGCCTGGTCCGGGTGACCGATCGCGAAGGCACCTTGATCGGCTACGACGGGCGTACAAGCACCGATGCGTACCACCATCATCTGCTGGAGCTCGACACTGAGCATAACGGCGATTCGGCTGTCACGAGCGGCCACTATCACCGGATCGAGGGGCATGGAGAGCAGGTTCGCGTGCTGGAGCCCACCGGGTACCTGCGGGCACGGGTTCCCAAATGGGGTAAATTGCGGTTCAAGGACCGCAAGGGCGTCGACAAAGCGGTCGGCATCAGTGTTGGCAGCGAGTGGACCTATCGCAGTTTCATCGATGGGGGGACGCTAGCCGCGGCCATCTGGACCTTCTCTGGAATCGATGAATCGATTGATGACTACCTCGACAAGGAAGGACTGCCGCTGGGGTTGATCACACGCGTCTTTCGTACCCATAAAGGGGTCATCGGCCGACCCATTTCGGGGGCCATCCAGCTGCGTAACCCACAAACGGGTCTCAAGAGCGACGCGATTACATTCCTGGCCAAAGATGCCCAAGTGGATGACCAGTTCATCGACCGCGAACTACCCGATAGCGAAGGCAATACGATTGATCTGTACAATGATCTGGTGAGTGACGACGGGGAACTTGAAATCTGGATTCAATGCCTGGAGCAGGGGCAGTATTACGGCTACGCCCAGGCGGATTGCTACATCCGCTTGCCTGACGGGTCGCCCTTGTGGAATTATGTAAAAGCCTATATCAGCATCTGGGTGCAAATGGTCATCGTCACCTCCATCGGCGTGACGGCCAGTGCCCTGGTGAGTGGGCCGGTGGCGATGCTCTTTACCGTTTCCTTTATTGTGCTGGGCTTCTTTCGCGAATTTTTTGTCTGGATTGCCAACGGGCCTTCGTGGGGTGGGGGCCCTGTGGAGTCACTCGTCCGCCTGGTCACCCAGAAAAATGTCATTTCCAAACTCGACCCGGGACCCGGGACGACCTTGATCCAAGGAATTGACGATGTCCTCCAGTTCTTCATGCAGGGTCTGGCTCAGTTGCTGCCCGATTTCTCGGCCCTGAGCACCATCGGTTTTGCCGCGCACGGTTATGACATCCCAGGTGATCTGATCGCTCAGGATTTGACCATTTGCCTCGGCTACATTGTCGGCCTGTCCGTGCTGGGATACTTTCTGCTGCGAACTCGTGAAATCGCCCGTTAGCAAGACACACGTTGAACCCGATAACATGTTGAACGAGATAACACGTTTTTCCCAAGACACCCTATCTGCTTCTCATCCGGATGGAAGCGTGGATCCGAGGATGAATCGATGAACCAGCGCGGCTCGTTTTACCGTAAGATCGCCTATCTGATTGTCATAGCCGTACTCCTACTGCCCATCTCACGGCTAGGCGCACCCTCGACGCTTCGAGACGAGGGAGGCACGCTGGCCCAACTGCGCGAGGAGTATGACCTGGGACAAGCCGATTTGGGAGAAATCGACCCGGCCAGCGAAACGATTCGTTTTGCCACCCTGGGCATGCGCGGCATTGCCGTTTCGCTGCTTTGGAACAAGGCGAACCAGTACAAGAAAACCGAGGACTGGACGAATTTTCGTGCGACGTTGCGGCAACTGGCAAAACTGCAGCCTTATTTCATCTCCTTTTGGAGATATCAAGCCTGGAATTTAACGTACAACGTTTCGGTGGAACTGGACGACGTTCAAGATCGGTATCACTACGTGAAAAAGGGGATCGAGTTTCTCAAAGAAGGAACCCGTTACAACCGGGACAACCCTATCTTGCTGGCTGAACTGGGCTGGTTTATTGGCAATAAAATTGGCCGCGCCGACGAACATGTCCAGTATCGCCGTCTGTTCAAAGCAGACAACGAATTTCACCCGGCCGACCGCCCACCGGAGCAACGCGACAACTGGCTGGTTTCGAAAAAGTGGTATCAGCAGGCCATTGCCTCGGTGGATGACAAAAAACGGAGTTTGGGAAATAAAAATCCGACGACTTTTTATGCCACGGTTCCCATGGCCCAGATCAACTACAGCGATGCCATCGAGTCCGAGGGAACCTTTGGCGAAAAAGCTCGTTCCGCCTGGGAGCTGGCAGCACGCCTGTGGGGGCGATACGCGCACCGGGATCTGCGTTCGACCCAAGGATTTTATATTCGCCTGGCCGATCAAGAAAAGTGGGAACAGGATCTGAAAACATTAGAGCAACAATTGCAGAAGATGGGGCCCGGAATCCAGGAAACGTTGAGCCAGGAACGCCGCAAAGAGTTGAGCCCGGAGCAATTGGCGGCATTGGCCAAAACGCTCGAGGAACAAACCGATGAAGAATTGGAATTAGCCGAAAAGGCGGAGGCCTCCTTAAGAGTTTCGGATCGAGACATCGTGGAGCGGATTGTCCGGGACTTTCCCGAGAAGGCCGCGGCAGCGCGAAAACTGGGTACACGAATTGCTGAGGCAGACTCACGAATCCGGATGATTGGCAATAATCGCCAGGTGGTGAACTATGAGTACTGGAAAGCACGTTGCGAAATCGAACAGGAACATTCCGCGTTGAAAGCCCATGAGCTGGCCTTTGCCGCCCACCGAGCTTTCCAGAACGATGCGGATTTGATTCAAGCACGTCAACTTTTCGAAGAGAGTTTCGACCTCTGGGCAAAAGTGCTCGCGGCCCATCCTGAATTGCCCGACGATTCGCCCACCGGTTCTAGCATCATGGATACCGTAAGCGAATATGCCCTGGTACTGGAACAGCTCGATTTGAGCCTGGCCGACCCGCAAGTCGCGGAGAAATTTCCGCTCTGGAATCTCGTGGAAGCGAATGATATGGAACGTAAGTTTGCCGATGCCATCGAAGCACATCAGAAAAGGGGGCCGGAGGCAGAGGGCAGAGGGCAGGAGGACGAGGGGAGCGAACAGGACAGAGGGCAACATTCCAAGCAAGAGTAACTTCAGTATTTCCAAATTACCCCGTGCCCTACGTGGGGCAGGGCGATAAGCCGCCCGGAAACCGGCGTTTTCAGCAGCTAGCACGCTACCCGGGTCGGCTTCATCGGCCCATTCTTGAAACTACTGCCATTCGTTATTTCCCCGCGAGCACACAGTTATGCGAATCGTTGTTCTTGGCGCAGGCACGGTGGGGCACTCCATCGCTTCGTTGCTCTGCCTGCATCGCCATAGCGTGACGGTGGTGGATACCGATGCCGAACACATTCGGCACGTCAACGAAACTTTGGATGTCCGTGCCATCACCGGGTCGGCCTCGCAGTCGAGTGTGCTATTTCAGGCCAACGCGGGTAGCGCAGACCTGGTTCTGGCAGTCACCGGTAACGATGAAGTGAATATCGTCGCCGGCAGTATGGCGAAGGCCATGGGCGCCAAACGAGCAGTGGCACGAGTCTACGCACCCGTCTTTCGTGACCTGAGCACTTTCGATTACCAACGCCATTTCGGCATCGACCGACTTCTCAGTCTGGAGCATCTGACTGCGGTGGAAGTGGCCCGAGAACTGCGACATCCTGGTTCGGTGGCGGTGGAAAATCTTGCCCGCGGTGAACTGGAAGTCCATGAGTTGCTCGTTACCGAGAATAAGGCCGGCGTGGGACGGTGCTTGAAAGACTTGCGTTTACCCAGCGGTGTGCGAGTGGGATCGATCCACCGCGACGGCTCGACCTGGATTGCCGGGGCCGAAGATAAAGTGGCAGTCGGCGATCGGCTGACAATCATCGGCCAGCGCAAGGAAATTGACCAGGTCCGGGAACTCTTCTGCGGCCAGACGGAATTGCGAATGGGCGTGGTGATCGCGGGAGGTGGAGAAACAGGTTATCATCTGGCGGCGGCGCTGGAGGGGCAACGTTACGGAGTGGTTCTGATGGAGCAGGATCGCGCCCGCTGCGAATTTCTGGCAAGCCATCTGAAAGAGACGGTCGTCGTCCACCGGGATGCTACCCGCCGGGCGAATCTCGAGGAGGAACGCATCGGCAGTGCCGACGCCTTCATCGCCTGCACGGGCGATGACGAAGACAACATCATGGCCGCGGTCGAGGCGCGTGACATCGGCGCCAAAAAAATCATTGCCCTGGTGGGCCGGCCCGATTACGCAAATGTGGTTGGCAAGCTGGGGATCGATTTGACCGTGAGCCCGCGCGAAGTGGCAGCCAAACAGGTCCTGGGCTACCTGAACATCGGCCCCGTCGTTTCGCGCACACCGCTGGGGGAGGAGAGCGGCCTCTGCGTGTTGGAAATCGATGTGCAGGCTGGCTCACCTGCTACCGAACATGTCCTGGCAAGCCTCAGCCTGCCTCCTCAGTGCCTGATCGCCGCGGTCATCCGCCAGGGATTTGCCCATGTGCCTGGTGGCGATGATCGCTTGCAAGCGGAAGATACGGCCATTGCCTTGATCCACGACGAAGTGATGGAAGAGGTGGTCAGTCTCTTTGAAAGCCCGCAGAGTTAATTTGCATGAACCGACGCCTCGTCGCACGCCTGTTGGGCATGGTTGCCTGGTTGATTGGCCTGACGATGGTCTTTAGCCTTCCATGGGCTTGGCCCGTCTTGTGGGAGGGGCCCGTCTTGTGGGAGGGGCCCGTCTTGTGGGAAGGGCCCGTCACTGGAATGCATCAGCCGTTTGAATTGCGCGGTTTTCTCGCCCTGCTCACATCGAGCGCCGTTTGTGGAATCGTCGGCTGGGCTCTGCGGCACTATGGACGCCCGACGGAAGATACCCTCTTTCGTAAAGAGGCGATGGCGGTGGTGGGACTCAGTTGGATTCTGGCAACCGTACTGGGCGGACTGCCCTACTTTCTGGGGGGAGTTGCCCGAGGCCGCGCGAACGGGCAGCCGGTGCGGATGAATGTGGCGGATTGCTTGTTCGAGGCCCAGTCCGGTTTTAGTACAACCGGCGCCACGGTGCTGACCGACATTGAAGACCCCGAGTTGGTACCACGCTGCTTGCTGTTTTGGCGCAGCAGCACGCATTTCCTGGGCGGGCTGGGGATCATCGTGCTGTTCGTGGCCATTCTTGGCCAGGGATCCGCGGGAAAGGTACTGATGCGGGCCGAGATGCCGGGTCCCAGCAAAGAGGGATCGCAGGAACGGATGCAACATACCGCTTGGGTTTTCGCAGCGATTTACTGCGGCCTGAACCTGGTATTGACTCTGTTACTGCGTCTGGAAGGCATGAACTGGTTTGAAGCGCTATGCCACGCCTTTGGCACCATGGCCACGGGCGGATTCAGCACGCTCAATGGCAGTCTGGGAGGATTCCATTCGCCCACCATCGAATACACGGTGATTTTATTCATGATCCTGGCCGGCTCCAATTTTACTCTGATGTATTTCGTGCTGCTCGGAAAGCCGGGCAAGTTGTTTCGCGATTACGAATGGCGAACTTATGTGCTCATCATTCTTACCACGACCATCCTGGTCATGATCGCCGGACTGTGGGGGCGCAACGATTTCGATCCGCATGGCGAACTGGAAGGCGTCAAGGCATTGGAGGTCGCTTTTCGGGATGGCCTGTTCCAAGTTGTGTCGATTTTAACGACAACCGGCTTCGGTACGGCCGACTTCCATCGGTGGAGTGACTTCAGCCGGGCCCTACTCATTCTGCTGATGTTCATAGGTGGTTGTGCCGGCAGTACGGGAGGCGGCATGAAAGTGATCCGCGTAATTCTGTTCGTGAAAATACTGCGTCATGATGTGGAGCAATCGTTCCACCCGTCGGTGGTGCGCCACCTACGGCTGGGAAAAGAACCTTTGACCGACCCCGAATTGCCGCGAAATATCCTGGTTTACGTCGGGCTGATCGTCTCCATCATGACCATCAGTTGGATTCTGCTGGTGGCGATGGAACCTGATGAAACCTGGATCCAAGCCGGTCAGCCTCTCGAGAACAAGCTGGTCGATTCGGCCAGCGCCGTGGCCGCCACGCTCCACAACATTGGCCCCGGTCTGGGAATCGTGGGCGCAACGCAAAACTACGCCCCCTTTGGCCAGGGGCCCAAGTTATTATTCACGTTTCTGATGATGCTGGGGCGAATCGAACTGTTCGCCATTCTGGTATTGCTGATCCCGGCATTTTGGCGCTATCGGTGAAGAAGTGGGCAGAGAGCAGAGAGCTAACGCCTGATCCACTACTTTGATTTCAGCCGGGTAATTTCGGCTTTGGCTTCGGCCAGGTCGGACTCCAGCTTGACCACTTCGTCTGGATCGTCCATCTGCTCCTTGGCTCCTTTGAGCAACAACTGGAGCTTGTCGATCCGCTTCCGCAGGACTTCAATTCGTTTCTTGGCTTTTTTGTCCATGGCAGTGGGACGGTGTTTCAGTGTTTCAATGCAACGTTCTCAGGATTCCTGCCAGCACGACGATGGCAATCGTGGCCAGCCAGGCAATGTTCAGCCATTTACCCATCTGGCCGCGAAATCGCCCGGCCGCTGCCGTCTTCCCTGCCAGGATTGACATCACGAACATGACCAGCAGGGCAAGCAGGAACTTGATTCCCAGAAGCATATGGTAGGTGGGGGGCAGCTTGACCCCAGCCGCTTTACTTTGCCCAATGACCAACATCAGGTTATAAATTCCGCTGGCCAACAGGAAAAAAGTGGCGATACCAACCCAGCGTGCCCAAACGGATCTGCGACCTGCAAAGCATGCCTCCGGATCGGCCTGGGCAGCACTCGAGGGGGCAAGAATCGTGCGTAGATAAAACATTCCCCCTACCAGGATCATGGCGGAAAGAAAATGCAACACGCGTGACAAAATCTGTGCGGCATACGCCAGATCCAGCACGGGCCCCGTGCCGTCAGCCAACAGGGAATGGATATTCATCGATAGGAGGATATTCATGACAGCCATGGTAATCTACCGACCGGCTTCCCGTCTAGCGCCTTCCCAGCCGTAGAGGGTTCACCAAGAGGGCCTGCCTTTAGAGTTGCATACCCATGAGCTCATAAATCGGGATCGGAATCGGAATCGGAATCGGGATCGGAATCGGAATCGGAATCGGAATCGCTATCGGGATCGGGATCGGAATCGGGATCGGGATCGCTATCGAAATCGCTATCGCTATCGAAATCCGCAAATGCATAGAGCGTGGAACCTTCTCAATCCATCGACTTTTTCGAAGATCCATGCAACGCAGCTTGTCGAGAGGCGGTAAACAGCCAGTTTTTCGTGTTTCAGACTCATGCTATTTCGATACCGATCCCGATAGCGATCCCGATCCCGATAGATTCAGAGCTGGGAATGAGCCAGGTACAAGTTTTCGGCTTGTGCACCAACTGTACTTTCTTTATTCCGCAATCCGAATTCCGCAATCCGAATTTCTTCGACCCCGCCCTCCTGTTGGCTACTCGCCGTTCGCTACTCACCGTGCTCTCGGACCCAGCGCTCGGCCATCTCCAGTGCCTGCTGACGATCCACCAGTTGGCCGAGTAACTGGGCGTCACGGATGGCAGCCAGTAACCGGCTAAAATAGGGCCCAGGTGGGAGACCGTGGGCAATCAGATCGTCGCCCGTTACCAGCAGTGGCGGATCGCGGCGCTCGGGAGGCATGGCCAGAACTTCACGGCATCTTTTCAGTCCGGCATGACTTTCTGCCTGGCCACGACCTGCGACAGCCTCGGCCAGGGCCACAAGCTCTTTGCTCCCTGCATGCACCAGCAGACGTTGCAGTTCGGGCCAGGGTAGTTGCTCCGCCTTCATTGCCAAGGGCAGGGAGTCAAACAACCATTGGGCTCTTTCCGCTTCTTTGTTGCTGTAACGAAGCCGCATGGCAATCTGGCGAATCGCTTGGGCAGAGCTTGCCGTCAACAGCAATGCAGCCAGACACGTACTCAACGAGTCCGATTGCAATCGATCGAGACGCTGCAAAGTCTGCTGCCAGTCTTCTTCCGCTTCGGCGTTGGCCTGCCGCCCAAATTCCGGAAGTACGGTTTCCAGCAAACAGGTCCTGGCCAACAGAGCGACTCCCTGGGACCGTCTGGGGTGCGTGAGCATTTTGCGTAGTTCCATACCGATCCGCTCAGCACTCACCACGTCAATCTGACTGGCCATTTCTCGAATGGCTGCTTCCGTTTCTTGCTCAATTTTAAAGCCCAACGTGGTGGCAAAGCGTACGGCCCGCAACAATCGCAGTTTATCTTCAGTAAAGCGGGCCCTGGGATCGCCAATGGCCCGAATCAGACCTATTTTCAAGTCCTCCTGGCCACCCACGTAATCGATCACCCGTTGCCCCAGCGGGTCGTAAAAAAGTCCATTGATGGTGAAATCACGACGCGAAGCATCATGCCGGGCATCGCTGAAATGAACCGATTCGGGACGCCGACCATCGGCATAGACGCCATCGGTGCGAAAAGTGGCAACTTCCACCGGCCCACAGCCACGAGCTGCTTGCACTCCGATGACTCCAAAGGCAGCCCCGATCGTCAAGGTGCGGGCATGGCCAAACAGATTGCGCACCTGTTCGGGGCGGGCGTTGGTGGCCACATCATAATCGTGAGGCTGACGGCCAAGCAACTCATCTCGCACCGACCCACCTGCCCAATAGGCCTCGAAACCCGTATCCCGCAACTTGCGCACCACCTGCAGGGCAGCCTGACGTTGTGGGTGGGATGGGTTCATCTTGCTTGCGAGGTTCGAAAAGGCCGTGGTGGGTAGCGGAAGAAATAGTCTCCTACAGATTCGTAATGAGACTCCTCCGGCAGAGCCGGAAGCTTCCATTGTGAGCCGTTCAAAGCAGCAGCATAGATCAACTGCCCGGTATCAGCCCAGGATTCCGCTACAATCATCGCTATCGGGATCGCTATCGGGATCGAAAGTCCGTACGTCCAAATTCCAGCCTGTTTCGATAGCGATCCCGATCCCGATAGCGATCCCGATAAAATTGAATGCCCCCCCGACAGACGGGGTGCAAATTGATTGACAGCCTTACCGCCTGTGGTGTAGACTAGTTTAGCGCCCCTCCATGCCCTTTGACAGGGGATATACCAGGAAGGGGTGCTATGCGGAAGGTCTGCTCAGGAGGGCCTGCGGCATGAGGTTGTTTTTAGGTGAATTTTTCATGGGCGTATTGCCCGGTACTATTTGCTTTTATTTTCTCCTGAGGTTTATTTTTTTCATTTCTTTTTTTCTCACATGAGGAGGTACAGGCAATGGACGGAAAACGTAACAATCCTGCTAGACGCAGGGGACGAGGTTTTACCCTCGTCGAATTGCTGGTGGTGATTGCCATCATCGGCATTTTGGTGGCACTGTTGTTGCCAGCCATTCAGGCGGCACGGGAAGCGGCACGGCGGAATTCCTGCTTGAATAACATCAAGAATATCGACCTGGCGCTGCAGAATTTCCATGACCGCCGCAAGTCTTTTCCGCTGGCATCGACCCATCCGTTTTTGCCGACATCGGTGGTGGGCCAGGGCTGTGACATGAGCGATCCCCTGGACAAGAGTCTATGGGCAGGTGATGGCTACAGTTGGCTTTTCCAGATCCTTCCGGAGATGGAAAACCAGAATCTCTACAATCGAACTCGAGACGCGACGATTCCGACTCCCAACGGTTCCAGAAAGCTGAAAATCGGCCCATTTGGAATTTCGGGAGTTCCTGGACAAAATCCTATCGAGGTGATTGCCCAGGGAAGTCCGGGGGACGACAAACGGTTCGCCTTCCAACAACCGATGGAAGTTTACATCTGCCCCAGCTTCCCGGGAGCCGAAGAGACGAAAGATACGGCAATTTATAATCGAAGGCAGAAGGCGGCCGTGGGCAACTACGTCGCAATGCCTTCGACCCACTACAATGCCGATGGCCTGCCTCCCACCGCCAGTGACCAGGGCGCGCCGACCGGTTCGCTCTATGACAGCTACTCGGGTGGCAGGCCGAAACGCCTGGCCGGGAATGGAGTCCTGGTATTTGCTCAGGTCAATCCCCAGCAGAACACGCGTCAACGAGGCGCTCTGAAGGGCGTGAGCATGGCATCGATGCGTGATGGCACGTCCAATACGATCATGTTCAGCGAGTCGCGCGAAGAGCGGTACGCCGGCTGGATCAGTGGCCTGTCGATGTACGTGGTGGCCGCCGACCCCAATGGTCCCGGCCAAAAGATCATCAAGCAGAGTCCCAATGGCACAACCAACACCTCGCAACCTCCCGTTCTGCGTTGGCTCGATACCGACACCGACGGCCAAACGGCCTTGAATGTCGGCGATGGTGTCAAACGGGCTGGTGGAGATAAAGCCCAGGATCCGAGCCCAGGCTTGGTCACGAACCAGACGAATCAAGCCTACTTCTATGCGTTCACTTACGCGCATGGGACGAAGCCGCGCTGGTATGGTCCTAGCAGTGCCCATCCTGGTACGGTCCAACATGCCTTTGGCGATGGCCATGGGAAGTCGATCAGTACCGATATCGATCGGAATGTCTACCTGCACCTGGTAACACGTGCCGGTGGCGAAACGATCAACAGCAATGACTTTTAGTCCTTGCTGAGGAAATGCTAATTTTTATAGGCCGTCTTGGTCCACTCGCTGGGCCAGGGCGGTCGGCTTTTTTTATGCGGCAAGCCAAACTTTGCGAAGTGAAAAAGGGGTCAGGAAGTGAAAAAGGGGTCAGGAGCCTTTTTTCGTTCGTTTAAGGGTTTGCTTATCGCATGGACTTACCGACGAAAAAAGGCTCCTGACCCCTTTTTCACTCTGCTACCGTAATCACTCGCAGGTCGCAAACATTGGTGTGCGTGGGGCCCGTTTTGAGCAGTCCGCCGAGTGCCTGGAAATAGGAGTAGGCATCGTTGCGGGCCAGATAATCCATCGGTTCGAGGCCAAGGCTACGGGCACGCTCGGCGAGGGTCTGGTTCACCCACGCGCCGGCGGCATCGGTGGGTCCATCCTCACCATCGGTACCTCCGGAGAGCAGCGTCAGATTCCGCCAATCGCTCATCTCCGCTAGAGCCGCAAGCACCAGTTGCTGGTTGCGACCTCCCTTGCCACGCAGGTGCCGATCGACCAGACGAACGGTCGGCTCACCTCCGGAAATCAGGCAATTGGGGCCCAAACCATGGGAATCCGCCGCTCCTCGGCTGGCTTGCCCACGCATGGTTTGGGCCATCTTGACCAGGCTGGCGGCCACCTCTTCCGCCGCTCCTTCCGGCTCCGTGGCGGAGATCATCGCATGGCGATAACCGCGCCGTTCGGCTTCCATGCCGGCTGCATCGACCGCAGTAGCATTGTTGCCAAGAATCCGGTGCGCGACGATGGCAGCCACCGCTGCTGCCCTTGGTGGTTTTTGCACATGCCGCGTGAGTACCTGCACGACCGGCTGCAAATCGGCTGACTTACTCAGCCCCAGTGCTTCGAGTACTTCAAGCGCCCGGCGTGGATTGGGCGGACATGTCATGGTAGGACCCGAGGCAATCGTCTCCAGGTGGTCTCCAGGAACATCCGATAGCACAAGCGTGATCATGTGGCCGGCTCCGCACGCGGTCGCCAGGCCGCCTCCTTTGACCTGGCTCAATTCCCGCCGGACCGCATTGAGCTGTTCAATCGTGGCCCCCGCCGCGGCAAGCCGCTGGGTAACAAGCACTTTGTCCTGGAGAGAAACTCCATCGATTGGCGCTGGCATCAGGGCCGAGCCGCCACCCGATATGAGTACCAGGCAAAGGTCTTTGGGGCCCAGTTGCCTTACCAGACTGAGCATTCGCACGGTACCGGCAACTCCCTCGGCTGTCGGCTCATTCACGCCTGCCGGCCGGGCCGCGTGAAGGGTGATGGCAGCCGTTTCGCGCAGGCAATCGGCAGGTACGTTGACCCAGCCACGGACTCGTTTCGCACGCAAAACCTGTGCGCCAAGGGCCTGCTCCAACCCAACCACCATTCCCGCGCCGGCTTTGCCAGCGCCAACCACAGCAATGTGGTCGATGGTTGCCAACGGAAATTCCTGCCCGCCAATCCATAGTGCTTGGCCCTTTGCCCTACCTGGCGGGTCGACGCGAACATACTCCCGGATCAATCGATCGGGCAGGACCGCGTCCACTCCCGCACGCCATATACCCAAGGCATCCTCCAAAAGCATTTCTGGGCTGCGATGCATGGGAAAGTAACCGGGGAAGGCGGAAGGGGGATCATTCGTTGACGATTCTATTTCTTTTTCGCTGTCTTGACGGAGGCTTTGAGGATACGGCAAAACTGCTGGTTTTCGTCGATCCGTGCTGCAAGTAGATCCGTCGTCATCCGCTCGGTCCGGCAGACCATTCTGAGCCAGACGCTCGTTTCATTCCCTCCAATGATAAATGATCATTGACAAATAACTAATGACAATTCTTTGATCAAGCGGACGGACCATTTCCAGATTCCTCGGCGGGTGGCCGGTTACACCCGTCGACACCAAAGGGGAGCACC
This sequence comes from Planctomycetota bacterium, assembly GCA_024276705.1. Lineage (GTDB taxonomy): Bacteria > Planctomycetota > Planctomycetia > Pirellulales > Lacipirellulaceae > JAJRWS01. Next base: position 8,962 of record JAJRWS010000647.1, on the reverse strand, counting down.
CTCAAAAACACCTATTATTTCCTCGGTAATATCAAAACGGAGGCTCTCCTTCCATCTACCGCTCTGCCCTGCCCTCCTTGCCCTTGCCCACTCCGCCTTCCGTAAAACGGGCCAAACGAGTGTCGGACGTTTTACTTTGGGCTTGATGATCGGCTTGCCACTGCTGGGAATCATCCGCGCATTGATAAGCCACTCGAACCAACTGTTCCCGCCGATCGGAATAGATCCCGGTGAGCTTACCTGCCAGCTTGTCAATCGCTTCCGGACGCAATTCCGCGGTATGTGACAAATGGCTGATGAAGGTGAGGGTATCGCTGAAGTTGCGATCGACCGTGGCACCCACCCACGGGTGGATCGCTTTTGCAAACAACTGCAGGCTCGCTCGGTCAACGTGCACGAAGGTATCTAGCTGAGCGGCCACGAAACGTCGGCCATTGGTTTCCTTGAGAGATCCCGAACGCAATAACAAGACACACTGTGCTTTGACAGGATGCGTCAAGGGCTTGGCTTCGTACGAACCTTCCGCCCAAAGAACCAGGCGATTCTGAGCATTGGCATCGCACTGCTGCTCGACAAGAGTGAGCTTGCCGGTCGTGCCGGAGCTGTCCTTAAAATCGAACGTATACGGGCCCGTTCGTTGCAATTGGACATGGGTGACTCCCAGCTCGCGCCAGATGGCTACCATGACCTCGGGGTTACGAGCTACGTAAGTGAACAAGCCCGGGTTGCAATCAACCACACAAGTTGGCAGACGCCGATAGAGCGTGGCATGCTCAATCACCTTGCGCACTTGCCGGCGGTGCCGCGGCGATAGTTTCGCCAACGGGATGGCATGAATGGCTTCCGCCCGGGCCGTGTCCGAGGTCGTGGACTGATGCGATTCCGCGGCGTCGATCCTGCCAGGAACCAGCAAAATAGCCCCCAACAAAACGGCTCCTTGCAAGACGGCCCTCTGCAAGATGGCCCTTTGTAAGAAGACTCTGCCGGACTCTGCCCTGGTCAATTCATTCTTGGCTGACTGCTGCCAAATTCCTGGCACCCAGCTCAGCGCGTACCGCTTACCTCGAAGCATGCATTTTCCCCCTTAAGTATGCACCCACTTGTCACCTGAAAGTGAAACCTTGCGGGTCCTGAGGAATATTCGGCACAAGTGGTGCAGGAACCATAGGAAATTTTATCGCCAGGCCCATGGACTCTGTCTCGATCTTGCGTTGGATCCTCCGAACGAGGACAATCGCGAGCCGTTCCTTTTTCCGCCCCGTCGTTGGTGATGTAAGTCCTGGACGCAAATGCACGAGTGCTAGCATGAAGAGCTCAAAATCCAAGAGTCTTGGGAGAGGGCTTTCCGGCAACAGGCAAGCTGAATACTGGCGGCCTGTTCGTGTCATGCTCATTGCCTTTTGTCTGTCGCTGCTGGCAATCTGGCTACTCCCCATTTTGAACCGGTGGGTTCGTAGCGAATTGATCCACCAGTTGGCCAGTCGGGTGGCACAAGCTCCGGATGATCAGGTCGAAGTACCTATCCGGCAGGTGGCCAGTTTTGGCCTGCAAGCAATCGACACGCTTATGGCGATTGCCACTTCCCCACGCACGGCTCCGGCAGCAATCGCTCGAAAGATGGTGGATCGCCAGGTCGCTACCTGGGTAATTCAAGACCAGGAACTGCGCGCACAGGATGAAGATGACCATCCTTCTACATCCATGAGTCGCCGCCTTTCTCGACTAGCTGAGGCGTTGGTTCGGCACGTCGACTCATTGGACACCGCAGGCCGCCGCTGGGCCCAGCGGCTAACCATGCAAATCGTGCTCCATGCCGATCGGATCACTCCTGCTCAAAGTGTTCAAGTCCTGGCCGATTGCCAGAGAGTGCTGGCAATCGTACTCCCAGGCAAACAAATGCTCCGTGGTTCGCAAGCCAGCGGATCACGCCAACCTGGCTCTTTCGAGCAGGGCCACAACATGGATGGCAATCAACCGACCAGCTCGTCACTGCAAAGTCTCCGCGTGAAACGCGGGAAAATACCGAAACCTCGAACCCAGGCTCCAGTCGCACAAAAAGATCCGATTGAACAGCTCATACCGCCGCTAGATCGACCCGCAATTCCATGGAATCTGTTGGCTGTGGCTCCGCGGAAGGATCCGGCCCCAGCGGAGCAACTCAATCCGTATCACCATTTCCTGCAAGCCGGCCGGGACCTGAATCATGACTACACCGGAAGCAGACTCCAAAAAATCCCGGATACCTCAAATCGATCGCCACTCTTTTCTCCGCTGGCCAGGATTGATTCCAGCGGTCATATTCCCTCTCCACGGATCCGCAAACCGGTCGAATTGTTACCAGCGGACCATGCAGAGCGCGACCTGGCGAAACCGCCAAGATTGGCGGACAATCCGCTGCGAGAGTATGTCGAGCCCCGATTTTCCACGGAACTCGCTGTCCCCGAATCGACGCGAGCCACTGCATTGCCCCAGGTGACCAATCGGTCCGCAGCGCTAACGAACCAGGTTCTGGACGTTCCCACGCCAAGGGAGATGGCAGCACGCCGCAAACAGCTTCAGACCATGCCCTTACGGGACCTGATCGTGCGGCTGGGTCATGCCCAAGACTATGAGGCCGCTTTGATTCGCTCCATCGCCCTTGCTCAAGGTCTCACGGAGACGGAGCTAGCACTCGCCTCCGATCTTGCATCTCCCCGAGTAAAAGATCGACTCGCTTTGCTATCCAAACTCTCTCTACTGCCTGCCAGTCATGCGCGACGCTGGCTACGCTGGCTGCTGGAAGATGCCGATGGAGAAGTTCGCCTGCAGTCGCTCGTCCGGATGGCCACCACGAGCGATTCCCAATTGGCTGCACTCGCAAGACGGCTCGTGCTGGAAGATACGGATCCAAGGGTCGTGGAACTGGCCACGAGGATTGTCGAAGAGCGTTAGACGTGGATTGCGAGGCGTGCAGCTTCGTACTCGTACTCGTACTCGTACTCAGCCGCTTGCGGCGGTACTCGTACTCGAGTCGCATGGCGAGTATCCTACGGCCGTCGAGTACGAGTACCGCTTCGCTGAGTACGAGTACGAGTACGAGTACGAGTACGAGTACGAGTACGAAGAGAAGCCAAAATACCCAACTTGAAATGGGGAAGTTATTCCTCGTTCGCTCCTTACCTCATCAATGGTGTGATGCGGCTGGCCGTAACATGAGCCCGGCGGTATTCCGGCATGAAACCGCGAGTACCATTGACACCAATCCGTCGACCGATGTACGGTTTCAAATTCACATCGGGAGCAGGTGTGACGAAAGAAACGACTTTTCCATCATCATCCACCAGCGCGTAGTGCGGAGATTGATTGCGCCGTGAAACCACGGGTTTGAGCATGCCGACTGCATCGTAACGGACTGTATCGGGAGCTTCTTCAAGAGCCGCAACCGGATTGGTTTCAAGGCGGCTACCTGGTCGCCACGATCTCCGCACAAGCCCGGTAGTCAGATCTGCTTGAGCTCGCTGACGTATATCCAGTTGCCGTTGCTGATAGAGTGAATTCCCATTCACCGATGCTCCTGTGGCCAACTCTTCGGAAGCCTTCCGCACGGTTTGTGGCTGGCTATTCCCGGCTAAAGCCATCTCCGGCTCTAGCTTGCGCGAACGTATCCGTTCAAACAGAGTGGCTTGATCCAGGAGATCTCGCAGTTTTTCCCGCAACGAGGCCGTCTCCGCCTGAGCAAGCAGCGTGCCGGCTTCACTCCGTATCTGCTCGAATTGCCACTGCCTGGGATCCTGAACGACCATCTGCGACAGCCGCACTTGCAGCTCTCTTAAGCGGTCGGATTGGCTGAGAGTCGATGCGGCGGCGTTTGCCGAAGATTCTGCGTTCGACTGCGGGTGGAGATGCTGGGCCATGGTTTGCTGCCCGACGGCTGCCGTTTCCGGTAAGTCGACTGAGCTACCTGCTTGATTGCGAAAATGAACCCGAGGCGAAGACGTTGGATATGAGGGGGGATTTGAATCGGATGGTAAGTCGGCAGAGGCCGCGGCAGAGGCTGCGGGAGGAGCCGGCGAAGATTGCTGCTGGGACTGAACCATGAGCCTGGCCGCAGGAGAACCGGCAATGATTTGGATCGGTTCGTCAGGAGTGAGGTTAAATGTTTTGGGAGTCGCTGCCATGGTGGCTGGCTGGGCTTGCAGGGTGGAAGCTCGTAGGGTGGCAACCGTCTGGCTTGCGTCTGCTATTGCCTGTTTGTTCTCTTTCCGAGCTTGGCGCGCAGCCCGCGCCTCAAGTTGAGATTTCCATGGCGACTGCGGTGTTGGTTTCGAGGAGCCCGCCACTAAGGGTTGGGCTTCTTGCAGGGGCTGCCGGGACAATCGACTAGCCTGAACCCAACGAAATTCGCCGGCCGGTGGTTCGATGGCCAACCACTGTCCGTCAGCCGAAACACCGCTGTTTGCCAGTTTTACCAACTCACCTCGTGTCAGCAGAACTTGTACCGCACCATGCCTGCCTGACAGTCGGCTTCCAGTATGGACCGCCGTCCGCTCGCTGAGGTTTTCCGCCATTCCTCCGGCAAGTTTACGCACCTGCCGGCTTTCCACCCAACTCAAACTTCCCTGAGGTGGACGAATGGCGCACCAAGTCTCTCCTGGATGCGGAGAATTTGCCGATTTCTGCCTAAGCTCCTGAAGATCGTGTCGATAAACCTGAACTGCAAATCCGACAGGCAACTTGTCGGTTGGGTAATGAAGTTGGCCTGGTCCACTGCGGACCAGAGTGTCGGCCGTGATTACATAAGCCGTGTAGGGGAAACTCTGTTCTGCCTGCGTGGCAGCCACGGCATAAGGCCCCCAAATCCCCAACAGTCCACAGACTCCATACAGCAGAGTCATGCGAAGGTACTTAGGATCGTTCGAGAAATAACTGTCCGATGTCCCCTCGCCTCTTTGGGGAGAGGGCAGGGTGAGGGGCCTGGAAATATGCCAGTTATTTCTCGAACGATCCTTAGTTGCCAAGGAAATCCCTGGAATGGGTTGCAAGAATTTTGAGGCCATTGCGATTTCTCTCAAGGCATGCCATACACACTGCGATAGCAGTACTGGAGGGTATTGGAATCGTCGGCTTATACGGAATTAGCCCTTCTAACTCAACCCCGAGTCTCATCGCCCTGAACTGACAGCTTCTTTTTCAATTGCTACCATTGCTGGTAAGATGAATAAGAGGCGGCGAAGAGATTTCCAGCCCAGAGCCCCAGGGCTTATTGCTAGCACCACCAAAACTTTCTCGATCCCGATGAGTAAGTACTCGTAGTTAAGAAAGGTTCCCCTGTTTTTCCGAAAATGCAGGATGTTGATAAACGCTAGTAATAAGGGCTACCCTCAACTCCTCAACCTTCAACCTTCAACCCTCAACCCTCTCGTTGAATCATGCACATTGAGCAGCTTGGGCCATATCGGATCGGCAAGACCTTGGGCCGAGGCGGAATGGGCTCGGTTCATGAAGCGTGGGACAATACTTCAGGAGCCCGCGTAGCGGTCAAAATACTGAGTCCGCATCTGGCAATGACCGAAGGGTTTCGGGATCGGTTTGAAGCGGAAATCGATTCGCTTAAAAAGCTACAACATGCCGGCATCGTCCGTCTTTTCGGCTACGGCCAGCAGGATGGCATCTTGTTCTACTCGATGGAACTGGTCGAAGGGACCAGCCTGGAAGAGGAAATCGCGGCAGGCAGACGGTTCGATTGGCGGGAGGCACTCGATATTGGCGGGCAGGTTTGCCGCGCATTGAAACATGCGCATGACCATGGTGTCGTGCACCGTGACATCAAACCGGCCAATTTATTACTCGCTGAAGACGGCCAGATCAAGATTGCCGATTTCGGGATCGCTCGATTGTTTGGTGGCAACCAGTTAACGACGGCTGGCGGTGTACTGGGCACCGCCGATTACATGTCGCCCGAGCAGGCCGATGGCAGTCCGGTGACGGACAAGTGCGATCAATACAGTTTGGGAGGTGTTCTCTATGCCTTGCTGGCCGGCCAGCCTCCATTCCGTGCCAAATCGTTGCCAGAAATGCTCCAGCTGCAACGGTTCGCCGAACCGGTCCCCGTGCGTCGTTATGCACCCGATGCACCCGAACAGCTTGAACGTCTCATACTGCAGCTATTGTCCAAGGAGCCCGAAAACCGCTTCCCGAATGTGATGGTATTGGGACGACACATGGAAGCGATGGCCAAGGCCCTCGCACGTTCCGTTCCGCAACAGGAAGACGAAACCCAAGGTCCACCCGCCGGGCCAATATCCTCCACGAGCCCCCATAAGGATCGAACCACGGCCCACAGCCGGCGCGAGGCGACACGCGCGCTGGAAGAGAATTCTCGCTTGCCAACCGGAGTGGAGCTGCTGCCACCGGGAATGGAGAACGTGCCGAGCCATCTTTTCGACGCCCCCACCGTGGCCGCCCCGCTCGCCGGAACCGAGGATGGAGACGCGGCAGAGGAAAATCGTCGTGTTGCGGCCTCCACCCAGGCAGCTGAGATCCCGGTGCCTGGAATGGGCAAACGGCGTTTTACAACCGTCGACCAGGATAATATTCAGCGACAAACAACGTCCTCTGGCAATCTTCTATCACTCGTTGCCCAGTTGCTGGGAATTGTAGCTGCTCTCAGCCTGCTCGTTTGGGGCGGCTGGAAACTGATGCAGCCCGCAACTGCAGACGATTTGTACGCCCGAATCATGGAGGCCGTGGAGGAAAAGGGAACCGAAAATCTACGGATGATTGAAAAACCGCTACAAGAATTCAACCAGCGATTTGCCGAAGACCACCGGAACGTGGAATTGGACAAATTTCGTGAAGAGCTGAAATTGCAGCAGATGGAGCGCAAACTTCGACGAAGAGTGCAAATTGGCAACGCCCGTCCGATGAGCCCAATCGGACAGATCTACGGCATGGCGATCAACACGGCTGCCACCGATCCACAACGGGGGGTTGAAATGCTTTCATCTCTGCTGGCATTGTATGATCCGGAAGGTTGGGCGGATCCTGCGAAAACCTTGGGCCAGGCAAATTCGACCAACTCGGAGAGAAAGCGGAACCTCCATGCGCCAAGTTCAAAGAATCTCTTAAATGAAGAAGATCGTCGCTGGCTGGTGCTCGCCAGACGACAGTACGACCGGCTGCTGGACCGCGGACGAGAGCAACAATCCAACCTGTCGCAATCTTTACATGAACGCTTGCGGCTTGCTCTCAAGCTACAAACAACCCACCCCGAAGTGGCAACGCGAATGTTCCAGGCGATTGTCAATTTATATTCAAAGCAAACCTGGGCGGCGGAAATTGTCACTCAAGCGCGCTTCCAGCTCAAGATGGCCAACCCAACGAAAGAACTTCCATGACCAAACCTGTCCATGACATGAACCGACCCCGAAGTCTCGCGGCATTTCGCCGTGCTGAACAATTGTTGCCTGGCGGCGTCAATAGCCCGGCTCGAGCATTCGGCGCGGTGGGTGGAATCCCTTTGTTCATCGAACGGGGCGAAGGTGCCTCCTTGATCGATATCGACGGGAACCGATACCTCGATTACATCGGCTCGTGGGGGCCACTCATCCTGGGGCATGCCCATCCACGCGTGGTGCAGTCACTCCAGCGGGCCATCGCCAAGGGGACCAGTTTCGGCGCCCCGACCGAAGCCGAGAATGATCTGGCCGAACAGATCATCGGCGCGGTCGCGTCGATTGAAAAGGTGAGATTAGTCAACTCCGGAACAGAAGCGACCATGAGCGCGATCCGCTTGGCACGTGGGTTCACGGGCCGGGAAGTGATCGTAAAATTCGCAGGCAACTATCATGGCCATGTCGACAGCCTGCTCGTTTCAGCAGGCAGCGCGGCCGCCACGCTTGGCGTACCCAGCTCACCAGGAGTTACCGCGGGGACGACCCGAGACACCATGGTTTTGGCCTACAACGACGTAATTGGCCTGGAGAATGCTTTTCGCACGACTGGCGAACGAATTGCAGGAGTCATTTTTGAACCGATTGTCGGTAACATGGGAGTCGTCCGGCCTACCGAAGCTTTCTGCCTTGCCCTCCAGCGGCTGACACGACAGCATGGCGCGCTGCTGATTTGCGATGAAGTGATGACCGGTTTTCGTGTTGCTTATGGCGGCGCCCAGCAATTACTGAATATCTCAGCCGATTTGACCACCCTGGGGAAAATCGTGGGAGGAGGTCTGCCAGTCGGCGCCTATGGCGGCCGGGCAGATATCATGGATTGCGTTTTGCCTGCTGGGGAAGTCTTTCAAGCTGGCACACTCAGCGGAAACCCGCTGGCCACGGCAGCCGGCAGCGCGATGCTCGACGAATTGCTGGAAAATCCACCGTATGAACAGCTTGATCGTCTCGGAACCCGCTTGGAGGCAGGTCTGCACCAGGTGGCGGAGGCGGCAGGGGTACCTCATACGATTGCCCGAGTTGGCAGCATGATGACGCTGTTTTTCCATGCGGAAACCGTCACCGACTGGGAAATCGCCAGCCGTTGTGATACGAGTGGCTACGGCAGGTATTTCTGGGGGATGATCGAACGGGGTATCTATCTGCCATGTAGCCAGTTTGAAGCGTTGTTCATCTCCGCCGCGCATACGGAAGCAGACATCGATCGTACGATCGAGGCGGCGGGAGAGGCGTTGAAAGAAGTGGGCAATAGGGAGTAGGCAGTGGGCAGTGGGTAGTGGGTGTAACCGGCAACCCGCCGAGGAATCTGGAAATGGTCCGTCCGCTTGAGCAGAGAATTGTCAATAGTTATTTGTCAATTATCATTTGTCATTGGAGGGAATGAAACGAGCGTCTGGCTCAGAATAGTCTGCCAGGCCTAGCTGATGACGACGGATCTACTTGCAGCACGGATCGACGAAAACCGGCAGCTTTGCCGTATCCTCAATGCCTCCGTCAAAACAGCGAAAAAGAAATAGAATCGTCAACGAATG
>JAJRWS010000646.1 GCA_024276705.1 Planctomycetota bacterium | reverse complement strand
TGCGCTTCAAGAGGTCTTTGTTGAAATCGACGGTCAGACAACTGACCAGTGGGCCGACAACTTCAAACGCGACCTGAACCCAGACAACGAACTCGCAATATGGGAGCGTATGGCAAAGGCGTATTCTCGCTATTGTGACAAACACCAATTGACTTTGGATGCCAAAAAAGAGGTCTACAAGGTCGTCTTATTGCGTTCCATGGCTTCACCAGACGACGTGATCGCAAGACTTGAATTGACTATAATATCCGAACAGGACGCGAGTGAAGTGATGGTCGGATTCTAGACCGATCCCGAATCGCAAGATAACAAATAAGAATTTGACATCGCGGCCAGTGGAATGAAAGTGTGGAGCGGAGCGGTCGCTTGCGGGTAGAGAGAGGGTTGAATCTCGGAGGATGAGCCGATGTTCAAGTTCTCTGTTCAACGCGATGAACGGGAGCCGCAATAAGCGTGCCGAAAATGGTGCGTCCACTCACCGCCCCGTTATCGCAGGCGTTCGTCACCGAAAGCGGGTCTTGGATTTGCTTGTGTGGCCAATTCAAGATACAATGACTGACGATCAAGGCACTACTATCTCGATGACCTTTGGACAGCCCACTTTCCCCCTTTTCAAGGCATACCATGGCATCACAAGCTTACAATGCAATCATTCGCCGAGATGGTGGATCGGCTGGATTGAAGAAGTTCCTGGAGTAAACTCCCAAGGTGCCACTCGCGAGGAGTTGATGACCAATCTTCGTGAGGCACTATCGGAAGCGTTGGAAATGAATCGCCATGAGGCCCGGAACGCGGCGGGACCGGATTTCGAGGAAGTGGCCATCCAAACATGAAACGACGGAATCTGATTCGGCACCTTGTAGATCACGGTTGTGAATTAGTCCGAGAAAGCGGGAACCATTCTTGGTGAGGAAATCCTGCGAACGGCCGTCGCTCTTCTGTTCCACGACATAGAGAAATTGGGAACTTTCCGTCATTGGCGATGACCTGAAGCGGAACTCGTTTACCGAACCAATCCACAAAACAAACAAAAGTCTCCAGTGATACTTTTGAGCCGTCTGCAAGCATTGCTTCAGTCTCGACCAACGTATCAAGTCCAAGCTCTTCTATGAGGTCTGCCGAAAAAACAAGGTGACCATCGAATGCAGTGTCAATCCATGCGGGTCTGGAACATACTGACCATCCAATTTGCTAGCGATTGAAACATCCAGCAAAGCACGCCCATTTTTATCTACTTGACCGATCATGACGTGCTTGCACCGATATGGAACGCGGCTCCATGACCGATTCGCAATACAAACGATTTCCGATCTGGAAATTCATTCTTTGCTGCCATTGCGGCTTCAATGAACGTCGACCCAAGGAAGTGAGACTTCGATTCTGGTTCGATCGCGACAAACTGATCCAGATATTTTTCTTCTAGCTTGTCCCTCAGGCCTTCGTATACATACTTTGCATCATCTGCGATTGACATTTCAAAAACTCCATATTTGAATACTGTGCCGCTTTCAGTTATACTGCCCGTTCGCGTTGAGTGAAGCCTGCAATCGACCGAGTTTGACAAGAATCAAATTTACCTTATTGAATGAAACGCCCAGACTCCTGCGCCATCTGCGTAAGCATGGCTGCTGCCTCAAACGCGAAGGTCGCTCACACTCCTTGTGCGTGGCGTCTTCGCGAAGCCTTGGAACGCGGAGGATTACCCATGAAGAATCGCGGCTACCCATCGAGCCGAGTCGCTTTTGGACTGCTCTTTGTCGTATTGTCCGAGTCTGCGGCGATGTTCGCAGCGAGCCCCGACGACCACGATGGGACGTCGGCTGTCCCAAGGATCTGGGCCATGGCCAAGGAGTACGACGACTGCATACGTTTTTCGACCTTGTTCACGGCGCAAAATGTCCGCGATCACCTGGCGACCTCGGAGGGGCTTGCCCGTGCGATCCGATGGTGTAAGCAGACCGCTGTCACTCACGTCTACCTGGAAACGTTCCGGGGTGGATTCACGGCGGACCGCGATACCCTATTGCAAGCAAAACGCGTTTTCGAGGAAGCCGGTTTTCTCGTAAGTGGATGCGTCACGACAACGAGTATCGGAAAAACTCATGTCAAAGGCCAGCTCTTCCCTTGCTTCACGGATCCGGTAAGTCGGGAAACGCTTGATCGAGTTTTTCGGTTCACGGCCAGTCTGTTCGACGAGATCATGGTGGACGATTTTTTCGCGACCCGTTGCGAATGTGACCGCTGCATCCATGCACGCGGCGAAAAGTCCTGGAGCGAATTCCGCTGCGACCTGATGTTGGATGTCTCACGCCGTTATGTTCTTCAACCAGCACGCCAGGTAAATCCCGATGTGACGGTCATCTTGAAATACCCCCGTTGGTATGGTTCGTTCCAGAAACGTGGTTACGATGTGGTTCACGAAACCGAACTGTATGACAAGATCTGGGTCGGTACGGAAACCCGCGATCCCGACAACAAAAAGTGGGGAAAGAAATCGCAATACGGCGCTTTCTATCTCATGCAGTGGCTGGGCCGCATCGGCGGCGACAAGTGCGGTGGCGGGTGGTTCGACCCGTTCGGAACCAGTCCCGCGACCTACGTCGAACAGGCACGGCAAACCGTCCTGGGAGGCGCAAGGGAAGCCGTTTTATTTTGCTACGGTTCACTTCAAAACGGCACGGCACCTGCTAACGTCGATGCATTCCGGGCGGAACTTCCTCGACTGTTCGAATTGGCCAGGTTGATTCGTGGCAAGCAGATCCGAGGAGTCGCAGCCCCAAAACCTCCAAACAGCGATGGCGAGGAGGATCGTCATTTTTACGATTTCCTGGCGCTGCTGGGAATCCCGCTGCTGCCCTGCACCGCAGTGCCAGAGGACGCTCAAGCGGTTTTCCTGGCCTTCCAAACACTCACGGCACACACGCTGGTCGACAAGCTGCCCAGGATGGTTGCCTCAGGCAAGCCTGTCCTGGTAACAGACCACCTGGCCGAGGCGTTCCCCGCGACCACGTTGCTCACAGCGCCGAATGTGCGGATCTTCGAGGTTCCAGAGCACGATCCGGGGCAATCGGATGCCTACTGGTCCCTCATGGATATTCCCGAAGACCGGTTGCGGGCCGTACGAGGCTTCTTGCTGCGTCCGTTTGGCCTGAAGCTGATTGCACCGACGCGCGTCGCTTTGTATTTATTCGACGAAGACCTGGTGGTGATCGAAAATTTCAATGACACCGATACGGAAGTTGTCCTGACGAGCCAAGTCCAGGTCCACCCGACCGTTGCCCTGGCTGTTCCATCCGACATCAATACGTTTTCAAGCGAGAAGGGTATTGCCAGGTTTGTGCTGCCGAGCCGGTCGCTCATCGCCGTGAGGTTTCCCGACGCTGCAAAATAGAAGGCCGCGAATTTTGCTCCCGACACAATACAGATCACCACCATGAGCCACACCAGATGGGCGTATCCGATACAGACGCACTTGCCCGTCGAACAGATTGAACCGGGCGACCGCAAGCCACAAAGGTGAGCAAGCGGGAGCATGGGATAGCCCGGCCTGCCCACCGTATCCTGGATGATCGTCTCACTAAATTTGGAATGGGTGATGAAAAAGAGGATCCCTGGCTATTGCCCTTTATGCATTTCACGTTGCGGGTGTATCTCGGTGGTTGAAGATGGAATCCTGTGTTCGCTGGAACCCTTTCCGGACCATCCAACCGGAAAATCGCTATGCATGAAAGGAAAGGCCGCTCCCGAGCTGGTCTACAGTCCAGAACGCCTGCTTACCCCTCTCAAACGCACGAAATCCAAAGGGAGTTCCGATCCGGGCTGGATGGCCATCTCCTGGGAGGAGGCGCTCGATACCCTTGCAACTCGGCTGCAAACGATCGCCCAGGAATCCGGGCCCGAGGCGGTCGCCTTTGGGGTTACCACACCCAGTGGCACCGGCATCTCAGACAGTTTTGTCTGGATCAACCGTCTCGCTCACGCTTTTGGCAGCCCCAATACCCTATTCGCGACTGAAAATTGCAACTGGCACAAGGATTTTACTCCTAAGTACACTTTTGGCAATTCCATTGGAATGCCCGAATACGAAAGGAGCGGTTGCATTCTGCTATGGGGATTCAACCCCGCCGTCAGTTGGTTGTCGCAGGCCGAAGCGATAGCCCGCGCACAAAAGCGTGGTGCCAAACTCATCGTGGTCGACCCGCGCAAGGCAGGCTTTGCCAGCCGTGCCGATCAGTGGCTGCGCGTGCGTCCAGCGACGGACGGACCTCTCGCCATGGCTCTGGCTCATCAATTGATTACCCATGGCTGGTACGACGAACGGTTCCTGCGCGATTGGAGCAATGGGCCACTGCTAATTCGCGAGGATACCGGAGAACTGTTGACCGCCAACGAGATCGACATGGCGTGTTCGGACCAGCACTATCTGGCATGGGATACCCACGAGAAAAAAGTTGTCGCCTACGATCCTGTAATTGGCCGTTACCCGGCTGGACATGGCAAACTTGCCCTGCTAGGAAAATTTGATGTCCGGACGACTGCGGGAATCGTAACTTGCAAAACCGCATTCCAGGTTTACGCCAATGCGTGTGGCTACTACACTCTCGCCAGAACTGAAAAATTCACCGATATCCCCGCCCAACAGATGATCGATACGGCTCGCCTGCTGCATCAGTCGGGACCGGTCAGTTATTTCACCTGGACCGGTACCGCGCAACAGAGCCAGGCAACTCAAACAGGACGAGCCATTGCACTCCTGTATGCCTTGACCGGGCATCTCGACGCGCCGGGCGGGAATGTCTATTTTGCCACCCCCCCCATGGCCAATCTGTTTGGGCTGGAGCTACTTTCAGAAGAACAACGAGTCCTGGCGTTGGGATTCCACGAACGTCCACTAGGTCCTGGCAACATGGGCTGGATCACATCCCACGATTTCCATCGGAGCATTACGGATGGAGAACCATATCGAGTCCGGGCACTGGTTAGTTTTGGTGGCAACTCGTTACTCACCAAACCCAATGCCGACGCTGCCGGAAAAGCACTACAGCAACTCGAATTCTATGTGCATGCGGATATGTTTCTCAACCCAACGGCAAACCATGCGGACATGGTTCTACCGGTGGCGTCACCCTGGGAACGCTCCGGCCTCTATCCTGGTTTTCATATTTCACAAACTGCGGATTCCCTGATTCAGCTCCGTCCGGCAGTGCTGCCATGTCTGGGAAAATCGCGAAGCGATACCTGGATTGTCTTTGAACTATCCAAACGGCTTGGGCTTGAAGAACATTTTTTTGGCGGGGATGCCGATGCGGCTCTCCAGAGTCTCATCGAACCCACGGGACTTTCGACGGCGACGCTTAAATCCCACCCCGAGGGAATCTCTCTGCCACTGGAAACCGTATATCGAAAGTATCAAAAACAAGGTTTTGCCACACCTACAAGAAAGCTGGAGATATTCTCCGAACATTTCAAAAAAAACGGCTATCCGCCCGTTCCTCAGTTTGACCACAAAAAATTCAACGACATCCACTATCCGCTTCGACTGATCTCGGCAAAATGGCTCGTCTACTGCCATAGCCAACAACGCCACCTGCCCTCGTTACGAAAACGGATGCCCGAACCGCTTGTAGAACTCAACCCTCATACGGCTGCAGTTCGTGGCATTGAAGAGCATGACTGGGTCGTGATCGAAACGAGCGAAGGATCGATCCAGGCTCGAGCTAAGCTTGTCCAGAGTCTGGCGGAGGACGTAGTATGCAGCCAGTACGGATGGTGGCAAGACCCACACGGAAACTACAATAACATGATTAGCGATATCGATTTTGACCCGCTCAGCAGCTCAAACAGGCTGCGCGATTTTCCTTGTAATGTTGCCAAGACGAATCCGTGCCCATGACGGGAATTAGCTCGACCTGCAATGGACTAATTCTCCGCCTAGCCATGTCGCCATGGGAGCCCTTTCGCCCTCGAGGACCGCTGCGTACGGATCCTTGCAACGACTGTCGCACGGTATGGCGGTCAGGTTGGCCCACTTGCCGGGCGTGATGCTGCCGGTAAACTCCCGCAAGCCAAGTGCCCAGGCACCAGCGAGCGTGCCTAGTCGGACGATTTGCGCTGGCGGAATGCCGGAATGCGACCGGGCCACCTCTCGTAGTTCCGCTAACAGGGACAGATCGGGGCTCGAAGCGCGGCTGTCAGTCCCCAGAGCGACTCGCACTCCGGCGTCCAGCATCGCCGCCAGAGGATAGACTCCATGCCCAAAATAAGCATGGGTCCTGGGGCAATAGACAACCGTCATGCGATCGTGATGCCGAGCTAAATAGTCGACTTCTCGCTTATTGAGATAATTGCCATGCACGACCAGGCAGCGAGGCGCACGTGCAAGTTGAACCAGATAATCCAGCACACACGTACCAGTTCGTATCGCCGTGGCGTCCCACATGCTCCGCTCGTCGAGCAATTCACGAAATGCCCCATCGCCATGGATCAACAGTCGTATTTCCTCGAGCGACTCGGCCAGGTGCATCGCCACGGGCAACTGGTGGGTGTTGGCCAGTTCGATAAGACCATCGAGCAACCGGGGATGGACCGTGTAGGGCGCATGAGGACTGAGACCGGGACTACACCTGACTGATGGCCTCTCGAGGCAAGCTGTCAATCGCCCGGTAGCCGCGGCCAGGACCGAATCGACACGGGCTTCGGAAAAGCCAATCACTTCGTCAAACAGGGTCAACGAAGGCAAACCATCATCGCCTTGTCCGTAGCTACCGGCGGAGACGGTGGCGATCTCCCCCACCGTCGTGACTCCCAGTCGCAAACTTTCTTCGAGCCCTGCTCGAATCGCCTGAGACGGTTCGCGCCGAGCCCCCTTGCGTTCTCCGAGGACCAACCGGATCCAGTCAGGCAACGCCATGCCGGGTCGCCCCAGCGGTTTTCCGATCAGGCTGAATTCTAGATGTGTGTGCGCGTTGATCAACCCCGGCAATAAAACCACGTCGCCCAGGTCATGCACGGCTCCCAAATGAACCGGTGGGCCCACCGAAACGATGTGCCCAGCGCGAATCGAGACGACTCCGCGCTCAATGGGCAATTGGTCCGCGGGCAGTACCCAACGAGCTTGGAGATTCAAACCGCTCACCGGTGCACCACTCCAGGATCTCCACCAGAAGGATTTGGATATACGGGTATGGCTTTGCTCTGATTTTCACGAGTTTCCTGCAATTGTTCCTCATCGGAACGTTCGTAGGGTACGCGCAGCAACCACCATAATATTGACGCGATACCGGTTGCGCAAATGGCCAGAAACCAGCCTTTATAAGTTACCGAATTCTCGTCGGCCTGCATGATCCCCCGCAGTAGCGGATGTGGCCTGCCATCGCCGAGCAATTCGCCCAGATGGCCTGTCAACAGACTAAGCCCATTGTAAAGAGCATGAAACGTGATGCATGGAATCAAGCTGGCCGTTTGTACCGCCAGAATTCCCAACAAAATGCCGACCGCAGCCGCACTGATTTTCTGTTGCAGGAAGAGATGCACAGCCCCGAAGGCAATCGAAGTGCCCAAGATAGCCCACCACTTGTGCCCCAAATGCCGCAATCCCGACAGGATAAAACCGCGAAAGGCGATCTCTTCGCAAACCGCTGGCAACACGGCAATGAGCAGCAGGGGAATCCACCAATGAGGTGCTTGCCCCATCGCCTTGCTAAATGCCTCCACCTGAGCACTGACCTCCGCCGAGAAGGGGTACAACTGCCTGATCCATTCGGAAAGCTGCACGCCCACAGGATGGGCCAGGATTGCCAATGCCACGGCTGCCAGCATGTGTGATCCTGCAGGCAAACGATCGAGCAACAACGACTTTTTTCGACGGCGTAGAAACAGCAATGTCATCAGTGCGGGCGGTAAAAAAATACACACCACCTGGCTGATGAAAAGCGTTTGAACTAAAAACTGGAAATCGAGTCCGCTGCTGCTTCGTGCGGAAATGGCCAAACTGATAAAAAATTGCACCACCAGTATGGTCACCAGACAGAACAGGGCTTGGGCGGCCGTTGGCGTATCGGTTCGATCTCGCACCAAATGGACCAGCCACCGTCCCAGGTCGAGCCGCTCACTTTCTCGAAACAGTACCGACTCCCGGTTGAATTGCTCCTCAGCCCAACGGATGGCCAACAGGCAGCATGCTAGGGCAACCACTCCAACAGGCAGCAGGTAACGCATGGCCATGACGTATTGTCCTTCGATCATCGAACGCAATAGCAGGACGACGCCGGTCACCGGAATGAGGCTATTGCCGAGGTTCAATTCAACACCTGGCGCCATCGGCAAGAGCATCAGTGGCAACATAACCAGTACCAACGGCATTAAGTAGTATTGACCTTCCTTGGTACTTCGTGCAAATGCGGCCAACGCCAGGCAGAGCGCGCTGAACATGGCTGAAATCGGAATCAAGCCCACCACGAGCCAAAGGACCGTAATCAACGGCGGCATGGCCAAGGGGACGTCGGTCATGCCAGAAATGCCTTGTAATTGCGACAGCACAAATCGTCCGGTCACACCCATGCTGGCCAAATTCAGCAGCGCGGTAACGATACTGAAGAGCATCACCGTAAGCAACTTGCCCCAGACAATTTCGCGCCGCTGGGCGGGACATGCCAACAAGGTTTCTAGCGTGCCCCGTTCCTTCTCTCCAGCGCACAAATCGACGGCCGGGTAAAAGGCACCGGTCAAAGCCCATATGAACAGAACAAATGGAAGAATTTTGGACCATACGGCCGTTATGCGTTGGCGTTCGAGCGCCACATCCTGCCCCTTCAGGCGAAATGGCTGTACCACACCCACGGGAATATGATGATCCTGGAGATTTTTCTGGGTGACCTGGTTCCGCCAACGGCCCAACACCCGATCAACCCGCATTTGGGCCACCTGCGAGGTTTCATTGGCCGAGTTGAAAAATACTTGCGGCTCGATCGGTTCAACCTGTAGCTGAAGATTCTCGTGCTGATTTTTCGGCCCAAGCAATGAGGCTCGGGCAGCCTGCAAACGATCGGCAAATCCAGAAGGGAAGTACAGTACTACTTGGACCACACCACTGGAAACAAGCTCGCGAGCCTCGACCAGAGTCATACGCTCAGTGGCTGCAACCCCATCAGATACCAGGGCACCGGACGATGCTGGGACGACTGCTGTACGGTCAGACATTGGCAGGTCTGCATGCCGCTCGTTTGAATTCCCATCGTCTACGTCAAGCTCCTGCTTTTTCACTAAATCTTCGGGCCAAACGAGTTGCAAGTTGTCTCGACCCTTCGATGGATCGACCAGGCTCGCCGCAAAACGCCGGCCCTCCAGCAGTTTGGGCAAGCCATCCACTCCTTGTAATTGCTCGACACCGACAATTAACACTTTGGCTGCTTGTTTACGCAAAAATTGCGTCATTTGAAAAAAGCTCATCCCCATCAGAGGGTAGAGCAGCAAGGGCAATACGGCAATCAGAAACAGCGTGCGCCGATCGCGCAGTTGGTCGCGCATCTCGCGTTGAAAAATCAGCTTGACATTGTACCAGTTCATGCGAGTTCCAGGGCTCACGCCCCAGGCTATCCGATGCCGCTCTGCGTTACGTCCCTAAATGCGTTCCTTGAGAGTGCCACCAAATTCACCGAGCACTCTCCAAGCCACACATATCTTTGTAAATCAACTCAAAAATCTGAGGAGAAAACCTAAAGCCGCAGCTCCTACGGCAGGCCCTGCTGAATCTTACTTCAACTCCTCAGCTATCAGCTCTCTGCTTTCCGCTTTTTTACCTACTACCTACTACCTACTGCCTACTGCCTACTGCCTACTGCCCACTGCCTACTGCCTACTGCCTACTGTCCCCTGCCCACAGCTTACGCCCTCTTCGCTATTTTGCACCAACTTGAAAAACAATTCTTCTAAATCGGGCTCATCTTGTGCGGCTCGCAATTGATCGAGTGTGCCGGAAGCCAGGATGCGACCCCGGTGCATGATCGCCACCCGATCGCATAAACGTTCCGCCTCTCGCATAATGTGCGTTGAAAACAAAATGCATTTACCCTGATCTCGCAACTCCGCGACTGCATCGAGCAAAGCACGTGACACGAAAATATCCAGTCCGCTGGTCGCTTCGTCAAATATCAACACGGGTGGGTCATGGACAATCGCTCGCGCAATCGATACTTTTTGCTTCATGCCTGTCGACATTTTTGAGCCGAGCACATCGCGAATCTCCTGCATCTGGAGTCGGTCGAACAGCGTTTCCATTCGTTCACGCAACTGCTCTTCACCGATCCCATAGAGCCGGCCAAAATATTCGACCATCTCCCAAGCGGTCATTCGATCGTAGACGGCTGTGCTGGCCGACATGAAACCGATATGATGCCGCACCAAGGCAGGCTGCGTGACACAGTCAAAGCCGCATACCATGGCCGAACCGCTGGTCGGCTGCAGGACGGTGCTCAATATCCTCAGCGCTGTGGTCTTACCGGCACCGTTGGGCCCCAACATGCCAAAAATCTCTCCCGCGCCCACGGAAAAAGTCACTCCATCCAAGGCAACGAATCGCCCTCGGCGTAAATCTACGTATGATTTGGTCAGGCTGTTTACTTGGATCATGGCAGGCGATCTGATTAGTTGAAAGTCCTTCCTGAAGGATAGCAGCCCATGCGAAGCATGCCGTGAAACTCTTCTCCAAGACTCACCTTACGATTGGTAATGACCGGGGATTGTGCCGGTTTTCCGGAACATGCAGAGGCATGTCGTCGGACATTAGTTCATAGAAAACATTTCGCTGCCGAGGCTTGAAACCCAGTTCCGAGATCGCGGCACGAATTTGCTGGAGTGTCAAGTGATGGACCGTCCCAGCTTCGGCCACAACATTCTCTTCCAACATCAGGCTCCCCATGTCATTCGCACCATGAAGTAAAGCGAGCTGACCAATTTTCAGCCCCTGCGTGACCCAACTCGATTGGAGATTGTCAAAATTATCAAGATAGAGCCGACTGACCGCTAACGTCTTGAGATATTCAAACGAACCAGCTTTGGGAATCGCGGCCATATCGGTGTGGTCTGGCTGGAAAGTCCAGCAAATAAACGCCGTAAATCCACCCGTCTCATCCTGGAGTTGACGTATTCGATCAAGGTGCTCGATGCGTTCACTCAAAGTTTCGATCGATCCGAACATCATCGTGGCAGAACTACGTCCGCCCAACAAATGCCACTGCCGACTAACATCGAGCCAATCATCGGAGAGCACTTTGCCGCGAGTTATTTCCCGGCGTACTCGATCGACAAGAATTTCCGCTCCACCTCCCGGCAAGCTACCCAGCCCAGCCGCCTTGAGTCGGGTCAGGACATCCTGCACCGACAGTCTGGCCAACTTTGAAAAATGATAAATTTCAGGTGGGCTGAAACCATGAATATTGACCTGAGGAAAATGCTGTTTGATATCCCTTAGCATCTCTTCGTACCATGGCAGCGGAAGAGTGGGATGCAAACCACCTTGCAACAAGATTTGGTCTCCGCCGATTTCGACCGTTTCACGGATCTTTTCCAGGATCACCGTACGATCCAGAAGATAGCCGTCTGCCGATTTGGGCGATCGATAGAACGCGCAGAAATCGCAAACTGCCGAACAAATATTGGTGTAATTGATATTGCGATCGATGTTGTAGGTACGATAACCTTCTGGATGCTTTTTGCATGCAACCTCGTTTGCAGCCCGGCCAAGTGAAGCCAGGTCATGAGACTCGAGCAATTGCAAGCCCTCTTCGGGCGAAAGTCTTTCACCCGCAATGCTTTTATCCAGCAGAGGCTGTAACCCTGTTGATGTTCTGATCACGAAGTACTCCTGGTGTGATTGGTCAACGTCTCCTTAGACGTTAACTCCCTTCAGCCGTGCCGCCCTTTCGAAAAAATATTCCAACCCTTTGCGTTCATCCGCCCCGAGTTGAAAATGCAAATTGCGGCATAAATAATCGCTAACCAAATCTCGAGGCAGCCGCATGGCATCTGCTTCTACCTGAGCAATTTCCGTCAAGTGCAGGCAACCTTCATCTCGAGCCGCTGCCAACGCCTCGACAACGGGCTCGGCCTCCACTCCGGCACGAGCTGCCCACATCGCAAATACAAAGGGTAGCTCCGCCCAGCGGCACCATCGTTCTCCCAGGTCCCATTCTTCAACGTAGGCCTGGCTTTCGCAGCGGATGGCTCGATCCCCAATCACCAGGACTGCATCGGCCGTGGTATTTTCCGGCTCAGCACCAATCGGAAGAAATTCCAACTGGGGACGTACCCCATGAATTTGCTGCAGCAATATTTGAGCCAACACGGCACTGGTACGAGACCCTTCATCCAAGGCCAGGCTACCCACTCGGTGGGGAGCGACTCGAAACATGAGCTTGACACTCAATACGGGTCCATGGCATGCAATGCAAGCATCGGATACAGTCTGCCACTCAGAATGCCTGGCTAATTCAATGGATGGCACCAGGGCAATGTCCAACACACCCACCGCCAATGCATCTGCCAGGCGGCTTGGCAAATCATAGACGAGTTTCGCCTCGGGCAACAATCGCTCCAACCCATATACCAAGGGCTTCGAATTCAAATAGTTGACGGCGCCAATACGCAATGGCCGATCACCTGTAGACGTGTGGTTGATTCGATCACTAGGGAAAGTGGGCATGGGCAAAATATCCGTATCCGTTGCCTGGCGGTTTGCTGACGCGGAGCACCGACTCTTTGAGCTGCAAACGTCTGTCTCACCCTCAGATTATAGGTTCCCCAAGACAAACCGACTAGTTGCCTGCCTGTTAGGGGCGGAAGATAAATAACTATCCGGTATAAATAAGAACGCACAATCAATGGTTACGGTAACTGGTAGGGCTCAGGGTTCAGGATTTAGGGTTCAGTATGAAAGTGAATGCCAACTTGAAACGCAAACTACTTATTTTTACTTACCGCATGCCTAGCAGCGTTTAAGTCTATTCCTTTCCTGAACCCTGAACTGGAAATGGGGAAGTTATTAATCGTTTGCTCCCCACTCCCCACTCTCCTCTGCCCTCTGCCCTCCGCTCTCCACTCACTGCCCATTCACACCTCTAATTTACGGAACGCCTTGAGGCCATACCACAAGGGGATCACCGTCACCAATATGGCCAGCAACAACGAACCTCCCATCCCCATGCCTAGCCACATGCGAAGAGTAGCAGGCCTGGCCCATTGGAGCGAAACATCCGCTGCACTGGCCAATAAATAAAAATGGCATGGCATGGCCGTCATCAATACCACC
>JAJRWS010000645.1 GCA_024276705.1 Planctomycetota bacterium | reverse complement strand
CGGTTGGCCGGGGGGTGTCTGGCCAAGCCGCACTTTCCGATGTGGCCGCGAGATACCATGGTACAAGTGGCGTGGCTGAAGACGCGGCCATTCGGAAAGATTCGGTTGGCCGGGGGGTGTCTGGCCAAGCCGCACTTTCCGATGTGGCCGCGAGATACCATGGTACAAGTGGCGTGGCTGAAGACGCGGCCATTCGGAAAGATTCGGTTGGCCGGGGGGTGTCTGGCCAAGCCCAATATCTGGAATCGCAAATAGACAAATAGGCCCGGAGGGTCGACACAAATACGACAAGAGCGATGTGTCGATCCTACGGGCCTAAAGTCATGTACCACCCGCATAGCGGGTGGCTTGAGGAAGGCTCCTCAAAGGAGCCGAGAAGAGAATATCGTACTCAGCTACCCCCTCGGTCGGAACGTGCAGTTCTCGCGTTTGCCGCCTTTGCACTCGCTGAGTAGCCCGTGTTCTTGAGCAATGGACCTATCCGACTGGTAAACGTTTTGGCGGAAGCAAAGCCTTCGATCGCATCCATCACGTTACCTTCAGGTGATACCAGCAGGGTCGTGGGGTAGCCACGAATACCGAGCCGTGCAACCACGTCCGGATTCTTTTGCGCGTTGACTTTGACTCCTTCTACATGCCCATGAAGCATTCGTTGCACTTCAGGCTGGCTATAGGTTTCAGCCATCATTTTTGTGCAAAAATGGCACCCATCGGTAGAAAACAGCACCAACATGGGACGCCGGCGCGAGACTGCGGCCTGCCAGGCTTTTTGCAGGGTATGGTGGGTAAATATTGGATGTTGCCGCCTGGCACCTAGAATTCCTCCTTCTGCAAAAGCGGCTGGCGTACTTACCACCAATAGAGAAAAAAGCGCCAGGCTGGTCATTGCTAAGCTCTTGAGCTGATATCTCATCTCGACTCCGAAAGGGGGGAGGTGGACAATAAAGGGGAGGGGAGCCATCGAAGGGCCATCAAAAAAGGCCGTCAAAAAAGGAAGGGGGGTGTAGTCGGCGGGAGGCTTCATCGGCCTCGGCGATACCACCGGAGCCTTCTCCTGCAAGTAGTATCGACCCCATAAGGCGGGCAGACTGTTAGCAGGAACACACAAGCCTGATTATTGTAATCCAATCGGCTTACCTAAACGACTCCGGTGAGCATAGACGATTTCAAATGAACAGGCAAGCACCGGCCGAAAAGTGGCTCGGTAGAACTGTTTTCGCCCTGTTTTGACCAGATTCAACACGACCAATCAAATCTTTCCGATTGGCCACAATATCCGGCCTCACCACCAGTACATATTTTCGGCTAGCGGTCTGCGTAAGCCTTTGCCCCTCCAAGAGTTGTTCCGATCGCTAGCCGAAAATTCAGGCTTGACCAGACACTAACTCGCCGCTGCCAACTCCTGAGCTTGCTGAACACCCAAAAAGCCCGCTCGTGTCTTCATGCAAGTCTGCCTGAATGGCTCTGGGTGTGGCACACCGGCCAAACGGAATGTTTCGGTCGAACCGTTGCGAAATACAAGGTCTCCCGCAGGGTACCAAGCTTGCCCTGGTAACACTTCAATTTCGATGGAGTCGAATCGAGCAAGTGAAACACTTTGCTGCTCGCCATCGCCAAAGGCATGCTCAACGAGAATTCGTTGATCGGTAAGTCGGTAGCGTCGACAGGCTGAATTCGAAAAGCCAAAGACAATAAAAGGCAACCGGGGAGCCAACATATGAAAATAGACAGGCAAAATGAAGGGAATGGACAGCAAAGCCGTGATACGTCCCACCGTGATGGGTACTCCAAACAGGGTGAACCCCCACGGGTTTTCATACCGCCGTCCCCACCAACGGCCATAGCTGGTAGCCGCCAGCGTCGGCCAGACTGTCATGACCGTCAATTCTTTTTCGGTTGCGGAGGTTTCACCAACGTTGGTTTGGCCCATGAAAATATCTCGAATTGCACGAATCGCTTGCAGGTCCTGCCAAGGTATCCCAGAGTCGTCAATCGAGCCAGACTAGCAGATTGCCTGCAGGCTTACCAGAGCCTGCCCCTACTCACGCAAGCGGAGATTCGTGCCGTTCCACCAATGCGCTCAGATAGAGCAACGATTTTTCCGGCTGTTGCACTGGATTGTGTCGCAATAAATCGAGCGAGACACGCAGCACATCGCGACGACTCACTTGTCCCACCAGACGGCCTTCTTCCAATACCGGCAATCGTCGGGAGTACGTTAGCAAAAAAACCTGGGCAATCGACAGCAAATGCGTATCGGGCTTGATCGTTCGTGCTTCGGTATCCATGAATACCCTTACCTCATTACTGGGAAGCTGCTCGTAAGCTGCATCGAGTAATACATTCATGGAACATTTTTCAGAAAAGACGCCGAGGTATTTATTATCCTGGTCAACCACAGGCGCACCCGAAATACGATTTTTAAGCAAGAGCTGGACCGCCTTCATGACATCCATTTCTGGCCGTAATGTTACCAGCTTGGTAATCATGAAATCGCGCGCAGAAATTTGGGACATCGGAACTCTCCAATAAGGATGTAAGTAGCGTCGCAGGGCCATTCAACCGTCTGGCGTCACTTTCAGACAAATCAACCAGCAGGCAAATGAGAATAGAACACCACCAAGATAAGACAATCGACACACAGAGGCTGATTCAGCTCTCCCTTCAAGGATACCATCCCAGTAACCTGCATTCCAAGTGCAATTGTCGCAATATGCTTGTGAAACTTTTCACAAGTAGTGTTCGTGAAATTTTTCACACAGTCGGCGTTTCGGCCGGAGGCAGTTCAAGGGTGTCGGGGTTCAGGGTTCAGGGTTCGGGGTTCAGGAAATAGAGTGGCTGGTAGTGAGAGAAAGCAGGTAACGCTTTAGCCGTCTGAAGAAAAAGCGTGAACCGTCGGGGGCTGGACACTTTTTCTAATTTCACCATCCCCGAGCTCTCAACCAAATACTGACTGCCTGGATAACCTAAAAGTTTCAGGCTATGATACACGAATTCTTGCCCGCCCTCGTCCTCTTCCATGCGATGGCCTTCATCCCAAACACTGCCATCGATCCGTAATGCATGCAACGTAACACCCTATGCTCAAGCGAGTCGCATTCGTTCTGTTTTGCCTGATCTGTGGCCGCCACCCTGCGGCATGGGGCCATACTCCCAGGCTCGATTTCAACCGGGATATCCGGCCGATCCTTTCGGATAAATGCTACCATTGCCACGGCCACGATGCCGAACAGCGTCAGGCCGGATTGCGGTTGGATCAAGAAGTTGCTGCCAAGGCCAACCTGGGCGGCTATCGGGCCATCGCCCCTGGCGATCCCGATGCGAGTGAACTGGTCGCCCGCATTGTCAGTTCGGACCTCCAGTTAAAAATGCCGCCGGCCGATTCGGGAAAACAACTTCAAGCCGAAGAGATTGCCACGCTACGGCGTTGGATCGAACAAGGTGCGGCCTGGTCGGAACCGTGGACTTACGTGCCCCCTCTGCATCATCCGATCCCAGAGGTTCGACAGGTGGGATGGCCGCTGAACTGGGTGGATCGACTGGTCCTCTCTCGCCTCGAGACCGCCAGGATTGAACCGGCTCCCGAAGCGGATCGTGTGACGCTGATCCGCCGGGTCAACTTTGATTTGACGGGGTTGCCTCCCACGCCCGACGAAGTGGACGCGTTTGTCGAAGACCGCCGTCCCGGCGCTTACGTTCGC
Organism: Planctomycetota bacterium; assembly: GCA_024276705.1. Taxonomy (GTDB): domain Bacteria; phylum Planctomycetota; class Planctomycetia; order Pirellulales; family Lacipirellulaceae; genus JAJRWS01. The sequence continues at coordinate 7,766 of JAJRWS010000645.1, read as the reverse complement.
CTCGTGGAACGGCTCCTCGCTTCTCCCCACTATGGTCAGCGAATGGCCAGCTATTGGTTCGACCTGGTCCGTTACGCGGATACGGTGGGATACCACGGCGATCAAGATCACAACATTGCCCCTTATCGTGATTACGTCATCGATGCGTTCAACGACAACATGCCTCTCGACCGTTTTACGCACGAACAACTGGCAGGCGATTTGCTGCCAGAGACAACGGGTCGGTCGAAAAAAGTCGAGCGGCTCATTGCCACTGGCTACAACCGATTGTTGCAAACCTCGCACGAAGGAGGCATCCAGCCCAAGGAGTACCTGGCCATTTACGCGGCGGACCGGGTTCGCAATCTCTCCAGCGTATGGATGGCGGCCACCATGGGTTGTTGCCAGTGTCACGATCACAAGTACGACCCTTACACCAGCAAAGATTTTTATTCGATGGAAGCGTTTTTTGCGGACATCGACGAAGCGGGGCATTTTACCAAAGGAGGCAATGCGCTGCCAACCCAACGGCCACCAGAATTGGATGTGCTGAACCGTACGCAACGCGGGCGGCTTACCCAACTGGAAAACCAAATAGCCGTGATGAAACGGCGATCCGATTCTCATGCTTCCGAGACGGACCAAATCCGCCAGTTGGAAAAAGCGTGTCAGGCCATTCGCGCTCAGACGCGCAGGACGATGGTTACCGTATCGATCCCACCGCGAACCATTCGCATCCTGCCACGGGGCGATTGGCTGGACGAAAACGGACCGATCGTGGAGCCTGCCGTGCCGGAATTTCTAGGCCGGCTCGAAGTGGGCGGGCGCCGCCCCAACCGACTCGACCTGGCCCATTGGCTCACCGACCCGCAACAGGGGGTTGGCGGCCTCACCGCCCGCGTTTTTGCCAATCGATTCTGGTACCTTTGCTTTGGCACCGGCATTGCCCGCCAATTGGATGACTTCGGCGGTCAGGGCGAACCTCCGGCCAACCTGGCATTGCTGGACAATTTGGCCATCGAGCTGCTGGAAAGCGGCTGGGATGTCAAACAGTTGCTCAAATTGCTGGTGACCAGCCGTACGTATCGGCAATCGTCGCTTGACCGGCCCGAGGTGGCGTCCCTCGATCCCTACAACCAACTCACCGCCCGCCAGGCACGTTACCGTTTGCCGGCGGAAATGGTACGTGATCAGATCCTTGCCGTCAGCGGCCTCCTCGTGGACGCCCGAGGCGGTCCCAGCATTCGGCCCTACCAGCCGGCCGGTTACTACCGCAATTTGAACTTCCCCAAAAGAACGTACCATGCAGATACCGACTCACACCAATGGCGACGAGGTGTCTACATGCACTGGCAACGCCAGTTTCTCCACCCCATGCTGAAAGCCCTGGACGCACCCAGCCGTGAAGAGTGTACCGCCGGGCGACCACGATCCAACACTCCACTGGCAGCCTTGACTCTGCTGAACGATCCTTCCTTCGTCGAAGCGGCGCGTCTCTTTGCCCAACGGATCCTGACCGAGGGAGATTCCCAGACCCAATCACGTCTCGACCATGCCTTCCGTCTCGCCGTTTCGCATCGACCGGACGCAACCGAGCGCCGCCTGCTGACCGAGTTGCTGCAATCGCGGCTGCAACAATTCGCCAACGACCCAGAAGCTGTGGAGCAATTGCTCCAAATTGGCGTTGCTCCCATCGACCAACATCTGGATCCCGTGGAACTGGCGGCCTGGACTTCCGTGGCCCGGGCCATCTTGAACATGAACGAAACGGTGACAAGAAATTGAGCAATCTTCACGTCATGAACCCACTCGATCCAGCCGACGTGGCCACTGCCAGCCACCGGCGCGCCTTCCTCGCCCGTACGGGCATTGGCCTGGGCTCGATTGCACTGCATACGTTATTCGGCCGCGACCACCTTGCGGCCGGCGCGAGCAGCCAGTCTTTGGGCCTGCCCGGTCTACCGCATTATGCGCCTCGCGCCAAACGGGTTATTTTTCTTTGTATGGCCGGTGGCCCCTCGCACCTCGAATCTTTCGACTACAAACCCGAACTGGCAGCCCTCAGCGGCCAGCCAATGCCGGCCAGCTTCACCGAGGGGCAGCCGATTGCTCAGCTCCAGGGGCAAGTACTCAAGGCCCAGGGCCCCATGACCCGTTTTGGCAGATACGGGCAAAATGGCCAGGAGATCAGCGATTTTTTTCCCTGGACACAAAAGCTGGCCGACGACATCTGCATCGTCCGTTCGCTGGTAGGCGAACAGATCAATCACGATCCGGCCCACACTTTCATGAATACGGGCACCGCCATCAGTGGACGGCCTTCCATAGGTTCCTGGGTGAATTACGGCCTGGGCAGCGAAAGCAATGAGTTGCCCGGTTTCGTGGTGCTGACCAGCGAAGGTGGGCGCAACCCGCAACCGATCGCCTCGCGCCAGTGGGCAGCCGGTTTTCTGCCCAGCCAATTCCAAGGTGTACCTTTCCAATCGACCGGGGCTGCCGTCCATTACGTTCGTAATCCTCCCGGCATCCGCTCCACCCAACAACAGGAGCTGGTGCGGACCGTGGCCCGACTCGATCGCCATCGTAACGAGCAGGTTCACAACCAGGAGATCGACACGCGCATTGCTGCGTATGAAATGGCCTATCGCATGCAGACCTCGGTACCCGAACTGATGGATCTGGCCGACGAATCGCCCACCACCCTGGCCATGTATGGGGCGACTCCGGGCGATGGCACCTACGCATCCAACTGCTTACTGGCGCGGCGGCTGGCCGAACGGGGAGTCCGCTTTATCCACCTCTACCACCGTGGCTGGGACCATCACGACCGGCTGCGGAAATATATGAATATTTGCTGTGGCCTTACCGACCGGGCGACTTGGGCCCTGCTGACCGACCTGAAACAACGTGGTTTGCTGGAAGATACACTGGTCATCTGGGGAGGCGAATTTGGCCGTACTCCCATGGTACAATTAAAGGGGGGTAAAGGCCCCGGACGCGACCACCACATCAAGGGATTCTCAATGTGGCTGGCCGGTGGCGGTATCCAGGGCGGCATCACCTACGGCGCAACCGACGAACTGGGCTACCACGCGGTCGAAAACATCGTCCACATCCGCGACTTGCATGCCACACTGTTGCATTTATTGGGTATCGATCCGCAACGTTTCAGCGTCAAATTCCAAGGCCTCGACATGCGACTGACCGGGGTGGAACCGTCTCGGGTGGTGCAAGAAATCCTGACGTAAGGGAGAACGCGCATGGTTTACCGGCAGCCTGTTGGCATGTTTGTAATCGTATTGCTCACCAGCTTTCGATTCCTCGGGCCCGTTTGGGCGGAGGCGGAGAGCCGCCTTCCGCACGCACCTCGGTACGCGCCGAAAACCGAACGCTCACTTTACAAGGAAGAGGACGTTCGCCGCGCCTAGGAAAATGTGCGCCGTTATTCCCAAGCCCGGGCAATCGCCGACAAAGTTATTCGACAAGCCACCGTCTGGCTCGACCGACCCGATCCGGAACTCCTCCAGTGCCTCCCCACCGCCGACGTGCCGCGCGCCTTCAACGTCGGCACGGCCGGCTGCCCGACCTGCGGGAAAGCAATCTACACGCAAGGAGGCACGTATCCTTGGAAACTCGACCTGGCCCATCCCTTTCAGGTCGAATGCCCCATCTGTGCGGGCCGGTTCCCCGACAACGATTTCGCTTCGTACTACGCCAACCGGCTCCAGGACCGGCAGTTCCTGACGGGAACGTTTGCCGACGATGGCTGGGGCTGGGTCGACCCGAACGGCCAGCGTTACTGGTTCGTGGCCTACGCCAACCACTGGAATTGGCGGAACTCCGTCCTGCCCGCAATCCGTAATCTGGCCCGCGCCTACCTTCTCACCGAGGATACGCGGTTCGCGCACAAGTCGGCGGTGATGCTTTATCGGGTAGCTCAGGTCTATCCGGCCATGGATTACCACGTGCAGTCCCGTTACGGCCAGCTTCAAGCCGCCCGTGGTGCCCGCTACGAAGGCAAGACGCTGAACCACATCTGGGAAACCACCGTGCTCCACATGCTGGCCGAATCGTATGACGCGGTCTGGGAGACCGTCGACGGCGATCAGGCATTGCAAACGCTGACCGGCAAGACCGGTGCTCAGATCCGGGCAGGCATCGAGGCCAACCTGCTGGAGGAAGGGATCGACGCGGTCCTCGACAAGAAAATCAGTGGCAACTACGGCATGCACCAGCGGGCATTGATTTTTGCCGCCCTGGCCCGCGGTGCCGGTCCGGTCGATGCGTGGCTCGACGGGGTCTTGCACCAGACCGATCCGAACATCCGCCATTTGGGAATCGACTACGCACTTTACAATCTTGTCTATCGCGATGGCATCCCGTACGAAACGTCGCCCGGCTACAATTTAAGTTGGGTCCGGAATCTCACCGAAGTCGCGGAAACACTCGCCAAGGCAAACCGCAACCTCTACGCAAATCCGAAGATGAGGCTCCTCTACCGGGGCGTGATGGACCTGGTCAACATTGGCCAGCACACTCCAGCGCTGGGCGACAGCGGCAGCGTCTACGGCGGTTGCGTGGGCCGCGACCCTTTTACGTTCCAAGCGGCCTGGCGGGCGTACGGCGATGACCGGACCTTGCGCTTTCTTGGCCAATGCGGCGCGGTGGGCGAATCCGGTTTCTCGTCGTACGAAACACTTTTTCAGCCGCTGATCGCCGCGACCCCCGAGGCTCCACGGCCCGCGGAACCGCGTCTTCTGGACGGGTACGGGATGGCTCTCTTAAACAACCGGAACGATTCCATCTCGCTCTCGCTCTATTACGGCACGCGTGGCGGACACGGGCATTTCGACCGAATGCATTTTGACCTGTTCGCAGCCGGACTGCCGATGACGCCCGACCTGGGTTACCCCGACTTCATGAACGCTTACGTGCCGGGCATCTTCACCTGGTCGAAGAACACGATCTCGCATAACACGGTCACCGTGAACGCATCCCGACAGGATGGGAACGACGCCGGCACGGTCCGGCTTTTTGCCTGCGGCCCTTTCGCCCGCGTGGTCGATGTCAACGCTCCGGGCACCTACGCCGAATGCACCACCTACCGCCGCCGTATCGTGATGGTCGACGTAGACGATGAGCGGTCTTACTTCGTCGATTGGTTCGCGGTCGACGGCGGCCGGCAGCACGACTACAGCCTGCACGGTCCGCCGGGGGAATTCCGCGTCCTCGGCGGGCAGTGGACCGAGCCTGCCACCGGCACGCTGGCGGGCGCGGACGTTGCGGTCGGGCAGATCTACGATGACCCGGCGATGGCCGCACCGGGATATACCGGCTCGTACAGCCACTATCGGGGCTCCGGGTTCCAGCATCTTCAGCATATCAAACGGCGTGAAGGGGGCGACTGGTGCGCCGAGTGGCGGCATGAAAAAAATTCGAGTGCCCGGCTCCGCGTCCGGATCGTCGACCAGCCAAACCAGGAAATCGTGCTGGCGGACGCCCAGGTTTCGCCGGTCAAACAGAAACAGCGCATCGGCTACGTGATCGCCCGACGAACACTCACCGATCGGGCCAGCACGGACCTGCGCAGTCGTTTTGTCAGCGTCCTGGAACCGTTTGACACCACGCCATTTATTCAATCGGTACGGGTAGAGGCAGCTACGGATGGCGGTCGGCAACTCGTAATCGAACGGACGGGCGGCTGGACCGATCGGGTCACACTCGACACTCCACCTCGAGCAGATCCTGGCGTCCTGAGTGCTGATTTCCCTTCCGTGCGGGTCGAGACAGCAGGCACCGACGGCAAGATCACCCGAGTTTTCACGGCAGGCCCCTGGGTTGCCGACCCGGATAGGGCCAACCCCGATGAGGCCCACCCCAATGAGACCCATCCCAGTAAAGCCGAGTGGGATGGGACCACTCTCCAAGGCCGTGTGGTACGGGTCGACCCGAACCAAGGGGAAATCCATGTTCGGACCGACCAGATCATACCCGCCGATTACGCGGCCGCTCTGGTAAGCCGTATTGTTCACTTTCGAAACTCGGTTCGGCAGACAGCACATACCGTGATGGAGGCGCGTCTGGACGGAACCAATCTGGTCCTGCGGACGCGCGACGCGCTGCTTGTGGGCCGCCTGCATGTCACGTCTATCACTCCCACGACAATGACCACCGATGCCCGGTTCCAATTCCCCTCGGTCTACCGAGGCACTTACCTCACCGGCGCACAGCTCACTGGCTACTACCCGATCCGGTCCGCCCAGGCAGACGCGGTGACGCTGGCCGAACCTTTACCGCGGAACCATCCGTTTGTCGTCGGCAACGACGCGTGGATTGTCGACGTCGGCCCGAACGACCAGTTTGTCGTACCGTCGGTGCAAACCTGGAAAAAAGATTGACCCATGCTGGGAGTAAAGGAGTCCTTAATGAGAATCATCGAAAGCGGCATCTTGAGCCATGGCGTCGCGAGCAGTGACCGGGCCAACCTGACCTTTCCTACACTCCTTCCACTTACCCAGGGCCCGCTGCTGGCAACCTGCCGGGCCGGTTCGACCAAGGATTCTACTGACGAGAGGATCGAGCTTTTCCAATCCACGGACGGCGGGTGGACGTGGAACGAACCGATACAGCCTTTTGCAGCCTCGAATCTCAACGGGAAACAGGGCACTCTCAAGATCTGCTACCTCACGGAGCTTGCCCCCGGCCATCTGCTTGCGGCAAGCATGTGGGTAGATCGGGCAACCTTCCCCGGCCAACCGCTGTTCAATTCGGAAACGGAAGGCTGCCTGCCCATGGCCATTCTGCTGGCAGACTCGTTCGACTCCGGCGACACCTGGACAGCGTGGCGGCAAGTGGCCATGCCGGCTGACATCGGGCCGCCCAGCTTGACCAATCCCGTCATGAAGCTTGCTGATGGCACGCTGGTGATGAGCATCGAAACCAATAAGCACTATGAAGACAACTCCAAATGGTATCAACGAGTGGTACTGTTCCATTCCACCGATCTCGGCCAAATCTGGGGGGAGCCCATCACGGCCAACCAAGACCCCGAGGCGCGAATATTTTATTGGGATCAGCGGGCTGGCGTCGCTCCGGATGGCCGAATGGTGACTTTTACCTGGACCTACGACCGAAAAACAAGCACTTACCTCAACATCCACCGCCGAATTAGCCTGGACGGCGGACACTCCTGGCAGCAGAGAGTCGACCTCGGGATCACAGACCAGGCCGCACATCCTGCCATCCTGCCTGATGGGCGCGTGGTCCTGGCCTGGGTAGATCGATTCAAGACGCAGACCATTCGTGCCCGCTTAGCCGACAGTGTGGATGGTGACTTCGATCCCAAATCCGAAGTGGTGGTTTACCAACATGAGACTGCGAATGCTGTGGTGGGTCAGGAGACCGGTGCGTTGCTGGCTGAGATGTCGATCTGGACTTTCGGGCTCCCCTACGCGGAAGTCTTGCCCAATGGGGAGGTGATGGTGGTCTACTACGCAGGCACGGAAGCCGCCATGGACATTCACTGGGCCCGACTGCAGGTGGGGTAACGTACAGATTCTTGAGCCACCTCAATGCGCCCTCTGACATAGGGTGCGAAAACCGACTCACTACAAATAAGGCGACCCGAGCACTCTACTGGAGAGTAAATTGGAACCGGCTCAATAATGCCAATAGTGAGTCACTTTCGACTCCCTATGCACACCCGCTCACCGCAACGGTCTATTCGTAAATCCTTGACATCAAAGGGGATTTGTGTAGAGTCGCCCTTACCGGGTCGCCGAGATATG
>JAJRWS010000644.1 GCA_024276705.1 Planctomycetota bacterium | reverse complement strand
GTACTCGTACTCAGCGAAGCGGTACTCGTACTCGACGGCCGTAGGATACTCGCCATGCGACTCGAGTACGAGTACCGCCGCAAGCGGCTGAGTACGAGTACGAAGCTGCATTATCAGAACGCCACGATTTACCGAAATTTTTTTCTTGAACGTTCCCTATAGAAAACCGGATAGTTATTTATCGGCCAAGCCTTACTTTGAGAAAATCCAGGGTCGATTACGATCTTTTTTCTTCATGTAGTGTACGCGTGTATATATTTGCAGTCAACCCAATGCCGCGGTTTTTTTCGCGATGCTCCATCTCTTGAGTGGCAAATGCTTAAACGACCAGGTGGACAGCATGCTATTTAGCATATGCGAATTTCGATACGGAGTTTTCAATTCTGCGTATGTCCGGGTATCCTGAACCCTGGCGCAGCAAACAACCAGGACTCCACCGATGTTCCAGCAAACGACCCGACGTAATTTTCTGGCCTCCACAACCGCCCTTGGGTCGACTGCCATGTTGTCCACGACCGCGTTGGCTCAGGACACCGCAAGAAAATCTCCCCCGTGGCGCTATTGCCTGAACAGTGGCACGATCTCCGGTTACAAGCTTAGCCTTGAAAAGCAGGTGAAATTAGCGAGCGGTACCGGATACGATGGCATCGAACCTTGGGTTCGTGATATCGAGGCACACATCGAACGTGGTGGCAAACTCGGTGACCTGAAGCATCAGATCGCCGACGCCGGTCTGCGTGTCGAGGGGGCCATCGGTTTTGCCCGTTGGATAGTCAACGACCCAATTGTTCGGAAAAAAGGCTTGGAGCAAGCCCGCCGTGACATGGACCTGGTCCGCCAGATCGGCGGATCTCGAATCGCCGCCCCGCCTGCCGGCGCCACGGGAGACGAGCCTCTGGACTTGCACGAAGCGGCCCAAAGATATCGGGATTTGCTGGAAGTCGGCAACCAGGCAGGGGTGGTGCCCCAACTGGAAATTTGGGGCTTTTCAGCCAATATGTCACGGCTGGGCGAGGTAGCCCAAGTAGCCATCGAAGCAGGGCACCCCAATGCCTGCCTGCTGCTGGACATCTATCACCTCTACAAGGGAGGCTCGGCATTCACCAGCCTGCCGCTGATTGCCGGCAATTCGATGCACTGTTTCCACGTTAACGATTATCCGGCCGATCCACCACGAGACAAGATTGGCGACCGGGATCGCGTCTATCCGGGCGACGGCGTTGCACCACTGGATAATATTTTTCAGACTCTTGCCCGCGGTGGTTTTACCGGCGCTTTATCGCTGGAACTGTTCAATTGCCAGTATTGGCAGCAGCCCGCAGAACTCGTGGCGCGCACCGGTCTGCAAAAAATGAAAGACGCGGTTGCCCACGCTCTGTGCTAGCGAAATGGGGCCTGCTAAAGATTCTTTGACGGACTCGTGCTTCCCGGGCGATCACCAATAGTCCGATCAGAGATAAGTAAAAGGCCGTGGGTTCCGGGACGTTTGAAAGGATGTTTGGTGGATTGCAAGGCGGGCTTCATCAGCGGTTTTCCTTAAAGCAAGAGTATGGGCAGCCGGGTGACTGATTTCAGCATGTGCGTGGATGCAGCGGGCGGATATTTAGACCGGCGTGAGCGACTTGGATGGCAGAGTTGCCATGCTGAAGGTAGCCGGCTTCAAAACACCCGAGAGGCTCGGTTGGCATGTTTCCGAGGTTGAAAACGCCCCTTCTCCTCTAGGGAAATCGCCTTGCGAGGGTAAAACGTGAGATGGAAAAAAGATATTTTATCAATTATTTAGACTCGTGCCTCTGCTGGAGGTGGCATCTAGCGCATGAATTATGGGGCGAATGACGACTTGGAGATTTGTCCAGTCAAATAATACAAAATATTTCAGGATAGTATCTCATGTTTTTGAAGACGGTTGCGATTTACATGATGAGGGGAAACTCCAGTCCGCAATGGAGCCCATTGACCAGGCATTGAAACGTCGGATCAATGATGCGAAGTGTACCATTGGTGGTCTGCATGGCGGATGGGATTCCCGTTTTTCCAACCATGGCACTGCATCCGGACCTTTGGGGCCTGTGGATGTGGGAACCTCGTAACTTGAGGAGATCTAATGATGAGAGCTCAATTTACAGCATGTTTTGTGGTAGGCATGGTGGCCTTGTTAGCGATTCCCGCCGTGTCGGGTACGACTATCTTTGTTCCGTCTGAGTATGAAAATGTCGAGGCGCCGGACGGTGCAGCGGGGACAGAGCCGGGAGGGATTGGTTACCCCACCGGCTATCGCATGCAAATTATTGTTGACGCCGGTCAATTTGCCTCTCTTCCCGCTTCGCTGCGGACGATGACCGGTTATTTTATGCGTCCGGACGGTTTGATTGGTACGGCCAAATCGGCTAGCTGGCCTCATTTTACCCTGAAAATGTCCACTACGGATCGGACTCCGGCAACTCTCAATAACATTTTTGCTTTGAACATAGGCTCGGATGAGACGGTGGTCTACGACGGACCAGTTACGTTTTCGACCGCGAATAGCGGCCCAATTGGCGGTCCGAAGGATTTTGATATCGCCTTCGAATTCCAGAATCCGTTCCACTATGATCCCTCCAAGGGCAGTCTGCTGATTGACTGGACCGTCACGGGGCCTGCTGCCTGGGTTGGCCATGATGCGATCGATGGAGCTTCGGCGATTTCTACATGGGTCTTCAATTCGAATCGCTTTGCAAGTCGAGCCAACAATAGAGGCTCTGGCACGGCCATCTACAAATTCACTTTCGTCCCCGAACCGACCACGCTCGTCTTGGCATGTTTCAGTCTGTTGGGGCTGATAGTCGTTGGCCGTCGGAGTGGGCCGAAGAGATGATCCGCCATGTAGTACCGAGCCTTGCGGGGGCAGACCTTGTTAACTGAGAGATGAGGCGTTTCTTAAAAGCGGCATGATTTTTCTTCAATGGCTCACATGCGTTGGAATACACCTCGTCGGCTCTTGGGGATGCTGTGGCCCAGTATATCCCGTCGCGACGCCAAGAGGATTGCAAAGGTAACATCAAGAATCGACGTGGTTTTGTGTCGTTGGCGTTGTCACTACGATATGCATAAGTCAGGCCCACCCTGATTTATGCATTGCCCAAATTGCCAAAACGGATCCTGGCCACTTTTCTTCGACGGTGGTCTATCTCCTATGGAAAACCGTAATTTTCTTGGCGGAGGGTAACGCCAG
>JAJRWS010000643.1 GCA_024276705.1 Planctomycetota bacterium | reverse complement strand
CGCGCGCCCAGGCCACCACGCCCTTCGTTCCTCAGGGACGTGTCACACAATACTGGACGTGCCACACACCACACACCACACACACCTGTCGGGGACATGACGCCATCTGTGGGGGGAGTGGCGCACCCAGAGTCGTGTGACGTTGCCTGAGTTCTGTGTGGCACGTCCTCCCGGCGATGGGCGTGGTGACTGGCGTGTTGTTTCCCATTGCGATGTGGGTTGGGCAGCGCGCGCCCAGGCCACCACGCCCTTCGTTCCTCAGGGACGTGCCACACAATACTGGACGTGCCACACACCACACACACCTGTCGGGGACATGGCGTCATCTGTGGGGGATGTTGTGTAGCGACAATTAGTTTTTCCGGCGAATCTTCATGGGTCTCTAAAAGTAGTCGTCACGATTCGCGATACATTGGAAAATACTGGAAGGATTTCGGCCAATTCTCTCTTGGCATAAATGCTATCGCGACTTCTTCCTGGTTTAATGCGGATTCGGTAATGACAACGTTGTTGGGTTCTAGCTTTGCTCTTTCAAAATCGACTCCATCAACTTTGCAATCCACTTTATTGAAGGGTCCTGCCAGCCACTGCTTAACCTCTGGACTATTCTGATACTTCAAGTATGCCGCAAGTGATGCATGCGCCACCGCAACAATCGCACATCCCATTGGCACGGATTCTTTGACCAAGATGTACATTTTCATGGTGTGTCTTTCGAAGCCTGGTCTTGAAGGCATCATTTTGCCCACCCCTAACTGCCGAAGGTCACATCGACCTCAAGCTCGAAGGCGGACGTAGCGATTTTACCATTTGCTGCCTATTGGCTACAACTGAGAACCTGCTATTTTATTGTGCTATCCAGAAGTAAGCTCAACTCAAATTTTGTAATCTGGCACGAACACGTTTCTCTCTTGCGGAAAGACATTAAAGCCATGGTAAGCCCAAAGAACGTATTGACATTGGGAACCGTATCTCTGGTTGCCCTGAGCCTGGTCGCAACACGCGGCGTAGCGGTTGAGCCGGAGAAAGTGGATGTTTATGTTAATGGAGATGTTTATCGAGCATTCCGAATTCCGTCACTGATCTGCACACCGAAAGGCACCTTGCTGGCATTCTGCGAGGGGCGTAGCGGCAATGACCAAAGCGCGACGGATATGGTACTAAAACGGAGTCTCGACGGCGGCAAGACATGGCTGCCGATGCAGGTACTTGTCAAGGCAGTCCCCGAAGCCGCCATGGATCCCACCGCAGTGATCGACCATGTCACGGGCACGATCGTGCTGGTTTACGACCGTTGGCCGGTAATTCCCAAAGGCGAGAAACTGGGGGAACACAAAAGGACTCCCGGCCTGGGACGCGATTCTATAACCACCTGGGTCATGACTAGCAAAGATGAGGGCGTCACATGGTCTAAGCCGGTCGACATCACGGCCATGACCAAGCAACCCGAGTGGGCAGAGACCGGTCATGGCCCAGGCGTGGGTATTCAAACGCGCTCAGGCCGTTTGGTTATTCCATGCTTCGAGACCAAGCCTGTCGGGGGCAAATGGGGAACCTCATGGAACTTCATCATCTACAGTGACGATCACGGCAAGACGTGGCAAATGTCAGAAGGCGAAGTGGGGCCCAACGTCAACGAGTCGCAAGTGGTCGAGTTGACCGATGGTTCGCTCTTGTTGAATATGAGAACTGGGCAAGGCAAAGACGGTCGGGCCGGTGCAACCAGTAAAAACGGTGGCAAAACCTGGTCAAAAATGTTCGACATTCCAGAGTTGCCCGACGCTGGATGTCAGGCCAGCCTTCTCCGCTTTACCTGGCCTGATCTCGACGGGGGCAAGAGCCGAATCCTTTACAGCAAGGGGACAACCGCGAACCGGCGCGTTGGTACGGTGCGCCTCAGCTACGACGAGGCGAAGACGTGGCCAGTCGCCAAGGTGGTCTGCGATGGATATTTTGGATATTCGTGTCTGACGATCATGCCCGACGGCACGATCGGATGTCTGTTCGAAACAGCCGGTTGCAGCAAAATCGCTTTCACAAATTTTTCGCTGGAGTGGTTAACTGATGGCAAGGACTCCATGAAACGCTAGGCACCCGAAAGGAATACATAATATAGCAAGAACAGCCCAATACTGCGACGCAAAGGGTATTTTGCATGAGTCGCATCACATCGACCGACTTCAATTTGCATCCGTCGACGAAAAGAGCCCCTGGTCCGATTCCTCGAACCAAGGGTGTTCGTTACGACAACAGGCCCCGTCTACAGGAGATGCGTGACCCGATCGGCCAGACCCTTTTCACCCAGCACGACGTTGAGTTTGCCCGTGGTTGCAACTCGCTCCAGGACTTCCAGTTCCCGGAGTCGCATGAGGGTCGGGTTGTCGGCCAGTACCTTGGCGGTGTTCGCCTGACTACGCATGGCCGCCGTCTCCTCACGGCGGGAAATCAGGTTCGCCTCGGCCGCCTTTTTGGCCTCGATGACACGGTTCATCAGATCCTTCATGACGCCCGGCAGGATGACATCGCGGACACCTACCGAAACAACTTCCAAACCCAATTCACCAGCACGCTGACGGACCTGCCCTTCAAACTCGCTGGTGACGGCATCCTTATCCGTCAGGAACGAATCCAAATCGCGGGTACCAATCACCGCGCGCAAGGCCAACTGCGCCTCGCGGTACAACGATTGCTTGGCGCCTTCGGCAGTCATGACAGATTTACGCGCATCGGTGATGCGGTAAGTGACCAGGGCGTTCATGCGCAAGGTTACCTTGTCGGCGGTCATGATTTGCTGCCCCGCCACATCCAAAGCCTGCTCACGCATGTCGACCTCGACAACCTTCGAGTCCGCCATGTTCTTCCAAAACGCATACTGGCCCGGTGCCAAAGTTTCCACGTAGTCGCCGTCCTGGAACGACACGCCTGCCTGGTTCCGTTCAACCGTGCAGATATCAAGCACCTGTTCGGCGTACGGCGACCGGACAATCGTCTTCAGATCACGGTGCTGAAAACGGACCTCGTGAGCATCGATCACTTCAACGCGGACGTCCTTGAAACCGGTCCAGTACGCATACAGACCCGGCGGCAGAACGTGACTGAAGCGGCCTTCGATCCAAACCAGCGCACGCTCGTGGTCCTTCAGATCAACGACCCGGGCCAGGCCGGCGAGTGCGTCACTCTTGATGATCACGTCCAGCTTGTTGTGATTGAGCCAGGGATCTCGTTGCGAGACCACGTCGACGCGAACCTTCCACAGCGGGTCGAACCACCAGTACCGACCTGTGGTCAGCAATCGCTGGAATTCACCGTCGCGGAAATACAAACCAACTTCGTAGCTACGGATCTTCACTCGTCTGAAGAACATCATAGTCATGCCTCTTTACTGGCCGAAAAAACTTTATTGAGATGGCCGGTCGGCTGGCTGTCCCATCTCGAGATTGCGTGTACAGGAAGCAGGAAATGGTTGATTGACAGTCTTGGTTCGCAAGCGGTTGAAATAAAAACACCCTCGGGCAACGGAACGAATCGCCTGGTCACACATCCGCACGCGGAGTGCTATTTGAGCGGTCATGTTCGCCACATCTTCCAGCTAATTTCACCGGTGAGGTCTTCGCGAGCGGTGCTCGTCGGACGACACGCAGTTTCGGTGGCCTTTGGACACGGCGTGCGTGAAAGCGGTATCCACGCACTGCATAGCGACGGTATGTGTTGCCGCAACGCTGTCGTCTCGCCAAAGCGAGAGCAATAACGTGAGGCCGACTAACGGGCCGCCCGCTACCCTCGGGCTTCATGGTAACGCTTTCGCGTCAGATCCCTTCGGTGGGGAACAGGTTTTGAGCCTGCTGTTCGGTACGGGAATCGAACCCGTGACAGCCAGATTCATAGTCTGGTGCTCTATCCACTGAGCTAACCTTGGGGAGGTCTTGCATCGCCTTCGTAACAACCCATTCACGGAACACACCGCACCAACCGGTTGAGTGGGGTGCAGTGCGCCGATGGCTCGGCAACGACAACTCCTTGCATAAATAATAAGAGTGCCAGATCGGCAATAGGTTCGTGCAAAATTCTGAAAAAGTTAGCGATTCTCGGCTCCGTCTTGGCCACCAACCGTACGGATGTTGGGATATAGCGGATGGGATCAACGCCCATCCTTCACCATTGCCACCTACCGTCAAAGTTCAGCGGTCACATCGCCTCCGGAACTTCGGGGTGTCCTGCAGCCGGCCTCTCGAATACGATGGGTTTGTTCGACTGCAGAACAGCTTCCGGCGATGGGCGTGGTGTGCGACGTAGTACTTCCCACCAGCATTTGATAAAAAGCGTCTCGGCAATGCAACCACGCCCTTCGTTCCTCAGGGACGTGCCACACACACACACACACACACACACACCTGCGCTGACACTTCTCTTTCGTGGTGAACGTTACGCATCGTAGTCACTAGAAAACCTGAGAAACCCTCATTTGGAAATAGGGAAGTTATCTTTGAGACGTCCCTAATTCGGCTTCTGCCCCTTTTTGCTACACAGTCTGGTACAGAGGGGCAGCTTGAAATTACACTCTGCTCTTGCGTTGCCAGCCTACGCAGACTGCTGATAGGCCCAGTAGAGACAGGAATAATGTGGATGGTTCGGGAATCGGCGAGTCCGCAACCTGGAAGTACCGAAACGTTGTGGTGCTGACAGTTCCCGCAGCATCAGGGTCGTGCAAAATACCCGCTGCCCCGGACACCGCTCTTGCATCGACATCGGTGTACGTCAATTGAGGTACGCCTGGCTTTCCTTCTCCTGGCCGCCAGGCCCAAATTGTCAATTCATTTCCGATTACATCCATTTGCAGAACCAAGTCTTCTGCTTTCAGGTCATAATCAAAAGCGACGGCATCGAATAGATGAAAGCCCGGGAAAGGATCGTTCGTGTTATTCCACCCCAAATACAAACCTATTGCGCCTTCTTCATAAAAGTAGCCCCCTTGGTAAATAGCTGTATTACCACCCGAACGGGCAAAAAGCGATGCTGCCCCAGTTGCTGAATCTCCAAAACGAACCTGGGTACGGATCGATGTATCTGTCAAGGAACTTACTTCAGGCACACCAGTTAAATATGAAAACACAGGCGTCTCGCCATTCGGTTGCCTGAGAACATAATCGCCTGACGAAGCGTCAAAATTCCTGGAGCTTGGGTTCTCCTCCCACACGGCTCGGGCGGCATCGCCTGAACTAAAATCCTCGGAGTACAGTATGGTTGCGTTCGCGGGTGTCGTGAACATCGAAACAATCACTGTTGAAAATACGGCTAACCATGTCGCGAACAAAATTCTCATCATTAGGTCTCCCCTCGTTTTGGTGTGACTTCCACAAACGAAAAACCGTTAGCCAGCTGCTACTGAATCGCAACCCATTGACAACCGTCCACTCACCCAGATGGGCTATGTGCGGATCGGGACAATCGTGGACCGTATCGCATACTTGCTTCAGGCCAGCAGGTAGTCGCTAATCGGAATCATTACCTGGCGGCCCGTCCTTCTCATCCAGAGAATCTCCATTGCGGAGCATTTTGTGCGATCATTTTCAGAATTTTTTTGAGTTTTCTTCCCGCTTCTGCAGAATGGCCGCTGGCCGCAAGTTATGGAGCGGAAAAGGCTCTTCCCATAGAACGATTGATACGCAGGTCCGGCTAATATTCACGGTCCGTCGACTCGGTGCCGGCGATGGTACTCAATGCACGATACGTTGATGGGGCAATGTCGTTGGTGATAAATTTCACTGAGGCATCGGCGAAGACGAAGTTGGCTCCACTGGGATGGTAGCCATAAAAACCACGAACGCGGTCCCTTGGGTCGTGGCAATCCGTACCAGGGACCGCATCGAAAGAAGCTTCGACGGGATTCGAGTTCAAGGGTGCCAGGACATCATCGCCTGTTCCAAAGCGTCCATCCGGGCCCGGATTTTGCGCCGTCGCGGCGAGCACCGATCCATGGCCACCCAGGTGGCTGCCTGCATTGGTTCCGTCAATATTTGCCTTGGACCAGACCTGGCCCATTTTCATGCCCAGTCACCCACAAGGCGCTTGCGCTTCCAGGTTCACATTGCTTGCCGCTTCGCCCAATGCAAATGTGTTTGACGTGCCGTCGCTGATTTGAGCGATTCGAACTTGGCTATTGATATCGAACATGCCCATCCTGCCATCTGTCGGCTTGTCGCACAGATACGCCAGTGGGCCTTTTGAGAAGGCATAATCCGTCGGGCTTCCAGCAATGGCTCCTTGTTGGGGCACCTCGGTTAAGTTGGATGGACATGCCAGAATTTGTAAGTGAGTTGCTCCAACAGCAAGATTCGTGGCCGAGGTCCAGGGTTGAGATGGCTCGTAGGAGTCAAACAGCGGGACTTGTTCCAGGTAAGGCAAGAGAAATACAAATCCGGAGTGTTTACCATTGCGAAAGTTATTGCCGTTAGCAACGATGCCCGAGGGATAATTCCCGTGGGCATCGTGGTGATTCAGAAGGGCGATGCCAAGCTGCCGCAAATTATTTTTGCACTGAGCCAGCCGAGCCGATTCACGCGCCGCTTGAATGGCGGGCAGCAACAGGGCCACCAGAATACCAATGATGGCAATCACGACCAGAAGTTCCACAATGGTAAAACCTGGCTCTTTGGCACGCTGGATGAAGCGGATTCGCCGAACGGTTTCTTGTGAGTACTCTCGGTATCCGGAAGAGAGTCGCGGGGGGGCAGGGATAAGCCCTTTGCGTTCATAGAAACGGAGCGTCTCGACGTTGAATCCTGCCTGTTTGGCAAACTCACCGGTCTTGAGGCCGTTTATAGGTGCATGGGCTCTATTCATAGGGGCTCTATTCATACCTATAGTCTACAGCCCGTACCTTAGTACGGAGTCAAGGGACGTTTGCAACTGAAGACTCTGTTGCCTTTCCTGCTGCTTGGGCTTGTGGCCACTCCTGCGAGAGCTGGCGAGTTCGAAGATCCACTGCCGCCAACTCCCGAAGGTAAAACCTGGAAATTCGTCTGGAATGACGAATTTGTCGGGCCAAAGCTGGACGCATCGAAATGGGAGGTGCCAGGTACCACTTTACATCAAACTGAGCGATGAAATTGGCAAGTGGGG
>JAJRWS010000642.1 GCA_024276705.1 Planctomycetota bacterium | reverse complement strand
TCGAGCTGCCGGATCGTCTCAGCCTGCTGCCGAATCGTCTCATCGCGAGGATCCAAAAATGATTCTGGCTCAATTGACATGCTCTTCGACTAGCAAATTACCGGAAATCGCGAAACAGTAATTCAAAATTGACAGCTACCTATCCGCGACTGCAGTTGTTCGGCAACTGGAATCCGTTCGATAGGCGAAACACTCATGATGACCCGAAATAGAAAGTCCCTCTGACCTCCCCTAAGTCAGTTTTTTCGCCCAACCACCACTTCGGCGAATGTCTACTCGGTCTTCAACGTAACTTCTGCGGCTACTTCCTTTTTTGTGACACTACTTTTTGTACCCTACGGTACTACCTGAACCAAATTTTCCCCACAGATTCTCCTTTATGCTCCAAAAATCTGCTCAAGAGCAGTTTCAAACGCTAGCTCTTCTTGGTGAGAGTCTAGTTCTTCCGACCAGTCTGAGGCCCATCGTGTCGAGACTTGGTCTCGGAATGATGATATGTCCCTGGCAATTCTATCGCGAAGATTTCCTCGCTCTTCTTGGAAAAATTCCAAGAAACGATCATGCGCCAAAGCAGTGTGGCTGACGGGATCCACTTCTTCCAGCAAGGATCGGCTCGTGTCAATCAAGTCGGAAGCCGTTTGGAAGGCGAGCGCCAAGATGGCGTCCGTTCGTTCCACTGTGGCAACAGGAGATTCTGTGGTAACGACTGAAACCACTGGGGCCGGAGCGGGCGACGTTGGAGTCACCCTCGCTGCTGCGGCAACTGGGATTTCTGTGCTAACGACTGAGGCCAATGGCACCGGATCGGGCGTCGCCAGAGTTTCAGCCGCTGTCGCCGGGGCAGCTACTGCCGGAGCGGGCCCACCGAACTGTGCTTCCCAGACGCTTAGGTCGGTCGCGTCGACATCGGTGTCGTTGTCGGCATCGCCGTCCGCTTTCACAGCGTTAGGAGCCTGAATACCAAAGCCGCGTTGCCAAGAGAGGAAATCAAAACCGTCGATGTCGCTGTCGCTGTCAAAATCGGCGGACGCAAGGGTGATTCCCTCAATTTCAAATTGGGTGAAATCAAATCCATCGCCGCCAAATTGAATCCGGACGACTTGCAAGCCGGCGTCCAGCGAAACATTCGACAACCGATAGTCGTTCCCCGAAACCAAGTCGGCAGTGGTAACCGATCCCGCCGTGGTGAAGCCCGAGCCATCTCGAATCGAAGCGGTCACCGAATCACCCGCACCAAAAGTTCCGAGATTGAATGTCAAATCGTAGGTGCCAGCGGCCTGGACATCGAGAGTGTACTCCAGCCATTCGCCTTCCTCGATCCCGCCAACGACGCCCGCACCGTTCGCATCGACCGCATCGTTCGGCCGAATGGGACTTGCGGCGCTGTTGGTCTGGTCCGAATCGTAGTAAGAGCCTCCTGGGCTGAGGTCGACGGAGGTGATGGCCACAGCAGCTGCTTTGAACTGCACCTCGGAGAGGCCAGCACGGTCAGAACCGGGAGTGGTCAAAACGGTAAAACGGACCAAACGGGCATTGTCTGCCAGTGCAAAACTGCTCAAGTCGAGAATTTCGCTGGCGATATTACCCAGACCAGGATTGGTCGTGAGACTAAAAGTACTACCCAGGTCCACCAAATTGGCAACGTTACTATCCGGGGAAACAGAGATGGTGAAAGTCGATATACCGCGAGAAGTGTCAGCCGTCTCGTTGTACTGCCACACGGCAGTCGCATCGAGATCATAGTTGGCACCCAGGTCAAAGGTAGCCGTTGCACCAACACCTGCACCGGCAGCGGTCAACCACATATCGCCAACTACACTCGTGCTGTGCAATCCGGCTCCGAAGGTTGTCACGGTCAATCCGGAACCATCGACCGTCGTATCGATCTCTCGCCCAGGGTTCTCCGAGGAAGCCGTCGCAGTCACCCCTGTGACAAGCGGGCCTGGGACGACGGCAGCTCCCTGGAACTGCACCTCGGAGAGGCCAACCAGTAGAGGGTTACCGTAATTGGCCGTAATGTCGAAACGTACCAAACGGGCATCTCCCGCGAGCCCGAAACTGCTCAAGTCGATAAGTTCGCCAGTGTAGGTATTCAGACCAGGCGCTTCTGCGAAAGTGAAACTGCCCAGGGACACTAAACTGGAAACATTATCATCCGGTGAAACAAGGATGGTAACTGTCTGCGCGCCGCGATTAGTGAAAGAAGTGCCACCAGAGGTTTCATTGTAATTCCACACCTTGAGCGCACTGAGATCATAGTTGGCGCCCAGGTCGTAGGTGATCACTCCCGTGCCAGAGCCACTACCGTCCGACAGCCACATCGTAGTATTCGCACTCGTGTCGTGCGTTCCGGCTCCGAATACTCCCGCTCCGGTCATTCCGGATTGGTCGATCGTCTGCGTGGCCACACGAGTTCCGAATTCCGAGGAAACATCCTCGATGGTTACCCCCGTGATGAGCGAGTCCAGGTTGGCCGTTGGGCTTGGGCCGAGGGTGTCGTAATAACCTGCGTTGACGGTGGTCGTGCCCGAGCCGACGTCGATTGCGTTGCCATCCAAATCGCGATTGGACCCGACGCCTGCGGTGAACGCGGGCGTATTGAATTCAATGGCTCCCGCGTCGGGAGCGGCTCCAAGAGCGCCTCGCGTGTAAGGTGGGGTTGCGGTCCCAACGTCAATCGCCGGCGAGCCTGCGCTCAATCGGTAATCGGCCCCTGCCGGGTTCACGAATTGAACCGTGGCGACGTTCGCAGTGACGTAGTTGCTGCCATTGCTGTTCCAGCCGGCATTATAAAAGTCCACTGTTCCCACCAGTAGATTGTTCCAGAACTCGGTGCCGGTCGTGTTTTGTTCGCCGATCTTTCCAAACGATTCTAATGCGTAATCGTCTCCAACAAGCGTATTGTTATAGATTTTGTGATCTTGATCGACGGTAAAAGTGTTCAGTTGGAGTGCTCGTTGCGTATTCCAGACGATATTGTCATTGACGGTGTACCCATTGCTGCCGTTATCCAGGTAGATGCCTGCCGAAACGCGTGAGTCGCCAGGGTCTCCAAACGCGTAGATATCGTAAATGCGATTGTAGGCGATGACGGATCCTTTCCCGTCATTGAAATCGGGCCCTCCCTCGATGCCGAAGGTAGAGATTGCGCCTCCATCGGAGGTTTGCAGCATCGCGTTATATATTTCGTTATGATGGATGCGGCTCCCTTGAGCGTAGCGAACCACAATCCCGCTTCGCCCCGTGTTGTAGACAGTGTTGTAGGCAAATTCGAGATTGGTGGTTGGACTTGCGAAAGAATTTTCGGTGTAAATCGCTGCTGCATCGGTACCAAGGTAGTTGACGTCACGAATCGTATTGTTGATTATTCGCTGACCGTCTCCCCGGACAGAAACCCCGTTGCCTGAACTGTAAGCAATCGTACTATCACGAAGAGTATTGTTGCTGCCATATAAAATGATTCCGGTATCGAATGTCCCGACTCCCCAACCAGAGGTTTCAATCAGCTCGAGGTGACTGAGATACTTGGCATCCATGTTCTGGATCGTGTTGTAGTCGCTAGTTGCATCCATTCGGATAGTCGATGCGAAGATGTCGATGCCGTCGAGCGTGGTATAGTCGATTCCGCCGAGTTCAAAGGCATAATCACGCGCTTTGTATTCCACATTAGAAGTGTCTGGATCCCCGCCTCCTGGTTGCCAGAGAGAGAGCGTTCCACCACTGTCCCGAAACCATTCCCCGGCAGAATCGAGTGCCTGGAACGTCCCGGTAAGATAATATTCGTCG
This sequence comes from Planctomycetota bacterium, assembly GCA_024276705.1. Taxonomy (GTDB): domain Bacteria; phylum Planctomycetota; class Planctomycetia; order Pirellulales; family Lacipirellulaceae; genus JAJRWS01. Next base: position 2,810 of record JAJRWS010000642.1, on the reverse strand, counting down.
TTACTCTGAGGCTCATAGGGGAAAGTGAGGAAATCGAAATCTAAAGTATCGCCACTGCTTGATGCTCGAATCAATCCGGTCTCGTTAATCCACCCGTTGGCAGGGGCCATACGGACATAACCGCCCGCCCAATCCGACGCATCTCCCGGGAAACTCGTATCGGTCAGTGAGACATCCCAATCGCCACCGACTGCGGTAGCGGTGATGGTGCTGTTCGTATCCCAGACAGGATTCGAAACATCGAGAGAAAGCGTGTTGGGCCAGCGTGCCCAGAGCATCATCTGTCCATCGACAAAAATTTGATCGCTGCCAAAGCCCAGACTCGTGGGCATATTGGCTTGGTAGATATCCCCGGTGAGCTGGGTAAACCCAGAAATCGTTTCGGCCCCGCTGACCGTCACCTGCTCGCCGTTGTAAGCCTGATAGATAATCGGGTCGGCTGCCGATCCGCTGTTCGTCGGGGTGACCGTCTCGCGGTAGGTGCCCTCTCGAATGTTGACCGTATCCCCCGCCGCGGCAACCGCGGCTGCTTCTTGAATGGTCACAAAGGGATTGGTGATTACCGTGCCGTAGTCCCCTGCACCCGAATTGGAACCAGGATCGTTGTCATCGACCCAATAGGTGACGGCAAGCATTTGACGCTCTTCGAGTTTCTCGAGAGACAGGCGTCGGCGCTGAACGGAAGCGGTTTTTTTCAAATTTTTCATAATGATACCTTTGTTCCTGTTATTCATCGAGATTGAAATCGTGTGTGTTACTTCCCGAAACGACTTCTGCTTGGAGTTTCGAGGTTTTACGATTCGAGTACTTTTGGGGCACAAGCCAAATGGTTTTGGCTTGTTCATAGGACGTTGCCTCCATGGCCAGCTTTAGCTCTTCCTCGACACTGGTGCCCATGGACACACCACCAACCGTTTCGCTGGCGGTAATTGTCACTCGATGCTTGCCAAGCAAGGCTCCATCGCCCTGGTCGAATGTGGTCAACGAGTAAGTTCCATCGCTTTGAATCGCTCCCATCGCCGGCCGACCCTGCGACGGATAAAAGGCGATGCGTCCCTTGGTCACGGGCGTTCCCTTGAGCGTCACCTTGCCAGTTACTGGGGCCGTTTCTTCGTGATCCGACCCGCCACAACCGATCAGCAGACCGGCCATAAGAACCATCAAGCCATAGCGAGCCTGAATCATCATCGATCTATCTCTCTTTCGTTGGGTGTTCTAGCTGGCGGCCGGGCCTAATAATTCACCACTTCTTCCCCGGCGCGGCTTGAGAGCCATTGGTAGGCATTGATATCAATGCCATCTTGGATAAAGCCGACGTGCCCGTCGCAAAAGACGAACTGGGCTCCGCCCGGATGGTCGCTTCCAAACGGCACCTCGTTACTATCCTGATCTTCGAGTGGAACTGGAAGCTGGCTGTTGACCGGGTGGAGCGTACTCAGCAATATTCGGCCGCAGCTTTGGTCTCTGTCATCAGGAGGCGAGTTCCTGACGCTACCTCCCAACCACCACTGCGTCGGCGCGCCCGAGCCGTCTCCATCGGGTTGATTGATATTGTTGGGTCCATCGCCAAACGGATGGCCATGAATGCTTTCGCCCACGGCGAACGTGTTGCTGGTGCCGTCGGTGATTTCCCCGATACGAGTAAAGCTATTGGCGTACATGACCCCGTCGGTGTAGGAAAATCCGCGAAAGCCTCGCGGAAGGTCCGGTGGGTCTAACAGAGCACCGCCGATCACGCCAAAATAATCTTTGCGATAAGGCAAATCGTCCCATCGGCTAACGCTTGGGCAAAGATAGGCAGAAATCGGGGTAAATGGAACTGCATTGTCCACAAGACCATTTACATCCATAGCCCAGCTGGCCCACCCCCAGCTTGCGTCGTAGAAGTCACTAAATGTTTCTTCGATGAGCCCTTCCTCAAAATAAGGCATCAGAACGACATGCATCCCGATGCCGCGGCAATCGATTGGGCATTGCTCGGGTATCTTGACTGCCATGCCGGCAGGAAAACTCCCACGAGCGCTATGATAGTTTTGCATCGCCAAGCCGATTTGCTTGAGGTTGTTGTTGCATTGCGTGCGCCGAGCCGCCTCGCGAGCCGCCTGCACCGCCGGTAGTAGTAGGGCGACCAGTACGCCGATGATCGCAATCACGACCAAAAGCTCTACTAAAGTAAAGCCGATACGTGGTTGTTTCTTCATGGTAGACCTCCTTTCCGTCAAAGTCGTAGGCCGGAACAAGCCGTGCGCAGTTCCGGCATTGTTCTAGACCTGCACGTTAAAAATTGCCGGAACAGCCCCATTTCCTTATGAACGGGGCGCTCGTTCCGGCTTACAATTCTCCAACCACGGAAAGAGGCGTTTCTCGGGCCAGCTTGCACCGAGAAAAAACCGAGAAACGCTGTTCTTTTCCGTGTTTGCAAAGCCGACTTACTTACGACGTCGGCTGTAACCGATCAAACTAATCATTCCTAAACCCACCAGCAGAAGCGAGGAAGGCTCAGGAATGACCGACGAACGAATGCCCTCGATGGCGGCCAGGCTGAGCGTCTCGTCATAGAACCGCACGTCGGCAAAGGCACCAGGTAGGTTATGTACGTTCCAGGTAGTCAACGCAGCACCGACCTTGAAGCGGTCTCCGGAGGCGGTGGTGGTGTCCCAAACATTGATGAGCGTATCAACTAGGGTGGCTGCACCCGCTTCCGTCCCGGAATAAATCCGACCGGTGCCATCTGCGTTGCCCGATCCGTCGCCATCCAGAGAGAAGGCGACAAATTGCCACGTTCCCACGTTGACCCCAAACGTGCCAGC
>JAJRWS010000641.1 GCA_024276705.1 Planctomycetota bacterium | reverse complement strand
GGCCTTTGGTGCAGGTACCCGGCGGCGCGACGTTTGGCATCGATATCAGCGTAGACCCGCTGGATCTGTGCCGGCGTACGGCCTATCGCGGTGGCAATCTGGACGCAGTCGATGGCATGATTCTTCCCATAAAGGCATGCGTCCATCTGGTCGTAGGGCAATGAGAAAAAGAATTCCTCCTGCGTCTGCTCCAACGAATAGGTGTCGGTGGTCGGCCCACGACGGCATATTTCTCCGGGCAACCCGAGATGCTCGGCCAACTGGTAAACTTGAGTTTTGTAGAGATGCGCGATCGGCTTCAGGTCGGCGGCCCCATCGCCCAACTTGACAAAAAACCCTTGATCGTATTCCAGCAGATTCGGAGTCCCGGCCACGGCCCGGTTAAGTCGATCGGCGTGATAGTATTCCATCATCTTGCGAACACGTTGCTTGAAATTGGTTGCGGCTACCACTTCCTGGTAGACCGCCAGCGGCATTCGTTGCCGACGCACCGTACCCGTGCCGTCCTGCACAACGACCGAAAAGATACGGTAGGACGCTTTTCCAAACAAGCTGGGAAGGGCAATTTTCCATTTCCAACTCGAATCGAAATCAGGCCACAACTTACGCAGTGCCTGCTCTCGACGCGCGTAACAACCGGTCCCATCGAGGGTCGCGGAAATATTCTCCTCGACTGTTTCGATTCCCAGTTGCCGGGCTAGCAACTGCCCTAATCGTAGGCTCTCCGAGGAGGAATCCCGCTCCGGCATGAAGAGGCCCAGCACGCGTGACGAACCCAAGGCGCGCACGCAGAGAGCCGCGGTCACGCTACTGTCGATTCCCCCCGAAAGGCCCAAAACCACGCCCTTGCGACGTAGTTGTCCCAGCACCTGGTCCCGGATTGTTGCGACAATCCGCTCGGTTTCGGCCCCGGCATCGAGTAACAAATCGGTGTATGTGTAGGCTTCGAGCGTGTTCAAGGTAATCATTGGCTCACCGTGGCTTTCTCGCCCTGACGGCTGATAAATTGTGTCAGCCCAGAGATCGAATCGAGGTTTTCCGGAATAAGATCTTCATCCGCGATGGTGATGCCATAGGTATCCTCCAGATGTGCGACCAGCTCCAGGACTCCGGTGGAGTCGATGATACTACCCTCGAGCAGGGAGTCGTCATCGCCATAGGCCGTTTGCACCCCAAAGAGAAAATTCTCGTCGATAAACGCGCGCAGGGATTGAGATAGATCGGATGTCGTCATGGGTCATTGCTCCTTAGCGGATTGCGGTGGGTGATTCGTTGGCTGGCTGCCCCATGGAGAGGGGAGGCGACCTGCCGCTGGATGAAGGCAAAACTTCGCTTTCGATTGGCGAAAAATTTCGTACCATCTGGTCGATCAGCAGTTGGGTCGAGAGCAAACCGACAAATGCCATGTTGTCGCGAACTCCCGTGGCCTTGCCCGCATGGATTTTCTTCCTCAGCAAAGCTACCGCGTTCGGATTAAAAACACCGTCCGATCGCAAACGGTCCCGTGCAAGTAGCGGCTCGATGTATTCAGCCCGCGATTGCTGCCAGCCCTGGCGATAAAAACTTTTCGCATCGGGCGCCCGATAAGGCTGCTTGGTTCGTTCCGTAATGGCCGCTGGCACCAAATCGGCCGTCGCCCGCTTGAGAAGATGCTTTTCGCGAAGACCTTTCATTTTAAGTCTGGCTGGAAGGCAAGCGGCGAATTCGGCCAGACGATGATCGAGCAGCGGGTAACGACTTTCCACCGAATGCGCCATCGCCATACGATCGCCTTGGGATGACAACAGATACCCTGGCATCAGAATCGTTGTCTCCAGGTATTGTGCCTGACAAAACGGGCTCCAGCGGGCAAAAGCCGCCGGCAGTGACTGCCGTACCTCGTCGTAAAGATCCCGCTGCTGCTCCGGCGGCAAAAAATCGGTTGCGAAAAGTCGCCGCAACTGGCCTGTCATTTCCCAACGCGGAAGATGCGAGAACAGTGGATCCGCAAGCGCTTCCGGCGAAACTTGAAAGAACGCCCGGCGCATGGCAACCGACTGCGATTGCAGGGCCGGCAGGTAGGGATAAAGCAGGCGAAACAACATGGCAGGCATCCTGGAAGTGGGCCGTCGGGCCGCAAAACGCCGCACCTTTGCCTCCTTGAACAGGTCGTAACCTCCCAGGATTTCGTCCGCACCTTCCCCCGTAAGTACCACTTTGAAACCCAATTCGTGCACTTGCTGGGAAAGCAGATAGAGGGGGGCTATCGCGGTGCGCAATACGGGCGTTTCGGCATGCCGGATGACCTCGGGAAAAACATCCGCGATCGCTGCTCCCGAGCAGTCGAGCGAATGGTGCCGAACCTGTAAAAAACGGGCCACCTGCTTTTGGTAATCTCTTTCGTCAAACTCGCTTTCCGAAAAAGTGACCGAGAAGGTCTGAAGTTGCCGAGCTGAAATTTTTAGAGCCAAAGCCGCGGTAATGCTCGAATCCAAGCCGCCGCTCAAATAGGCTCCCACGGGCACATCGGCTCGCAAACGGAGCCTGGTGGCATCTTCCAGCAACCAGCGCAGCTCTTCCGCCAACTGATTCGCCGATGCCGGCTCGGCCGGTTCCCGGTAATCTAGCTGCCAGTAGCGGCTGGGGGCGCTTACCTGGCCAGCATGAACCATCAGATTGTGCCCCGGCGGCAGCTCCAAGACCTGGCGAAAGACCGTCCTGGGGGCGAGCGTGGTCCAGAAGGTGAACAGCTGCCCCAAGCCACGTGGATCGAGTTCTCGGCTGACTTGGGGATCGACAAAAAGTGCCTTGATCTCGGAAGCAAAGAGCAGTCGTCCCGGCACTTGAGTGTAATAGAGAGGCCTGATTCCTAAGCGGTCGCGGGATAGAAACAAGGTCTGTTGGTGCCGATCCCAGATAGCCAGGGCCCACTGTCCATTCATATGTTCGACGCACCCTTCGCCATACTCCTGGTAGGCGTGCAGGATCACCTCGGTATCGGACCGGGTTCTGAAATCGTGACCTTTCCGGACAAGCGTTTCCCGGAGTTCAATATAATTATAAATTTCCCCATTGAAGGAAATTGTCAGCGGACCATGGTGCATCGGCTGCTGGCCACATTCCAAGTCGACAATACTGAGTCGCGCATGGGCCAGGCCGAGATGCCGATCGACAAAAGTCGCCGACGCATCCGGCCCCCGATGCCGTAGTTGGGCGATCATCGCCTGCAGGCACCGATCCGATGCGGGACGACGATCCAAACCGACGATTCCAGCGATTCCACACATAGGCGTGCTTGATATTTCGAAAAAATTGGGCCGCCACCTGGGTGGGAACCTATCCTTCTTTGGGACAACCATTGCTTGCGTTCATGCTTTCCGTGCATACACAAAACATGGTAAATCGTAGGTCATGATGTGTGCTCTGGTGAGTATCCCGTACACGACTGCCGCGAAATTCTCCCTCATGGACCACTCTCGAAAGGCAACCCGACACACTTTTTTCTCGGAAACCTGATTCTTTCATACCCATGACAGCCGTCACATCCGCTACCACCGGCCCCTGGCACACCCGGGTGAGCAAAATGAATCAGTTGCGGCAGGCCCGTGGTTGCAACCGGGCACTCTATGCCATCTTGCGGCGGATCCTGCGTCATCCGGTCGCTCGTGAACGGGCTGGGATTTACGCCGGCGATCTCTGGCAATTGGACCTGGAAAACGCGGCGTTGGCACAAGCGGGACCTCCCACGCGGATACCTCGGAGTTACCAGGTCCGCAAGGCGGACGAAAACGACTACTCGGCGCTAGCCACTTATTACGGCAACGAACAGACCGTCCGAGAACGCCTGGAACGTGGCGATTTGTGCTTTCTCACCCTTTGCCAGGATCGCATTGGCGCGGCCGTTTGGATGGTGCTCGGACCGGGCGAGTTTCGGGAAGATTGGATCGAAATGCGTTCATTTGTGCGATTTTCAGCCGGTACCGCCTGGTCGTATGATGGCAAGGGAACCAGATGGGGGGCATGGGGCGTGTTGATGAAACAGCTTCCCGATTTATTACGGGCGTTGGGAACGGAGCGGATAGCCACACTCATCGACTGCAATAACTGGCAATCGCACGATGCCCACCGCTCGTTGGGCTATGAAAAAACTGGACTGATTTGCTCCGCGGACCTGTTTGGGCTGAGGCTGAATGCCTGTCGCCAGAGAACGTGTCGCCAGAGAACGGGGCGGTGGAAATTCCTGCCGACTCAGATCGGTGCCGTTGAAGCACGAACGGCTTAGGACTCATCAAACAGTCGGTGGAGTGGCAGTCGGTGGAATGGCAGTCGGTGGTATGGTTTGGAACAGGTGATGCCCATAAGACTGTATAACGCCTGCTCAATCTGCAATCATACTGCCCGAGTACCATCTTAACCGGCTCACGGGACTGTATGACGACCAGAATCAGGATTTTTTTACAATATCGAATATCACGTAAACTACTTATTTCAATAGGGTTACGATATTTGAATAAAAAATATTTTAGTTCAACTCGTCTAGACGGTTTGCTATTTTCGGCGCCACTTATTAAAATCCAGAATGCGTGGGAGAGCTGCGCATCCCCCCCTCCGCAAGTTGCTGCCCCACTTGCGGGGGGATTTTTATGCGCGCTGCGCTCTGTCTGGTCAAGCCTTACTTTTTGGGTTCCCGCAGCAACTCCTTAGGGGATGGTCCTGTTGACCGGCGGAAACCCAAAAAGATGCGTTTGACAAAATGTCTGGTCAAGCCTTACCTGGAGCCCCTATGACTGATGGATCTATCGATCGAACTGCTGTCGAAGCCCTACTGCAACAATTCGCCGACCCGGAAACAGGCCGTAGCATTACTCAGATGGATCAGGTCCACAGCCTGACGGTCGATGCCGACAGGGTGAACGTGACCATTGGTTTGACATCGTATTGCGCCCCGCTATGGCAAGAAACCAGCGAAGCATTGCAGCAATTGCTACAATCCAAACTGCCTGGATCAGCCGAAGTGAAAGTCCAGGTCGCCCTCCATCAGCGCGAAGCAGAACCGATTGGCGGCATCGGCTTGACCGTGAAAAGCGTAATCGCCGTGGGCTCCGGCAAAGGAGGCGTGGGAAAAAGCACCATTGCCGCATCGCTCGCTTGCGGGTTGAAAAATTCAGGCTGCAAAGTGGGTCTGATGGATGCCGATGTCTACGGACCGAGCATCCCTCACCTGCTGGGCCTGGAAGGACGTCCCACGGCAGAGAACGGCCGCCTCCAACCCATCCTGGCCGATGGCATGCCGGTGATGAGTATGGGGTTCCTTGTCCCTCCCGAGGAAGCGGTTGTCTGGCGCGGTCCGATGCTCCACGGTGCGATCACTCAATTCTTGCGCGACACCGATTGGGGTGAACTCGACTATTTAATCATCGATATGCCGCCGGGGACTGGCGATATTGCTCTTACCCTTTCGCAACTACTGCCCTTGACCGGCGCGGTAGTGGTTTGCACACCGCAAGACGTGGCTCTGTTGGATGCGGTCAAGGCCGTGGCCATGTTCCGCAAGGTGAACATTCCTCTCCTGGGAATTGTTGAAAATATGAGTTACTTTCTCTGCCCCGACAATGGCCGGCGCTATGACATTTTTGGAACGGGCGGAGCTCGGCGGAAAGCAGAGTCGATGGAGGTTCCATTCCTGGGCGAAGTACCCATTCAAATTGATATCCGCAAACGGGGAGACGAAGGCAAAACGGCCGATAATTTCCTCGACCCGGCAGCTGCGTCTTACTTTGAACAAATCGGCTACCAGCTCATCAAAAACATCACTCGCAGCAGGCTAGCGAACCCACCACTGCCCAGCCTGTCGGTGATCTAGTTAAAAAAGGGGTCAGGAGCCTTTTATCGCACCGAGCGCCGATGGAGAACGTCTGAATGTGATAAAAGGCTCCTGACCCCTTTTTTCACTTAGCCTTCCCCCCCTTCGTCACACAGCAGCGTTTCCTGTAGCAACTGGATCTCTTTTTTGTCGTGCTGATCCACACAGGCGAGAAAATCCTCGATTTTCTGACACGCCTGATCGAATTGCTCGCATTGGTATTCCGAAATCTCTTCCACTTCCTGCAAAAGCTGTTTGGATTGCTGGCGGAATTGGACATGGTCGTGCTGCAACTGTTCAATCCAGTGCTGCATGTTAGGCTTCAATTCCGAGACAACCACCATGTATCCATCTTGCTCTTCCATATCGATCAATCGTTCCAAATGGCGTAAAAATGACTGGAGCGTAAAGCGGACACTCGACAACTTACGCGGCAGCCCGACCGATGGTGTCCGCCAGTGGAGTGTCACCCGTAAAGCTTGCTTCACGTGGTCGAGAATTTGATGCTCCATCCAGGCGGCATTACCCTCCGAACGTGTGTCTATTCTACTCATTTTAACTACCTCCTACTTGGCGCAGCCACCGGCCGCAACAAAAAGCAGCCTGTGATACTCGCGGATCAATCGAAGAGCAAATAGATGAGGCCAGCACGAAAAGCAGATTTGGACTTTCCCGTATTTCCAAACTCACCATGGGGCGAAGTACCACCGTCAGGCGGATAAGCCGCCTGCCAAGGACTTTAACTACATGGACGATGTTGGCCAGGTCGGCTTCATCCGCCGGATCTGAAACCATACCCGTAATTATAACCTCAAATCGGTGTCATTGACTAGTCAACTACCTAAAAGCAGTACTTTTCGTCAATCGTCATCTGGCCGGAAACGGCGTTCCTGTTTCCGCTGAGCCTGTTGGTGTTTTTTTTGTAACCGACGCAGGACGGCCCCGCGCGAAGGCTTGGTCCGTTTGCGAGGCTTCGGCCCAACGAGTACCGAGAGCACCAGTTCGCGTAATTTACGCCCACAATCGGCCACGTTACGAGCCTGCTCGCGATGACGATCGCTGGAGAGAACCAATCGCCCCTCGCGACTGATCCGCCGTGCGTATCGTCCAAGAAAACGCTCCTTCACATCTTCTGGCAACGATTTCGATTGGCGCACGTTCCAGTGTAAAACGGCTTTGCTATTAACCTTGTTCACGTTTTGCCCGCCGGGCCCCGTGCTGCGGACAAAGGTAAATCGCAGTTCTCTCGCGGCAATCGACACCTGAGAAGTCACGATGATGGGACTAGACCGCATTTCTTACAATGGTGGGCTAAGGATCGTTCGAGAAATAACTGGCATATTTCCAGGCCCCTCACCCTGCCCTCTCCCCAAAGGGGCGAGGGGACATCGGACAGTTATTTCTCGAACGATCCTAACCATGAGGTACCAAGGAAACCATCGGGGCGAACTGTCGGTGTGTCTCCTCAAGCAACTGGCCGTAATCGCACAATTCGATATCTTGGCCGAATAACTCGACATCAAAATCCCCTTCGTACCCAGCCAACTGCAGTTCATGCACGATTTGCTCCAACGGCACCACGCCACAGCCCAACGGACAGCGTTGATGATCCATCGAGGGGAGGTCGCGCCGATCCCCCAGATGCACCAGCGCCGTATGAGGAACAATCTCAGCCAGGTTTTGTCGCACGACAGGATCCAAGCCAAAATGGTAGGTGTCCAGGACCAGTTTGAGTTGCGGGGTGTTGAAACGCTCAAGCAGCCGAAGCGTCGATTCCATGTCGGTCAGAAACGTCCACTCCGCCGCACAGCCAGGGTGCATCGGCTCGATTGCCAAGACCACATCCGCGGCTTCGGCCAGATCCAGCAATGACTCCAGGGCCGTGGTCAGCAAGCGGTCGGCATGTCGGGCAATATGATGATTACGCCCGCCCGAATAGACGACCAAACAACCCGCTTCCATGGCGGCCGCCAACCGCACCGCATGGGCCGCATCGTCGATACTCTCCTGCAACGAACGTCCATCACTCCCGGTAAACCCGCCAGCCCACAACAGGTTGGTCACCTGCAGAGGGCTCTCGGCCAACCGATCGATTCCTCGCTGCTCTCCGTAATCGGCCAATTTTCTCCGCCAGACACCTATTCCACTGTACCCGGCAGCTTCGTACCGGCCAATGTCCTGCTCAAATGACCAGCGATACGTAGTCACCTCGTTCATCGACAGCATCAGGGAAACCTATCGGGTTCAGGGTTCAGGGGGCAGAATCCAAGGCCCGCTTGAGTATGGGAGATCCGTAAATAACTGTAAAGAGACGCATCCCAGTGCTAGCGGGCACTTTTTCAGCCACAAATTATCTGCCCCATTGCCAGGAGCCTCATTGTCATACTTGCCATTCGTGATAAGTTAAACAGTGGATGGGGGGACCGATGCCCCCCCACAACGGGGAATCCCGTAGCGTAGGGGACGGTGGGATGACCATTGAATTATTAATTGCCGACGATCATGAGGTGGTACGAACAGGCCTGCTCAGCATGCTGAGTGGGACGGAAATCCATTTGCTGGCGGCGGCCACCGATGGGGACCAGGTATTGCCGTTGGCCCTTGCCCAGCACCCGGATGTGGCACTCCTGGATGTCCGTATGCCGCATAGTGATGGCATAACTTGCCTGGGCCGATTGCGGGCGGAGTTGCCAGACCTGCCCGTCTTAATGTTCAGCGCCCACGACAACCCCACCTACATCGCCAGAGCCGTTGCCATGGGAGCAGCTGGCTACCTGAACAAGGCCGCCTCACGCGACCAGATCATCACCGCCATCCGTCAGGCTGCCGCTGGCGAATCGATCTGGACTCGCGAGGAACTACGCCGAGTCACCGGCTCGCTATCGACTCCCCGTTCTCCTATCGACCTGGAAGTGCCACTCACCCGGCGCGAAGGGGAAGTTCTCAAACAACTGGCTTTAGGCTTGAGCAATAAGGAAATCGCCAGTGCCTTGGCCATCAGCTACGAAACGGTCAAAGAGCATGTCCAGCACATCCTCCGCAAAGTAGGCGTCTCCGACCGCACTCAGGCCGCTGTCTGGGCCGTGCGCAAGGGATTGGTGTGACCGTTTGACAAAAGGGCTGTCATGTCAACACCCATGTCTTTGCGAAGTAGAAGCCTCTGGATCTTGGGCCCTGTGTTGCCTGGCACGTTCCTCTTTCTGGCTGGTTCATTGCTGATGGGCCCTTCGCAGATGGGCCTATTGCTGACGCAACACGTGGTCGCTGCGCCGGCTGACACCAGCTTCCTTGGCCTGGGCTCCAAGACACTGGGGGGCCGTTTTACCTGGTCCGACGAAGTAGTGTTTCACAACTGGCGTATCCAGAAGCATGTGGTCATCGGCCACTACCGGCTCATCGACGGCCAGGACCAACGTCACGCCCGCGGCTCACTAGAGACCTGCCTGGCCAAACTGGACGAAATCAAACAGGAAAAAAAAATTCCCCCCATGCCACCTGCCGTGGTGATTGTTTTGCATGGGTTGGGGGCGAACCGCCAGATGATGTCCGGCCTGGCCGATTTTTTGGAAAAAAAAGGGGCGCTTACCGTGGTGAATGTTGGCTACCCCTCGACGATGGCCTCCATCGACGAACATGCACTCTCTCTGGCCAGTATCATCGAGCATCTGGCAGGAGTCCGCGAAATTAGTTTTGTGGCCCACAGCATGGGGAACCTGGTCATACGCCACACTCTGAAGGACTTCGAACTGCTCACGCCGGCCGCCAGACCCTCAGTCCAATTCAAACGGTTCGTGATGATCGCACCGCCGAATCACGGGGCCAGCATGGCCGACAATTTTGCCGACAGCAAACTGGCTCAGGCGGTCGCGGGCGTACCGCTGCAACAACTGGCAGCCAACCGAAAATGGCCCGAATTGGCCAAGCGACTGGCGGTTCCCAAGTTCGAGTTTGGAATCATCGCCGGGGGAACGGGAGGCCAGGAAGGCTATCTGCTGGCATTGCCAGGCGATGACGATGGCATGCTGACGGTCAAAACGACAAAGCTGGCCGGAGCAAGCGATTTCGTCGTGGTGAAAGGAATCCACCAGTTACTGCCCCAAAGCAAGCAGGTACAGCTCGCCACGCTGCGATTTCTGAAATACGGCTATTTCATCGCACCCGAAAAGCGCCATCCCCTGCCAGCAGTCCGACCGTCCGTAGCGGGAAAGAAGTGAGGCTTACCCAGGGTTCCCCAGCTCCAAGCTCAACGCAGCCGCAGGGGTTTCGCTGTTTTGTTGTACCGGTTGCGCCTGGGCGAGTGGCAGGCCCTCCTGGCCTCCGGGAAATGCCAGGCAGCAGAGCATGGCAACGAAACGAGTACTCTTCAGATGAGGTGTCAGGTAATGCGACTTGCGGACGTCTGCGGTCATCGTAACCTGACAAAGTTTGGCTCGGTATTGGCCCAACCGATTGGCATTGAGCCCCGTGACTCCCAATGCGGGACGGCCGCGATACGACACTTTGGGCCAAATTTTCAGCGTGCTGTCCCGCGCGTTGCGGGTGACAAAAACCTTTTCCGCAGCTACGAAGGCCTGCCCATAACGGTGCCCGGGCAGCAAGGCATCATTGTCAAACGCACCGGAGATCAAACCCAAACGAAGATTGGGGCGTAAGGCCCCTGTGCCGCCCGCCAAAGTCAGCCCGCGCAAGTGGCCTCCTCCCAACCAATGAGCCGCGGTCGATACGCTGATCGCGCCATAACTGTGCCCCGACAGCATCACCCCTTGCGAAAGGCTCATCTCCTGCACCAACCTGGCCAGGTAGTAACCCTGATACTCCGCATAGGTCAGCTTGAGATGCAAGTTATCCCTGATCATCTTACGAATACGCAACCCCTTGATCACACGCTGGGCCGGCCATGACCAACAAACCAACCGTTTGGGACCAGGACAGCAGCGCATGCGATGATAGACTTGCCAGAACGACTTCATCGCCCCTCGATGTTTGAGCGTATTGCCATGCACATAAAAAAAGGTCGGCATCGATGCCTCGGAGGCCAGGAAAGAGGCCCGATTTTCAGCCACAAATCGGCCGCAAGCAGCATCGTAACGCCGATAGCAAATTTTTTCGAAGCTGGCGTCGAGCCGGCGGCAGCGAGAGACTCCCCGGGTATTGATCACCCAAAGTTCCGGCGGCTGATAGCAACCGTCCAGACAAGACTTCCACAAGTCGCATTCGTCGCACTGGTCGGGAGTGCAATATTGCCCGCGGACGATCGAGGTCGACAACAGAAAAATCAGGCCCAGAACAATCAGGCCAGTCGCCCAAGCCAGGCGCAACCCCAAGCAAATCAGCAAATCACGCAGTGGAACAGGGCGGATCATTTCGATCTCCGGAAAACTATGACGGAAACGCAATTGGTGCATCGCAGTCCGGACCGGAGAAGGTGGCTAAATAAACCCTTCCTGAAAGTCCTACTCCCCCCTTTCCCAGGAGCGAAGCGATGGGAGGGCCGATTCCGGTTGCCCGGCAACTTCCCAATCCCGCGACCAGGCAAAGGTAGGTCATGTTGAGAAAATGCAACCTGAAGCCATACCAGAGATTGTCAAAAAGTAACGCCCAAGGCTGTAACGTACCGAAGAATCGTTACAACCCCGCCCTCGGTGCACCCTGGGCCACCCATACACATCGAAACCGTGGATTAGCACTCCATGCCACTTGTCTTTGAGCCGTAGACGCCCGCCCAATGGTACTCACTTTGTCGATCTCAACCACTGAGCCGTAGGCGCTAGCCTCGGGTTTTGTAGGGTTAACGTTGTCCCTCAGGCACCCGAGGCTAGCGCCTACGGCTCAAAGTGAGTGCCATTGGGCGCCAAAAAGCCCGGCCTCCAACGGGGAGGCCGGGCTTGATAACTATCGAACCTGCACTTCACACGACACTTTCCATGGCCGTGCGGGTTCAGCTCACTTCAGCTCTCAACCTCGCCGACGGGTCGTCAGCAGGGCCAGGCTGCCCATCAGGACCAACATCAACGAAGCGGGTTCGGGTACCGCACCCACGCTGGCCACCGCGCCGGTCGCACCGAAGTTCCCCTGCCAGATCGCCAGGTTCGCCGCGCTGCCATCGTTGAGCTGCCAGTAGATGAAGTCGTTGCCGTCCACGTCGCCATCTCCATCGAAGTCGCCCGGCAGGCCGACGACGCCAACCTTGGAGATAAGCGTGTAGTCGACCGCGCCCAAGCTGCCCATGACCGTGAAGTAGTCGCCAAACGCCTCTCCGTCCAGACCGCTCAGGCCATCGGCTTTGAGGATACCGGCATTCCAGAGATCCTCATACGTACTCCGTGTCGCCAGGGTTCCATCAGCCGGCTGGTCCCAAACACCGAGGTCGTCTTGCACGTAAACCACAATGCCGCCCGTGTCGACGATGATCGAGCCGGGACCCACGAAGTTAATCTCGTAGTCCTCGCCCTTTGGCAGGAAGCTACTCGTTGAACCGTCGCCATCTCCCTGGTCGGTACCGTAGAAGAAGGCCAGATCGGCGTAAACATCATTGGAGTTATTCGACTGCGGGTAATTATCACCACCCGTAAGATCCAACGTGCCATCGTCGATGGTCATACTGACCGCCAATCCGAGGGCGTGCTCCTCATCGCCGCCAAACCATAACTGGCCGTCATTTTCGAACGTGCCGCCATTTTTAATTTCTATGTTAATCTCCTGGTTTTCATAACTGTTCCAGGACCCGAGCATCATCAGACCACCCGCTTGAGCGGTCCCGGTGGTGGGGTTCTCCCACGTCCGACGAAACGTTGCACCGTCGATGACGAGGGCGTCGGCATCCCAAATTGTCCAGTCACCGTCCGTGTCCGTTGAATCACGCGAAACGACCGTCAAGACCGCGCCACCCGACAGGTTCAAAGTCCCGCCACTTTTAAAGACGAAGCCGCCCCATGGATTCGTGTCGAACTCGACGTTGCCGCCATTGATAAAGATATTGGTGCCCAACTCGCCGCTACCAACTCGCAAACCGTCGTTCCGGCCCAACGCCTCGTCGGCAAACAAGGCCGACTGCGCGCCAGCGGTCCACTTGTCGTCGTTCCAGTTGCCATCGCCACCACCCCAAACGATCGGAACCGCAGGTACCATGTTCGACGTGAGCGTGTAGCCATCCGCGCCCGAGGAGCCTGTGACCGAGAAGAAGCTGTTAAAATTCACCCCTTGGGTTCCACTGAAACCGTTCGCCTGCAGGATGCCTCGGTCCCAGAGTTGCTCGTAGGTGACCGGGGTAGTGATCGAAGAAAAATCGCCGAAATCGGCATCTCCTGGACCTTCCTGAACCACCACCAGAATGCCCGAATGGTCGACGGTGATCGACCCGGGCCCGGTGAAATCGACGGCGTACTGGTCGTTGTTGGCCACATTCGCCTCGACATCCCACGTGTAGTGGAATTGCAGAACGCCGTTCCCCGCACCGCCGACCTGGCCACCGAGGAAATCAAAATCGCCACTGTTGGCCAAATTGAGCGACCCATCGTTGATGGTCATCGTCACCTTGCGATCCTGGTAATCGTTCAGATACCAGCCAAAAGTGAGCAGGCCGTCGTTTTCAATCTGACCGCCATTCGAAAGATTGACTTTGATGTCCATGCCGTCGTAGCCGCGGATGCCGCCGAAGCTGAACACCCCGCCCGCTTCCGCCGGACTGCTGAAGGTACGCCGCAGTGTCCCGTTGTCGAGGTTCAGCGTGTCCGCATTGAATTGAGTCCAGTTCCCATCGACATCGCCTTCACCGGTATTCATCGACAGCGAGGCGCCGCCGGTAATCGTCAGGGTCCCGCCATTGCCAGGAGCCTTGGAATTAAATTGAAAGTCGCCCCACAAGTCCGATTCAAAGATCACATTGCCACCGCCGATGACCGCATCGGTCGTGAGCTCGCCATTGCCAACCTGCATGCCCGTATTGACACCCAACACCTCGTCGGCAAAGAGGGCCGTCTGGCCATCGAAACTCCATTTGTCATCATTCCAGAAGCCGTCTCCACCACCCCAAACGGCCGGTTCTGCCTGAGCAAGCCCAGCAATGCAGCATACGGCCAGGCAGGCCGCTGCCATTGTGTAACGTTTCATCTCTGTTGCTCCTTATAAAGACCTAAAAAATAGTACGTACTTCAAGCCGCTGGCGGACCTTCCATTGTTACCGACAAACCAAAAAGCCCGGCCCCCCGTGGGGAGGCCGGGCTTGATAACTATCGAACCTGCACTTCACACGGCACTTTCCATGCTCGTGCGGTTCGGTTCACTTCAGCTCAACCACGCCGGCGGGTCGCCAGCAGGGCCACGCCGCCCATCAGGACCAGTACCAACGAAGCTGGCTCCGGAACGGCACCCACGCTGGCCACGGCACTAGTATTGCCGAAGTTGGCCTGCCATGTGGCCAGATCGCCCACGGCCGGATTGACCTGCCAAGCCAGGAAGTCGTTGCCGTCCACGTCGCCATCTCCATCGAAGTCGCCCGGCAGGCCGACGACGCCAACCTTGGAGATAAGCGTGTAGTCGACCGCGCCCAAGCTGC
>JAJRWS010000640.1 GCA_024276705.1 Planctomycetota bacterium | reverse complement strand
TGATGATGACCGATCTTGCCTTCCAGTTGGGTTCGAGTACGAGTACCGCTTTGCTGAGTACGAGTACGATATTCTCTCCCCGGCTCCTTTGAGGAGCCTTCCTCAAGCCACCCGCTATGCGGGTGGTACATGACTTCTCGAACGATCCTTCGTGGAGATACGAAGGGCGTGCCACACACGGGGACGCTTGCCGCTCGCCCCAATCGTGGCAAACGGGCTGGATCCTTGGAGTCGGTGCTAGCATGCCCTGGCTGATCCCCAATAATAAAACATAGCTTTTACCTGGTGAGAAGACTGCTGTGACAATTCTCCCCCACGTCACGATACAATCGGTGGTTCCAATCGGCCATTTGTTGTGAAAGGAATCAAGGATGATGTTGCAGCTTGAGAAAGAAAAGAAACAAGCAACTCCCACGCCGGTACACCCCTGCCACCCTCTTGGGACGAAAGCGGAAGTTTTGTTAACCAGTGTGTTTGGACCGTATGGTGTGGATGACGAATTCGGCAGTCGGAAGATCAATCCGATGGAGCTCTACCAGAACCAGGTGACTCGTGAGCAAGGCCCTTTTAGCTTACGCATGTTTCACCGTTCGTGGGGTTTGATGCTGATTCAGCAAAACATGGACGCCTCCTGCACGATGCTCGACTTTCCAAAACTCGACCGGTTCGTCGATCAAATCAAACGCAATCATTACGACATCATCGGAATTGGCTCGATCATGCCCAATCTCGGCAAGGTCCAGCATATGTGTCAATTGATTCGTCGGTACCAACCCCAGGCGACCATCGTTGTGGGTGGGCATGTCGCCAATATGCCCGGTTTGGAAAAATTGATTGATGCCGATCACATTGTCCGTGGTGATGGAGTGCGCTGGTTCCGAGTATTCCTGGGCCAGGCAACCGATGCGCCGATTCGCCATCCCCGTATTCTTTCCGGACTCAGCGCCCGAACGATGGGCATGCCACTCAGGGAAAAACGAGGCGACGTGGCCGCAACCGTGATTCCTTCGGCAGGCTGCCCGTTGGGTTGCAACTTTTGCGCGACTTCCGCCATGTTTGGTGGCAAGGGAAAATTTATTAACTTCTACGAAACGGGTGATGAACTTTTTGCGGTGATGTGTGAATTGGAACGTGATCTGCAAGTAAGATCCTTTTTCGTGATGGATGAAAACTTTCTGTTGCACCGTAAACGGGCTTTGAGGCTGTTGGAGTTGATGCAAACCCATGACAAGTCTTGGGCATTGTATGTGTTTAGCTCGGCAACCGTGCTGCGCTCTTACCACATCGAACAACTCGTGGGGTTGGGGATCTCCTGGGTGTGGATGGGTCTGGAAGGCAAACATAGCCAATATGCCAAACTACGTGGTACCGATACGTTTCAATTGATTCGGATGCTGCAGGAGAACGGCGTGCGCGTTCTCGGCTCGAGCATCATCGGTATGGAAGATCACACCCCGGAGAACATCGAGGAGGTCATTGAGCATGCTGTTCGGCATGATACGGACTTCCATCAGTTCATGCTGTACACGCCCATCCCAGGTACGCCCCTTTGGCGGGAGCATATGGAAAAAGGCGACTTGCTCGATCCCGAGTACGGTAAAATCGCCGATTCCCATGGCCAGTACCGATTCAACTTCACCCATGAACATATCCGGGGCGGCCGGGAAGCCGAGTTTTTGCGGCAGGCTTTTGCTCGTGATTTTACCGTCAATGGTCCCAGCGTGTTGCGTGTGCTGCGCACCACGCTTCAGGGTTGGCTCAAGTATCGCAATCACGCCGACTTGCGTATTCGCCGGAGATTTGAACATGAAGCGCGCGACTTGGGCACTTATGGGGCCGCCTCGCTCTGGGCGGCGCGGAAGTGGTACGCCCAAGTGCCGGTCATGCGCGATCGATTGGATGTGACCTTGCGTTCGATTTACAAAATCTTTGGTTGGAAATCGCGCTGCTACGCGTCTCTGGTGGGCCGCTATATTTTCAGGCAGCTGCGCAAGGAGGATCTGCGGCTTCACGATGGCATGATGTATGAGCCGGCCACGTTTTGCGAGCATGAAGCGGCTCGAGCTCCGACCGTGAGTCGCCCGACAGCGGCCGGTCCGTCTGTTTGCCAAGAGGTGGACCGAAAAATTGCTACTCAAGTTCAGGTTGCTTGACAAACCGGTAGCCAGCATCACGAATGGTTAAAAAGTGCCTGGGGCGGCTGGGAGCTTTTTCAAAGTGTTTGCGCAGACGCCGGATGAACTGGTCGGGCACGCGCGTTTGCAACGTGCCGGGCATGTCCCAGACCTCTTCGAGCAGTTCCTGACGCGAAATGACTCTTCCCGCGTGCGCAACAAAATAGCGAAGAAGTTTCATCTCCAGGGCCGTGAGGCGAATGGATTGGTTGCCAACGGTGGCTTCAAACGTGTCAAAATTGACTTGCGCGTTTCCAAAGCGGCAAAGAACGTCGGTCGTCGGGCCGGTGATTTCCTGGTTCGGGCCGGGGGCCTGGCCCCCGCGACTCAGTAAGTTACGCACACGTGCAAGGAGCTCCTCGAGCTCAAAAGGCTTCGATAAATATTGGTCCGTGCCGACTTCAAAACCAAGCGTGCGGTCCTCCGGCAAATTCCGTGCGGTGAGCATCAAAATGGGAATGGGATCGCCCATTTGGCGAATCTTCCGGCAGACCGAGTACCCGCTCATTTGTGGCAGCATGATGTCGAGAATCAGCAGATCCAGATCATGGGGCACATCGTTTTGAAAATAGGCCAATGCTTGGGGGCCATCGGAAGCCATCGAAACGCGGTAGCCTTCCGCTTTCAGATTGAATCGCAGACCCATCGCCAGATGTTGCTCGTCTTCAACGATTAAAATATGGCGTTGCTCCGTGTTGGGATTCGTGCCATTGGCGATCTTTGGTGTTGGCATGGGATGGATCTCTGCGTTAAGTGATGACCATGTTGGGCAAAGTCACTTCAAAGACACTTCCGACTTTATCCTTGCGGTCATGGACACGTACGTTGCCACCCAATTGTTTCGCAGCGCTTCGCACAATGTAAAGCCCCAGTCCGGTCCCTTTGGTGCGGCGTTCCAGCTCGACGCCGAGCCGGACAAATCGGCCGAAGATTTTTCGGCGCAGCTTGGGGGCGATACCGGGGCCGTTATCGACAACCCGAATGGTCAGTGTACGGTCTGGGGTCGTTGTCGCCTCGATAGCCACCTCCGTCGGGTCGCCGCCGTACTTGATGGCATTGTCCATTAGGTTACGAACGATCATCTCAAAAAGCGCGCGTGGCGCCCGGAGCTTGCAATCGGGTGCCGTGAGCGTGATCGTGCTTTCGGGAATTTGATAACGTTGCTCGACAACATGCGAGCAGCTTTCCAGAAGTTGTTTAAGATTGAGGGTTTCGTATTGCGTACCGATGGTGCGTTTGTCGAGTTGACCCGCATCCAGAATATCATTGATAAGCACATCCAGGCGGTCGACATCCTCGAGCATGCAGCGATGAAAATCGGCTTGTTCCTCGGGATTGAGCTGCCGCCGATCCAATGTTTGCAGGCATAACTTCAAGGAAGCAATGGGGGACTTCAGCTCATGGGTGACACTGTCCGTGAAATTGGTTTGCCGCCGATTCAGGTTAATCGCTTTGATGGTAAGGGCAAGGTAAAGGCCCACGCCGACCAGGACGAGAACTAAAAAAGTGGTGCCGATGCTGAGCAGTGTCCAATAGAGCCCAGCCCGTGGCGTATCCGCCATCGCCCCTTTGACGGTGAGCAGTACCCAGCCCACCACCAAAGTAATCAGTAACACCGACATGACGACCGCCAAAGTCACGGATAAGCCCAAGGATCGGCCATAGGATAACATGTGCGGTAATACCGTTCGTTGGAGTGTCTTAAGGGAATCCGGAATTACGCTTGAAGGAACAAAATCCTAGCCAAGAGATATGGACCTCATGGGCTCATGGGCTCATGGAATACTGGAATACTGGAATACTGGAATACGGTAAGGACCGGCGTATCAAGAACTGTCGCATTTGCATTTATCGGCGAGCATAAGGAACCGCGAATGAACGCCAATGCACGCGAATCAATTATTCCTCTCTTATTCGCGTATATTGGCGTCTATTCGCGGTTCAGACTGAACTAACCAGCAGCTATCAAACCAATCGTTACGACGCCCACACGATAATGGACAGCTACAAACTATCAAAATAAAGTGGGAAGGCTTGTTTGTTGAATTTGCGGTCGGCTGGACTTTTTTACCGGACCCAAAAAGTTTCCCTGGCCGGTAATTTTTCACTGTTCGGTGCATGTGCTCCCGGGGGTAAGGCATTTTCCAGGAATTGGACCTTAGGGTTGGATTCTATCAATTGTAGTCTCTCGCTCGACGATGATTTCTGCAAGAGGTGGCTTAGCCACGGAACCCACTATAGCATTTCCAGTATTTCCAGGTTTACCGGCGGCAAACCGGAGGCGGCAGCGGATTAGCCGCCTGATCGTGGGATGGTCACTTCTTAGGATCGTTCGAGAAATAACTGTCCGATGTCCCCTCGCCCCTTTGGGGAGAGGGCAGGGTGAGGGGCCTGGAAATATGCCAGTTATTTCTCGAACGATCCTTTGGCATTACCAGGTCGGATTCATCCACCCAATTGGGAACGACTGAATTCCATATTTTTTTCCCCCATGGAGCGTTTGCCCATCATGAAAATCAACCACCCCCCGTTCCTTTTGACGCTGTTTCTCGGAGCGCTGATCATGTCCCAAGGCTGGGCAGCCAGCGCTGGATTGAATGATCCAACATCCGTAAGCTCAATACCCACCAGCGAGATAAGGCTGCTCGAAGCGACGACTCCGATGCCTTTGGACACGGTCGGAATCGCCGCGCCTGGGGCCATCGAACTTTCCGCCTATGGAAGTTGCCTTGGTGAGTCGGCCGGTGATTGCGGTTCGGCCGTAGATTGTGGCGCCGGAGTCGGCTGCGGCGCGGGAGTGGGCGGGGCCCCTCAACCCTGGTCCATCCCCCAGCCTGGCAGTTTACAGAAATTGGGCATCCGCTTGGGCGGCTGGTTTGAACAGGGGATCACGTTCAACGGGGATAACCCGGGGGACCGTATCAACGGACCGGTCGCGACCAACGATATCGACAGCGAGTACCAGATGAATCAGATGTGGCTCTATCTTGACCGGGCCGCGGATAACCAGGGAGAAGGCTGGGCCTGGGGTGGCCATTTCGACATCATGTACGGCACCGACTGGCGGTTCGGCATCAACCATGGCCTGGAGGACCGGATCAACGGCTTCAACGGCCAGACCTATGGCACGGTCATACCGCAGGCGTA
This sequence comes from Planctomycetota bacterium, assembly GCA_024276705.1. Taxonomy (GTDB): domain Bacteria; phylum Planctomycetota; class Planctomycetia; order Pirellulales; family Lacipirellulaceae; genus JAJRWS01. Next base: position 1,024 of record JAJRWS010000640.1, on the reverse strand, counting down.
CGTGGAGCTCGCCTACAATCGTCTGTCGGTCAAACTGGGCCATTTTGGCGCGATCCTCGATTACGAAGTCGTGCCTGCCATTTTCAATCCGTTTTATTCCCACTCTTACTCTTATGGGTACACGGTACCCCAGTTGGTGTCCGGCGTGATTGGCAACTACCAACTGACCGACGAGTGGTCGGTGCAGGCGGGATTCACGCGTGGCTGGTCGATGTTCGAGGATTACAATAACAAACTCGACTTCATGGGCGGGATCAAATGGGAAAGCAGCGACAAGAAATCATCGATCGCCTGGGCCATGAACTCGGGAGCCCAGGATTTCACCGGCCCCAGTTGGTCCCCCTACAGGACCTCCGGTGAAAATAACCGGTTCGTCTACAGTCTGGTCGTCAAACAGCAACTGAGCAGGAAGCTTCAGTACATCCTGGTCCACAATCTGGGGCTGGAAGAGAACATGCCGACGGGGCCGAATACCGCGGCGGATGCCGAGTGGTATGGCGTCAACCAATATTTACTCTACAAGCTCAACCCCACGTTGCAGGCGAATCTCCGCGCCGAATGGATGCGGGACGACGATGGGGCCCGTATCGCCGGTCCAGGGAATATTACTGGCGTCCGGGCGTGGAATGGGGCCGGCTATGCTGGCAATTTCTACGAGGTGACCGCGGGATTGATCTGGCGGCCCCACACGAACATCATGGTCCGGCCCGAAGTCCGCTGGGACTGGTACGATGGTCTGGAGAGCCAGATCCCGGGGCGTGGCGCTCTGCCGTTTGACAACGGCAGCGACGACGACCAGTTCACCGTCGGAACGGACGTTACATTCACGTTTTGACGCGAAAAGTGGATGCGCTCCAGCTTACCAACGGCCGTTCTGCAAAGCAGACGGCCGTTGGTGCATTGTGCAAACTCTAAAGCGCAGGCGGCTTGGGCAGTCCTTCCATGCATGCCGCGTAACGTGCCAGGTGTTCTTCCGGCAGCGAGTGGTCTTTCAGTTTGCCGTCAAAATAGGCCTGGTAGCCGG
>JAJRWS010000639.1 GCA_024276705.1 Planctomycetota bacterium | reverse complement strand
GGGATTGCTAACCGATACGATTGGCAGATACTGCCGTTTTGCCTCTTCCATTCGGGCCTGCCAGCCAGAGAACCTATCGATGCGCCGATCCCCGCTTTACCTGCTGGCCTTGCTGCCGCTGCTTGCCGGTTGTCTCCTGCCACGGACTACGGTCCATAAGAATCCCGGGCCTTGCGATCTGGGCGTCCGCTACTATCGGCCCAAGCCGTATCTGTTCCTCAGACCGATGACCGATCAGGATGGCTTGCCGGTGGATGGCTACGTGAGCATGGAGCAGGTGACGCTGCCCGATTACAGCGAAGAATATTCGATCCATGTTCGTTCGGGCCTGGGTACCAACGATACCGAAATCCGCCTTGAGGATGGTTGGAATCTGACCGCCCTGAACGTGTCGGTCGATTCCCAGTTTGACGAAAATCTCAAAGCGGTGGCCGATGTGATCGAGGCGGTCCCCCGTGCCACCGCCTCGGGCCGCGATACGATGCCTGCAATGGCCGTGCGGGCGTCGAATGTGCCGCTAGGCTTGTACGAGTCGGTTGTCTCGACGGGGACCGACTGCAAAAAACGTCTCTATGGGTTCCGCTACATCGGCTTCATGCCGTATGCCCAGTGCCCGGTCGAATCGTCCGGCGTGGAGCAAACAGCCTGCTGCAGCGGTGAGATTTATGGTCTGGTTTTCGAATCGGGGGCGATGGTTTTTCGTCCTCTTGGCGAAGTACCGGCCCATTTGGAGACGGGGCGAATTAAAATAGAAGGAGAGTCGGCCGGGCAGCAGGAAGCTTCGCATCCGAAGGGTACCGTGCTGCAGGACTCGGTACTGGAAGACGACCAGTCCGCGGAGCCGCTCTTGCCGCCTGCCAGGCTGCCCGAGTTGAAGTGATTCGGGACCGGGGCGGTCTTTTCACTCGGGACTGCCTTTCGTGAAAACTGTTGAGCAACTGGGCGACTTGACCCGGGCCGAATTGGGCCGGATCCGGAATACGCTGAAACGTCGCTTTCGGGCCTCGGGGCAAGACGGGGTGCTCGAAGTTGGTTTTGGCAGGGCCGAACGGCGGGGCGCCCTCGATCCGCGACGCCCGGAGTCGGTCTGCTTTTACGTGCGCCGTAAACGCATGCCGCGTTCCAAGCAGCAGCGCATCCCTGCCGTGGTGGAGGTGCGCGTTCGACGCGGCCCGCATTTAGTGCGCGTGCGTCTCCCCACCGATGTGCTGGCGGTCGATGCATCTTCGTTACGGCCGACCGGGCGGACGATTCGCAGCGCGGCCAGCACGCGCCGGGCGACTGCCGGTTGTGTTCTCGGGTGGCGCGTGCCCGGCCAGCGGCAGCTGGAATGGGGCGTGCTGACGGTGGGCCACCTGTTCGGCCGCCAGCGACGCGCTCCCGGCTCAAAGCCGCGAGTTTGGATTGACGCCGGTGGGAACCGGGAGCTGGAAGGAGCATTGCTGGTCCGCTCCGCTCGGGCCAGCCAGGTCGACGCGGCGATCGTTCGGGTGGCGAAAAGTGAGCTGGTGCGAGCGGGGCTGATTGCCGCCGATGTATCAACCCGAGGTAAGCGGGTTCGCTCTTCCCGCCAGTTGGCCCGCGATACGGGCCACAATGGCCTCACGCTGCCGGGCAGAGAACAAGTTCCTTTTATGGTCTTGCGTTATTTGCCGGTCACGTCGCTGGTGGCCGAATTGGGAACCCTGGTCGATGTGCTGGATGTGCGGAGCACACGGGCCGGCACGTTCGCTCCCGGTCGCTCGGGTAGTCTCTGGCTGATCGAACGTCAGGCCGCCTGCCAGCAATTTGGTGGCTGGGAGACGCGTGGCAAGCGGTCAGCAAATTATCGTCGCGGTCTGGGCCAGTCGCTGGTCGAGATCCTGGCCTGGGCCGCGAAGGCGCTGGCCCGAACTGCCGGCGCCCAGGCAACCCACGTCGACCTGCGCCTGATCCGGGAGTTGTGAATTGTCTGGACAAATTCTCTTGATTCTGGGCTTTGTCAGAATATAATCGGGGGCAAGATCGCAGCACCTATGGGGGTTGAATTATTTATATGGATATGAAATCCTATCAGCACTCGTGGATTCGAAGAGAAATTCTGACAAGAAGGTGTGGGGTGAATTTCTGTCTTGGCCGCTTGGTCAGTAACGAAGGGATGGAGGCTATGGACGAAATGGTCGGTTCCTTGTTCGCTGGAATCGGTCGGTTGTGCACCAATGCGTCTCGAAATTGCCTGACGTTTTTCTGTGTGCCGCTGATGATTGCAGCGGTCGGCTGCGGGTCGGATTTGCCCAAACTCTATCCGGTCTCGGGAACGGTGACGTTGAACGGCGAACCCTTAGCGGCGGGACATGTTTTACTGTATCCCAATGGCACCCCAAGCAACGCGAGCCAGGACGTCCCTGCTGGGATGATCCAAGATGGCAAGTACTCGATCCTCACCAGTAAGAGGTCTGGTGCCTCGGCCGGCTCTTACAAGGTAGTGGTTAAGGCCACTAATTATTCGGGCGGCAACGCCCCCCCCATGGGCGGAACGGCCGTCCCGGTCCGATCGTTGATCGATGCGAAGTATGGTTCCCGAAGCCAGACCCCGTTGGCGCTGGAGGTAGTGGCCGAGCCCGAGGCGGGGGCCTACGACTTGGAGGTGACGAAACAAAGCGGGAGGGAAAAGCGATGAGCGTTTTTCTGCGCCCGATTGTCGGAGAGAGCGTGTGGGGTCTGTTCGTGTTCGGCGCTGCATTGCTTACGGGTTGCGGCGAGCCTCAGATTCCTCAGGTCCATCTCGTAACCGTGCGCGGCAAGATCCTGGTCGAAGATCAACCAGTCAAGTCGGGTTCGGTGTCGTTTCGACCCGATGCTGAGCTTGGAAACAAGACGATGGAACAGCCCGCTGGAACGATTCAGGAGGATGGTAGTTTCGAACTGTTTACGCTAGATCGGGCCGGCGCGCCGCCCGGCTGGTATCGTGTGCTGGTCATGGCGGACAACATGATTACCGTGGACCCTCCGGAATCACCCGTATGGCCCAATTATCCGCCAGGTTTTTTGCCCAAGGCGCTCGTTCACGATCGTTACCTTTCCTTCAAAGAGACCGACATCAAGGTGGAGGTCAAAGAAAAATCCCAAGCGGAGGACTACGTAATCCGGCTCAACCCGTAGATGGGGTGGGAGGTATTGGCTAAAAGACGATAATCCACGGGTTGGTTTTTGAAACGGGTTAGATCCCCTGGAGATTTCTTCGGCAGGTGACGTTTGAACACGAGTTCTATTGCTCGATTCGTATTTGCTTGAAAGAGGCTTACTGCCATGCAAAAAACATTGAACTGCTCGCGTGCACATCGCCCCGCGTTTACACTGGTGGAACTGCTGGTAGTGATCGCGATCATCGGTGTCCTGGTCGCGCTGTTGTTGCCCGCAGTGCAGGCGGCGCGCGAAGCCGCGCGACGCATGCAATGTACGAACAACCTCAAACAGATCGCTCTGAGTTTGCAAAATCACGTTTCGGCCAAGGGCACGTTTCCTGAAACCTACTACGGCGGTTATGGCAATACGCCGCCGGCCGGAGGCTACAAGTCGACTTCGATGAGTTGGAGCTTCCTGGCCCACATCCTACCCTATATCGAACAGAGCGCTCTGTTCGACGCGGCCCACATTGGCGACAGTCTGGGCGGATACCCGCTGGACCCTGCCCGCTACAATCAGGAATACGAAATCCCCAATGACGTCCCCGGCACGATCTTCTTTGCCGGAGACGAAAATACAGGGGCAGTCATCCCTGGGTATCTCTGTCCGAGCGACTCCGTCAGTGCGGAAGGATCCCAGCAGAACACAACCATCTACTTGAGTGGGTCTGGCAATAGCGACGGTACGTTTGTGGGCAATACGAACTACTTCGGATGTGCTGGCGCGAATAACCCCTGGCAGGATCCATACGTTAACCCCTCGACGCGAACGAACGCCTTCAGCCCTGCCAGCCACCGTTGGAATCACGACCCCTGGGGCAATGGCGATGGCGTCATCTACCCGTCCAGCTACCGCGACCCTCGGAAGATGGCGACGATCACCGATGGCACGAGCAATACACTCCTGGTGGGCGAAGACCGATTTGGACGCAATCCCAATAACTACCATAACTGGGTGCATTCCGTCTCTTCGATGCGAGTGACCAACTGCCCGCTCAACTACCAACCCCCGAGCGGTGAGTATCAGTGGTTTGACTTAGGATTTTACAGCTACCATCCGGGCGGGGTGAACTTCGCCAAAGCGGATGGCTCGGTCACATTCCTCTCCGATGACACCGCCTTGGGGATCCTCCGAGCGCTGGGCACGATCGACGGCGGGGAGATCATTCCCGAATGAATGAATTCGGCCATTCCTTCTCGAAGCCGGAGACTCTCGAAGCCGGGGACTCTAGCCAGAACTTGTTTTGTTTTGACACCCGCTCTTTCAGGATGACAAGTACCGGAAGCAAACTTTTTATATTCCCTAAGTGCTTGCCATGAAACGAGAAACAGCTTGCCGCAATTTAATGCGACGAGCTGTTTCCATTTCAAGTCGGGCTGACAGGATTCGAACCTGCGACCTCTGCGTCCCGAACGCAGCGCTCTAGCCAGGCTGAGCTACAGCCCGTTTTGGGAGGGATGATTCAAAACTGGTTTGAAACCCTCGGTTCCCCAATACGGAAACGGTATCTTATCAGCCCTCATGGGCTTTGCCTAGCCACGGGACACCGAATGCCTGGGCTATTTCCCGTTCGTAAACCGCCGAATCTGGGGAGTGAGAACTCATCAGGCTTCGGGCGTTCCGGCGAAGATGGTGCTCGAAATCGTAATCGTAATCGAAGACTTAGATCCCGATTTCGATCCCGATTTCGATTTCGATAGGTGTGGGCAACAATGGCTGATCTACGGTCCCTTTTAGGGGCTTCCTCAAGCCACCGGTTCTGCCGGTGGTATGGACTTCCAATGGGGGTCCGTAGGCAAGAGGTAGGCATTCCGGTACGATAGGGGGGCCTTTTTCCACTTGTCCAAGCCATGGTTCGTACAACGACGTGTGTGCTTATCTCACCCTTCTTTCAGGTAGCCGATCCGGCACGCACTTCCCGCTCGATCCTGACCGGGAAACGCTCCTGGGACGTGGTGTCGATTGTCAAGTTTGCATGACCGATCCCCTCTGTTCCCGGGTGCATGCGATCTTGCGCCAGGTGGATGGCCGTTGGGTGATCTGCGATCAGGGGAGCCGTAACGGGACCTTGGTCAATGGACAAAAAATAGATGAAGCAACTCTTGGCGAAGGCCATCAAATTCAGGTCGGGTCGAATGATTTTGAATTCCATCAGTCGAACTCTCTGGAAACGGCCGAAGCGGAGGTCGGTAGGATCACCCAGACGGTTGTCTTCAATCAGCCAATCGCAGCATCGAAAAACAATGCCGAGGTGTTAGCGGCGTTGCCGACTCCCGAACAGGTGCAGGAGTTGATTTTACTGTACCAGTTGAGTATCCGTCTGCTGGGTTGCAACGATCCGGACGAGGTGGTGCAGGTGGCGTTGGGGCTGTTGCGGGAACGGACCAAGGCGGCGGTGGTCGGTTTTTTATGGGTGGATGACGAAGGTCAGCTTCGGCCCAAGCTGGTGATTCCCCAGGAAGCGGCCCAGCAAGTTTCGTTGAGCCGTTCGTTGACCGAGTTGGTGTTGCGGCAGCGACATGCGGTGTGGGTTGCCAATCAGAAATCGCAGGACGAGGGAGATCGAGACGCCACATCCGGCAAAGAGTCGCCAGGCAAGGAAGGCAAGGGCAGGGGACGGAAGAGAAGGGGAAAACCAGCGTCTGCCCCGGCTCGTGATGAAGAACATTTTGCCGATGCGGTTTGCGCCCCATTGGTGCATAAGTGCGCCGATGGCGAACGGTTGACGCTGGGCGCGATCCACGTCTATCTCGAAGCGGGCCGATTTCGCCAGTCGGATTTCGATTTTATTATCGCGGTGGCGAACCTGGTGGTGATCGCCCTGGCGCGGGCCCGTGCCCATACCAGCTTGGAGCGAAACTTCGAGCGCCTGGTGCGCGATTCGCCCGGCTACGACGAGCTGGTGGGCCAGAGCAAGCCGATGCTGGAATTGAAGGACAAGATCGAGCGGGTGAGCCGGGCTCCGGGAGGCGTGCTGATCTCGGGCGAAAGCGGCACGGGCAAGGAGCTGGTGGCCCGGGCGATCCACCGCCAAAGCCCGCGGGCGGACCGGTCGATGGTATCGGTCAACTGCGCGGCCATTCCGGCCGACCTGATCGAGAGTCAGCTTTTCGGCCATGTGAAGGGCGCGTTTACGGGAGCCGATCGTGACCATGCGGGCTATTTTCAGCAGGCCGATTTGGGCACGCTCTTTTTGGATGAGGTGGGGGAGTTGCCGCTCGAGGGACAAGCCAAGTTGCTTCGGGTCTTGGAGGGACACCCGTTCCTGCCGGTCGGCGCATCCCGGGAAATTCAGGTCGATGTGCGCCTGATTGCCGCGACCAACCGCGACCTGTCGGTACTGGTGCAAGAAAAGAAATTCCGCGAAGATTTGTACTATCGGTTGAGTGTCTTTGAGCTGGTGCTGCCCCCGTTGCGTGATCGGGGAGAAGATCTCGATCTGCTGATCGATTTCTTTTTGGACCACTACCGGGTCAAGCACGGTCGCACCAAGTTGCAACTGGGCGTGTCGGCGCGGAACAAACTACGCGCTTATGGGTGGCCTGGCAATGTTCGGCAGCTTCGCAACCTGCTGGACAGCGCGGTCGTGCTGGCCACGGGGGATGAAATCAAACCACATGACCTGGCTTTACGCGACCACGGTGGCGACCCGCTCGATTCGCTGGAGATGGAAGTGTGGGAGAAGAAATTGATTGTCGAGGCGCTCCGGCGCACGCGCGGCAATGTTCCCGAAGCCGCAAAGCTCCTGGGCATCGGCCGGGCAACCCTGTATCGTAAGATTGAACATTACGACATCGATCGGTGACGGCAGCGGCAGTATGGGGTGTTACGTTCAATGAGTTGGTGTGGAGGGCAAATGGATGGTTCCAAGTTCCGCTGAATCAAGACGCCGTTTCGAGTCACTCGATCGGACCGCGCTGGAAGCTTACCAGCTTAGCCGATTGAACGAGATGCTCGCGGCGGTATTGCCGACCAACCGGTTCTATGCGGAAAAATTGGCCCATTTTCCCAAACGGCTGGAGAGCCTGGAGCAATTGGCCGAGCTGCCGATGACCAGCAAGGAGGAGTTGCTTTCGGTCGATGTGAAGCAACCGTTGCCGAGGAATCTCACTTACCCGTTGGAACGCTATGTGCGGTTTCACCAGACTTCCGGCACGCGCGGCCGGCCGTTGGCGGTGTACGACACGGCGAGCGATTGGCAGTGGTGGGTCGATTGTTGGCAATATGTGCTCGACGCGGCTGCGATAACCTCGGCAGACCGAGTGTTGCTGGCTTTTTCGTTTGGGCCCTTCATCGGCTTCTGGAGCGCTCACGAGGCCATTGTAGCCCGTGGCGGGATGGTGATTCCAGGAGGCGGGATGGATACGCGGGCACGACTCAATTTAATCAGTCGTAGCGCGGCGACGGCCATTTTTTGCACTCCCACCTATGCCATGCATATGGTCGAAGTGGCGGAAACGCACAATGTGAACCTGGCAAATTTCGGCGTGCGGACGATTGTTGTGGCTGGCGAACCGGGCGGTTCGGTTCCGGCCACTCGGCAGCGGATCGAAGCGGCCTGGAACGCGCGGGTGATTGATCACAGTGGTGCCACGGAGGTTGGTCCTTGGGGCTATGCCGATAGCCAGCAGCGGGGCTTGCATGTGCTGGAGAGCGAATTCATTGCCGAATTTTTATCGGTGGAGACCGGGCAGCGAATCGAACCGGGTATCAGCAGCCTGGTGAGTGGGGAGGGGCCGCTCGCTCACCTGGTCCTCACCTCGTTGGGACGTTTTGGGTTGCCGGTGATCCGCTATCGCACGTGCGATCTGGCTCGTCCCCAGTGGTTATCAACAGGGGGGTTGTCGACAGGAGGGGGATCGATCGGGACCAATCAGTTCGTACTCCTGGTCGGTGGGGTCCTGGGGCGGGCGGACGACATGATGATTGTACGGGGAGTGAACATTTTTCCCGGTTCGATCGAGCAGATCTTGCGCAGCTTTCCCGAGGTTTTGGAATTTCGGATTACCGTGCGCAAACAGGGAGAAATGGATGAGTTGGTGGTGGAGGTGGAAGATCGCTTGCAGTCGCCCGAGCGAATTGCCCACGAGCTGCAGTTGCAACTCGGTTTGAAGGTCGAGGTTCGCCTGGCCGCGGCGATGTCGCTGCCTCGGTACGATGGCAAGGGTAAGCGATTTGTCGATTTACGAGGAGCCCAATAGATGGATGTTCAGCCAACCGAGTTGAAGCGGGTCGAGGAGGGTCGGCTACAAATCGAGTGGAGCGATGGCCAACGGCGAGAGTATACGTTTCGCGAGCTGCGCGACGGTTGTCCCTGCGCGAGCTGTACCGAAAAACGCCACGCGCCACCCGAACCCTCCACCGAGCTGCCCATTCTATCCGCGGCGGAGACCGCCCCCTTGCGGATCGCCCGGATGGAGGCGATGGGCCATTACGCCTACTCGATCCACTTCAGCGACGGCCACGATACGGGCATCTACACGTTGGAGCATTTGCGCGCACTGGGGTGCGTGGCGGAGTAGTGGGGGAGGGGGGGACATTTTTTTGGGGGACGCTGCCGCGGAGGGTGTGCCCGAGTTTGCCCCGCAAAGGCGGTTTCTTACTTTATGTCCCCTCTCCCCCGCCATTGGGGCGTGGGAGATGTCGAGACCGGTTCGATGTTTTCGCCCCAATTGTGGGGGAGAGGGTTAGGGTGAGGGTGCTGAAGTGGGTACCCGGTTCCCCCCTCACCCTGGCCCTCTCCCCCAACAGCTTGCC
>JAJRWS010000638.1 GCA_024276705.1 Planctomycetota bacterium | reverse complement strand
ATACATGGCCAACAGATCGTTCTCGGCCAACTCGGCATGGGCATCCATTCCACAGAGCCTCTGGCAGAGGCCGATGTCGAGCATGCAAGCTTTGAATCGCTTGCCACGCGATGCGCCCAGAGGCAATCCCGACGGATCACAGGAAATGGGCTAATTCTATTTTCCAATGGTATTATAGCGATGTCGATTCTAATATACCATGCTTTTGCCGGCATATTGAACTGAATCGATAAAGATCGCACCAATTCCGGTGCATGGCCAGCTAGGTAAGCATGAACAGGCCGCCAGACAGATCGATCATCTCTCAGATCGGCAAGGAGGCTCGGAGAAGGCGGAAATCAGGGGACGAATCTGGGGACGCACATCTTACTGGAATGTCGATTTCCAAAATCCAGATTGGCTCTCGAAGTAAAGAGCAGGCATATCCCTCTGGCAGGTTTTTGCTTCACAGGTCCGTGGCCTGACATGCCTGTCCCCGCAATGCCCCCGCCATGCCTGGTGAACCCATCAACACCGTGGGGGTGTCTGTGTGAGTGCTGTAGTCGATCCGTGTTCACCGAGGATGTGTTGGACAGGATCAAAAAACGGATTGCCTCTTGTGCTGCGCACACCGACACGTGTCCCGTATCGCACAGTGGTTGGCAACACGTTTTGCGGACAAGTGTCGGTGCCATCCTTGCCCCGACATCAGCCCAAGATTCCACTACAATCGTCGAAAATACTATCGAAATCGGGTCGAAATCTGAACGTCCAAAGTCCATTTCTTTTCGATAGCGATCCCGATGAAACAAAAAAGACTATGCATTGATTATCTTGCTCACTCGTACGCAGCGTACTATAATCGCGGTGCCATGAACCTGGATCGATTCCTGGCTCACGCGAATAACGCATGTCGGTCTATCTGATGGAATGAAGAGACCTTTCCCTTATCTATTTCCGTAACCGTTTAGCCGTCTGAAGAAAGGGCGTGAATTGCCTGATCCCTTCCTCACGATGGAAGCTGCTTCAGACGGCTAAACGGTTACTTGGTCTTTGCCAGGATGTCTGTTCGACGAAGCGGTTAAACAACGCGCAGGCGCAAGGAGCCAACAGCATGTCCGCTGCCGATGAACACGAAGTTGACCTGAGCGAAAAGTTCCCTGATCTGGAACCGATCCACTCGGCCCCGTCTGTTTGGAGCATCTTCGGTTTCGGACTCGGCATGTATGGTTCGCGCGATGCTGACCAGGAGACTTATACGTATGTAAAAACGCATAGCATCTCCGCGTTGGGAATTCCGGTCTTTGCATTGGCAGCGTATCGGCTCGCGGAAACGACGGATGGGGTTTACATCCTGGGCCGGCAGCCGTTGTCCTCGTTTGCCAGGATCTGGAATTATTTGTTCCTGAGCGGCATCTTGACTGCCGTGGCTGTCAGTTCCTGGACATCGTATACGAATTCACCCGATTACCGTGCTTCGCGGAAACTGGCCGACGCGGACCGACTTCTTGAGACCGGAGAGATTACGCAAGCCGCTCGGTTGTATCGCGACGTCGCGGTGGGAAGTTCCAGCCAGCACGCTGTAGCTCGCGAAAAATTCGCCAGCCTCCTGAACGGCCCCATGCGTAAGGCGGCACCTGCCCAGGTCGCCGAAGTCCTTCAGGTCGCCTTGGAAATACACGAGCAGGCTGAAGGAGCGCTGGACACGGCCCAATTGCTCAAATCGGGAACGGAACTGGTCGAAAAATTTGCCGCATCCGACCCGAGCGGCGCGCTGACGGTGCTTGAATCGCTGGCTCCGTTTGCTGAGGATGCTGAGGATGCTGACGTTCTTGTCGGCAAACGCCAAAAGCTGCTGGAAACCATCGTCCGGCAGGCGCCGGATGACCCGGAAGCCGCGTCACGCCTGGCACTTGTCTACGAAACGCAGGGCGAGATGGAAAAATGCGAGCAGTTGCTCTTACCGCATCGCGAGCGACTTGGCATTCACGAAGGCGCACGGATTCTCGGCCAGATTTTCTCAAGTCGTGGTGAGCACGATAAAGCGGTGGCCCTGCTACAGCCTTACACCGAAGGGCGTTTGCAAAGATTACATGCCGCCGAAAAGGCGTTCGACGATACGGTGGAAATGGTGCAAACCCGGATTATTGACGAAATTAACAGCGGGAAAGCGCCGCAGTCATTTTATGAACGTGCCCGGGAGCTCAACGAAAACGAGCAGGACGCCATGGCTTGGGAGTATATCCAGTCCAAGATGAAGGACGATCCGCGGATCAGGCAGCGGCAGCAGGCACTCCTACAAGAGGCACCGGTTGTGCCGGTCGCTCTGGATCTAGGCATCGCGCTTTTACAGCAAGCTCAAGGAATTGCGGAACCAGCCACACGGCAAGCCCAACTGGAAAAAGCCAAACAATTGTTCCTTTCCGTCCGTGGGTTGGCCGGTGAGTCCGACGAGTACCGCTTGTCACTGGGCCAGGTCTACTATTGGCTTGGAAAACAGGAGGAAGGACGTGAGCTATTCGACAAATTGCTCGATTCGAATGAGCGCAAGTTCGAATTGCTCATGGCGGTCAGCAATACGTTTCGCAACCTCGGCTTATTCACCGACTCGCGCGCATTGTCCGAGGAAGCCTACAGCCAAGGGGGCCAAGAGAAACAGAAACAAAATGCAGCCGCTCTTCGTGCACTCACGTCCATCGATCTGGACGACAAAATTCTTTGGCTGCGCCGCGCGAATCCATCGGATCCATCGGTCAAGGCGGAGCTGAGTTCTTCGATGGCAAGCCAGGCAATACGCGACGGCAAGGACGGTTTGGCGATCGAGCATCTGCAAAGAGTCATCGATATCTACGCCTCTCAGGCTGAGAACGCAGCCACGCTGAACAATTCGGCGATGGCGTATTTATCACTGTTTCAGTTGACTGGTGATACGGCGACGCTGGACCAGGGAACTGCCAGGGTGGAGCAGGCGCTCGCCATCAACCCGAGTGGCACTATTTTGTTGCTCAACGCGGCATCCGCTATTCTGGAGGGAGGAATTCGTGATATTATTGGTGACAAGATCGATTTGAAATCGCTGAAGATGTCTGGCAGCATGGAGTTGCTGCCCTACTTATACCGAGAGCAAGCAAGCCGGCAACCCTACATCGAACGTGTCCACTCCGATCCGCGGATAGAAAAAGCATGCAAGTATCTGCGGAAGGCCCTTGTTCTCGCTCCCAAACGCTCGGATGCGTACGAAACGCTCGCCTCAATTTATGCTTACACCCGAGATGACAGCGCTTTACGTGACCTGCTCGGGCGGATTGAGGAGTCGAATCCGGACCTATCGGGCGAAATTAAGCAAATGCAAGAATATTATGCCGGCACGAAAGACGAAACCTT
>JAJRWS010000637.1 GCA_024276705.1 Planctomycetota bacterium | reverse complement strand
TACCACCCGCATAGCGGGTGGCTTGAGGAAGGCTCCTCAAAGGAGCCGGGGAGAGAATATCGTACTCGTACTCAGCAAAGCGGTACTCGTACTCGAACCCAACTGGAAGGCAAGATCGGTCATCATCAATACCCATGGCCTGGGCTGCGCAAAATATGGGGTTGCAGACCGAATTTGGGGTTTCCATCTTGGGGCGTTTTTGTTCCGTGGCTGGGAGGTTGGTGTTTGTTCACGATAGAGACTTTGCCGGTCTTAGCTGCGTAGCAGCGGCAGCAGAAGCCTTGGGGATGGTGAGCCTCGGGAACTAAGTTTCCCCCACCCAGCCGCGGAGCGGCTTCATCGGCCACTGCTTGGAACTTCTAGTTTTTTCTCCCGTAGAGCGAACCTTCCAGCCGACACGGTGTCTTAGGGTCGTTCAGGCATGCCTTGCCAGCCCCCGAACTTGGAAAGGTCGAATATTTCGCTTGACTGACGGGCAGCGGGCAGGCAAACTTGCAGGGACGTCGTTTTTTCTAACTTTCTGTTTTCTCGATGCAGCGCCAGCGCGCAGCGAGGGTCATCATGCGAAATCAACTCCACCACGGTCTCGACTCCTTGGTCACAAAGGGCTATCGCCTTTTTGCAACCAAACAGGTCCTGGTTACCGTCCTGAGTGTTGTTGGTCTGCCTGGGATCCGAGCTAGCTTCTTCATGTCGCTGCCCGCCCATCAGCCAAGCCACCAGGCTGGGCAATTGATGGGGCATCCCGATGGCTGCACTGGCACGCGTGACATAAAAGCACGCACGAAGCCAGGGCTCGCATGGTTGCGATTCGTAGGTCTCCGGTTCGTAATGCTACAGCCAGAACGGCTACACAATGCATTACGTAGCCACGGCATGGGTTTCCGTGTCATGGCTGGCTGATTTTCAGCACCAGTAGCTCCCGAAATGTCGCGGCCGACATATCGCCCCTGACCCGGGGGGAGTTCCTTGCCGGATCCAGCCAGCCCAAGGCTAGCCATGCCGGATGCTTCGGCTGGCAAACCGTAGGACAAATTCCACGGGTCAACCACCAGCCATCTCCATACTCCATTCCGGGAACTTGCTGCATCCATGGTGGGCAAGTCCCAACCCGAGAGAAAACCATGAACATTCCGAGTACGGAAAAATCGACGTCCATCCAAGCCTTGCAGGGATCGTTTGCCAACGCCTCAACGCAGCAATTGGTCCAAGCGAGCCGGGCTGGCCAGAGCAGCGCATTTGGTGAATTGGCGAGTCGTTTCGAATCGATGGTCTATATCATCTGCCAGAGACGTCTTGGTAATCACACCGAAGCCCAAGAAGTAACTCAGGACGTGCTGATCAAAGCCTATGAAAAGCTCGATCAATTGCAGCAACCGGCCGCATTTCCCGGCTGGTTGCGGTCGATCGCAGTACGCCAATCGATCAATCGGCTGACGCGTCGAGCGCCGTGCGTGGCGGTCGAACCCCAAATGCTCGATGCGCCGGATTACCGTAACACGGAGCCACTCGATCGTTTGCTGGCCCATGAAAGGGAAGATCAGTTGCATGCAGGCCTGAAAAATCTGCAAAAACTCGATCGGAACACGCTGGAAGCATTCTACCTTCAAGGCCAATCACTGCTGGAGATGAGCGACGAATTCTCCGCCCCGGTCGGCACGATCAAGCGTCGGCTGCACGTCGCTCGAAAACGCCTGGCCAAGGAACTCGATTGCCTGCAAATCGCCTGAAGAGAAAGGGGGGCAGGTGTCGGGTGTCGGGTGTCGGGGAAAAAGGGGCTGGGGAAAGAGTTCTTTGTGTGGCACGTCCCTGAGGTACGAAGGGCGTGGTTGCATTGCTGGGAGGGGAATTGGGGGTCAGGGGTCAGGGGTCAAGAAAGCAGTAAGTAGACCGCTTGAGAATGGCAAAACAGGTGCCAATCGAGGTGATCGACCCCCTGCTCTTCACTCCCTGCTCTCCGCTCTCCGCTCTCCGCTCTTCGTTCTCTGCTCTCTGCTCTCTGCTCTCTGCTCTCTGCTCTCTGCTCTCTGCTCTCTGCTCTCTGCTCTCTGCTCTCTGCTCTCTGCTCTCTGCTCTTCGCCCTCTGTCTCCGCTTTTCACTCTCTGCTCTCCGCTTTCACTCTCCGCTCTCCGCTCTCTTCTGCCCTGCTGCGGCCACTGTGGCTGCCAGCCAACCGGCGATCAGTGATAACCCGCCTAGCGGGACCACCGCGCCCAATTTGTGCCACCTGGGATCGGCAAAGGCCATCACGATCAGGCAGCCACTGAACAAGAGAATCCCCAGCAGGAAACAGTATCCGGCCCGGCGAAGCCAGGGGCTGGGGATCGACGAAGCCCACACTCCCAGCACCAGCAATCCTAGCGCATGGAACATCTGATAACGAATCGCCGTCTCATACCAGGCCATTCTTGAATCCAGGCTATCCTGGTAACCCAACGATTCCAGCATGAGGGAAAGACCATGCGCGCCATACGCTCCCAGGGCCACGCCCAGCGCCGCCAGCAGAGAACCTGCCACCAGCATTCCGCGACCTGCATTGTGAGTCATGGACTTGAATCAGTCTGAATTGCAGGCCGGAATAAGGTAATAGGATTTACACATTGCCGGAACAGCGCCCAACTCGTTCCGGTCTACAGCTCTCCGCTCTGGGCTCTCCGCTCTGGGCTCTCCGCACTGGGCTCTCTGCTCTGGGCTCTCCAACCTCACTCGTTGACAATACCCAACCGTTCTTCTTCCTCTTCCTGAATAATGATGTGGGGAGTCACCATCATCATCAGGCTGTCCGTTTCACGGCCAATGCCCACATTGCGGAACAGGCGATCGATGTAGGGAATTTTGCCCAACAGGGGCACACCAAATTCATTGCGACCCTCGCGGAGTCGTTTGATACCGCCCAACAGTACCGTGCCACCGTCTGGCACACTCACTGTGGTACTCACGGAAATCACCTGGAAGGTGGGCAACTGCACAGTCGTACCGCTCCGAACCGTCCGATTCGAATCATCCTGAGTTTCATCGTTACCATCTCCACTGCCGCTGTTGGAACTACTCGACGAAGTGGACGTTTCGGAACCTTCGAAGGTAAATTCGCGCACTTCGCCAATCTGGCTGAAGAATGGAACCAGCGTCAACCGTACATAGCGACGATTCTCCGAAACTACCGCCTGCACCGTCATCAAGGTACCTTCGGAAAGGACCACAATCACCGGTTGTTGAGCGGCCGCGAATTCGCCCACGACGGGGATCACACTGATCACGAACGGCACGAACGAAGAGTCGACGATAATAGCTTGCTGGCCATTGAACAACGTGACTTTGGGAGCTTGCAACACGTTGCTACGACGGTCTCCCTGGGACGCGTTGATCACAAAGTAAGCTTCAATGTCGCTCAGGATGGCAAAGCCGAAGGAGGCCACGTCGACCGGAGTCCCGAACTGCGGTGTGGTCAAGCCCAGGCTCTCCTGGCGGAAAGGAATATCGAGGTTGGCGGTAAAATTCGGGAAGTCAGCAAGGCCGGTGGTTGGATTGAGGCCTACCGAGGCCGAGGCCCGAGGAGGCTCATACGGTGCTCCGGGATACAACGCGTTGGGCACTCCCGCCAGGGTGGGCAATCCGCTTCCGTCCTCGATGTTGAAGTCGAAATCGACACCGATCCGCTCAAAGAAACTGTCTCGCAGCCGGATAAAGCGAACTTCAATCGTCACCTGCAAATCTTGCAAGCGGCGAAGTTGTTCCAGCAAATCGGCAATCTGTTCATGGACCCGCTGAGTCTGGCTGATGACCAGGCTGAGGTTGGTGGGGAAAGATTGAATTTCGCCTTCTCCGGTACCGTTTTCCACCCAGCTATCACGTTCCACCGTGGAAGTGATCAATTCGATCAGCGAGTCGAAATCGGCGTTGGCCGCCCCGCCCATGCCGCCAGGACCGGCGGTCATGGCGTTCATGCCGCTGGCGCTGCCCGGCGCACCGAATTGTTGTGCCAGCACTTGATTGCCGGTCATGCTGTCCGGCGATCCAGGCGCCTGATTGTTCACCATCGCCATGGGACCCGCCACGCCGCTTCCTTGCCCACTGTATCCCATCGCGCCATAGGCGTCATTGATCAATCCTTGCAGACCCATGTTCGTGCTGGGTACGAAATTGGGAATCGGAATAACCAGGTCGGCAACACTGTACGTTTTTGCATAGACCTCACCATCCCGAAGTTGCTCGCTGGTGACTTTCAGCACTTCATCCTTGATCATGAAGGTCAGATGCAAGGGCTCCAGAATGAGGTTCAACGCACTTTCCAGGGAAATCTCCTGTTTGAGATCGAGGATGACGGGCGTATCGCTACGGACCCCCTCCTGGCTCAAGCCACGCGAGTCGAGATGGATATTCACACCCGCCAGCTCGGAAAGCCCTTCGATCACCTGAGACAGAGGCATATCATTATAACGGGGCAGCACGGGAGTACGCAGTTTGCGTTCGATCTCCAGTTCACGAGGCGAAAGGCGGCCCGATTCTCCACTCGATCCCTTACGACGTTTGACCAGATCGGGCCACGCTTTGGGATACTGATAGGGGTTGGACGGATCCTTGACGATCTTCGACCGCTGGACATCCTCCAACATGGCGTAAACACCTTGTTCCGCCGAATCCTTGATCTCGCGATTGAGCATCGAACGGCGGATGAATTTGGCATTCTCCCAAACCTGCTGCGCAACCGGTTCTTCCGGGGCCATGTCGTACAGCCGTTTGGCCACCACTTCCATTTCGGCATAGCGTTGTTCGTCGCGGAGGGAATTGAACTGATCGACCAGCTCGGCGACCCGCTCTCGGACCTGAACTTTCACGTTTCGCTGGCGGTCAATCTCCTCGAGAATCTGGCGATTCTGGGCATCAAGTTCCAGCTCTCCCTTGTGATCGTGGATATATTTTTCAGTCTCCGCCACACTCAATTCCACCCTCCGGATAAGCTGACTCTTGGTACTTTCGACCAGTTCCGACTTGGCGATCTGGCTCTTGATTTCACCAAGCAACTCCAGCGATTTATTCGGGTCCTTACTCCGGAGCTTAGCAGCCTCTGACTGGCGGCGGCCAACATCGGCCGAAAGTTGTCGGGCCAGGACCGCCTGTCCCGCACCCGCTTTATCGATCAACGAGGCTTTGCCCTTGCTGGACCGACGGGCAGCGCCCGCGGGGGTCACGGCAAGCATTTGCAAATGATCCTGCAACCGCTGCTGACTTTGGATATCGAGTTGGTCGGCGCTCGCATGGGCTTTACGAAACAGTTCCAACGCCCGCTGGCGATCTCCCTTGCGTAACGCCTGCTCGCCTGCCTGAAGCTGTTGCAGGGGACCTGACTGGAGCTGCTGCTCCGAGTTGGTCGCGGGCAAGCTGGTTGCTGCCATGGCAGGATTGTTCGACTTCTCCATCTCCGCTGCTGTCGGAGCAGGCGTGGGCAAAGGAGTCGGCAACGAACCAAGTGCCTGGGCAACCTGGACCTTCTCCGAAGTGGGTGTGGTCTCCTGCGGCAAGGGTATAGCCAAGGTTGACGAATCGGCCGCGTTTTGGACCGGTACTTGGGCCATCACTCGCATCACCGATTCAATCGATTGCCGGCGTTGGCCGATAATACGGAGCAAGTCGGAGGGCGTTGTGGTGCCAGCCGCAAAAATTACGTTCATTTGCTGGGCTTCACTGGCGGCCCGCTGGGCTGCATCCAAATCGTTCCATTCAATCAGAGCGTTGGCTTGCACCACCAAAAATTTGGCGTAAGAAAGTCGCCAGATCGGATCCGCAACACGCTTTTCGAGAGAGCCATTCTTACTGTTGGAAAAGGCTTGATAGTCTCGGATCGATTCGGCCACGCGGTCTGGCGAATCAACCGTCTCCTCATATGCAACTCCCAATTGACGGGCGGTTTGCAAATATTTTTGAGCACTTTGCAGGTCTCCGGTGGCCAACGACCTGCGGGCAGCAAGCAAGGCCTGGTCTGACTGTTGGCGAACCGATGCGGCCACCTCTTTTCCGGTGCTGAGTGACTTAGCACCAGGTTGCCCCGGAGCATCAGAGGCATTATTCAGAAACGGATTGAGGCTGGAACGATCCTTCGCCGAGGCTGTCCCCGAGTGCGACGGGCCCGGCAGATAACGATCGGCCGGAGCCGTTTCAACCATCGGGTTCTGGACACCACGTAATTTTTCCAAATCACGCCGTACTTTAGCGGGCGTATCCCCAAAGTGGAGTGTCGGGTAGTGGACCTTAGCATTTTCCGCACGTCGCAGGAAAACTTCCGCTGCCTGGAAATTTTCTTTTCCCATGGCCTTCCGGGCGTTGGCCAGCAACCTGTCGACCTCATCGACCGTAACAGCCTGTGCTGCTTGCCCCAGCTCGGTTTGCCTGGGACTCGCTGGCTGACTTCCCGTTTGCCCGACTGCCAGACCCGCAAGCAGATTCAGCTCTTGATCCAACAAGGTGGCCCTGACGGTCAAGGGGCCTGCGAGGACGATTACAAAGACTACATGGCTGATTCGCTTCGCTGTACGATTCAACTCGATTCTCCTTTCGAGACATGTCGCTCGTGGCAACATTGCCTCACGGCTTCTGGGCCGCAAGATAAGCACGCTTCCTTGCGTGTAATCGACAACGTGTCCAATAAATTCCCTGATCTGCACCCAGCCAAGGAATACTTTCTGGCGCTAACTTCCGAAACGCCTGTTTTCGGCCTCAAACCAATGAGGAAGGGGTTAAATACGCACCCGGCCCATCAGCGTCAAGACCAGTCGAGAAATCGCGGGAAAAAAGAATGAGGGCGTGAGGCTCCTCCGGCAGAACCGGAGTCTTCCAATAGGAGCCGCCGGGAGCGGCAACGTAGATCGTTGAATTACTGTCTCAATGCGTTACGACGGGTGGGGAATCGGATCTCTTTTGGGTTCAATCGATGGGCTGGAGTTCAACGTTGGGGGAACGTGTAAAAAAACCCAAAGCTACGGCTACGCCGCAGCACTCCATATTATGGAGTGCGACAGCGCAGCTGTCGCTTTGGATTTTCGAACAAGTTCGCCCACCAAAAACAGTGGTGATTCGGGGAGGCGGCTCCTTTCAAGGCAGGGCTGTAGCAGGCAGGCATCGCAAACGGGCCACCGCAAACCCCGGACCGATGCTAGCGAACCCTGTCATGCGGCCGTCGTCACCTACCAGCCCCGGAGGAGCGACAGCGGCTGACGCGTACGGCTCAGGAGTGAATCGGCATAGTAAGTGCCCTTGTGCTAACGACCCCTCCCGCCATAGCCACCCTCGCCACCACCATAACCGCCCTCGCCACCACCATAACCGCCTTCGCCGCCCCCATAGCCGCCTTCACCTCCGCCATAGCCCATCATGCCGCGGCCTGAACCACCGCGGGAATCTTTGCCCGATTCGACAGCCGCCTCGTATTCCTTCACCTTATCTTCATGCTCCAGTTCGCTGACAACCTTTAAGTTGCCGGCAGGATCCATCAGCAGCGCTCTGGCGGGAGCCGTCAGTTCGCTGTCCTTCCGACTGAGCGTTTGGCCACCGGCGAAATCGAGCATCGTGATGCCCGTATGGAAATCAAATTCCACATTTTTTTCGGGATCGTACCGATCGGCCCAAATCACATTGGCCTTGCGGTGCACATTCACCACACTACCACGGCGGAACCAATCTTCCAGAGCAATTTCAGCCGCATGTTCGCGGTTGAGCGCATGGACAACCAGCCTGGCAGCCGGTTCATCGTTGACATTGCTTTCCTTGGCCGCTTTCGCTCCGGCTATGTAAACCTGGCCCAGCTGGGGCACACCTACCACCGGACTCGGTTCGCTCCAATCGGTCCAGCGATACGACCGTCTTTTCTTATTCTTTTCCTTATTCCTCCGGGCAACAACTTCCGCTGCCAGGAACTGCTCGCCAATACCGTTGTTGACGTCTTTCATCACCAACTGGAAACGGTAGCGATAGCGGTGCCCCGATTTTACTTTGTCATCGAAATACCGCAGCAGAATATGGGAGACGTTACCGTTGTAAACGAATTGCCCCAGATTGATCTGGCCAATTCCGGCACCATCGCGGCCGTAACCGCCATAGCCGCCCATCATGCCGCCGCCCATGCCGCCATAACCACCTTCGCCACCGCCGTAGCCGCCCATCATGCCGCCATATCCGCCTTCACCACCTCCGTAGCCGCCCATGCGACTCATGCCACCTTCGCCGCCGCCGTAGCCTCCCATGCCGCCGTAGCCGCCTTCGCCACCACCGTAGCCACCCATGCCGCCGTAACCGCCTTCGCCACCACCGTAGCCACCCATGCGCCCCATGGCGGCTCGACCTCCTGCCATGCCTCGCATGTTTTCAGATCCATCCGCGAATTCATCAATTACTTCATCCGACTTTTCCTCCGCTGCCTTCTTCGGCTTATCCGCGCCAGTCCTGCGTTGCCGTTCGTTCATTGGCAATGGCATCTCCGAATGGGTCGCATGCTCTCCCCAGCCACGCAACAAAAGAGGAGGCAACGGATGGGTCAAGATGGGGTGCGAGTACTTTTTATCGATCACTTCGGTCGGATTGGCGGGCCATTTTTTCATCTTTTTTTCCAGACCTCTGCGTGAAACGGTTTCTATGGTCTTCCATTTTCCCTGTCCCGCGTCGGTGACTTCGGCCCGCTGCACCACGTAACCGACGTAGGTTGGAACATCTCGCTGCTGGTTGTATCCACGGGCATTTTTCAACGCATCGTCGTAAAGCTGATATTCCTGCTTGATGGGCACCCGGGCCAGAACCGTAACCCAAGAGGTCTCTTTCACCTCTTCCACGCCCGTCAGCTTCACCCCAGCACGCGGACGCAGTACCACCGCGATCTCTTTCTTAGGTCCCTTGTTCTGCTGAGCACCCCGCCCCCGTGGACCACCCCCATAACCACCACCGCCATAGCCTCCTTCGCCGCCACCAAACAGGGCATTCCCACCGCCTGGTCGGTTTCTACGATTGCCCTTCTTGTTGGCCCGCTCCCGCTCCCGCTCCAGTTCCTTCCTCTTTTTTTCCGCAGCCTTGATCATCTCGAACTTCTTGCGGTCCGCCGTTTCGCGATCACCGATGGCCCACAGACCCGAATCGGCCCAAATTTCCAGATCCGCGGGAGGCAGCAACACCGGATCGTTCCGGGGCCCCACCACGGTCGTAACGGGCCGATTCCAGGAAATGGCGGGGGGAGGGAAATCGTTCGGCTTCACCGGCTCCATGACCTGGCCCGGCACTTGCGCTTTTGGTTTCTCCTCGGGGGGAAGCTGATCCCAGGTGAAATTATTCACTTTCTCCATGGCGAGGGAGGCTTGCTTCTTCAACACATCGGGTTGCTTGTCAGGGCCCAGACCTTCCCGCCCCAACGAAGACCAGACCAGCATTCCCGCGCAGACAAGAATCGCCGCGATGCCCAATTTCTCGCCATGGGCCAACATAAAACGCACCAGGGGATTGCCGCTTTTGAGCTTCGATTTCATGGCCATATTCCTACTCCATCGCAAAAAAGGAATTCGTGTTTTATTTCAAAGCGTGAATTCCAGTGTGCTATTTCAAAACACGAATTCCTACGGGCTGATATCCGCAAATTGGTCCTGTTGATCCTGCTCGGCCCCTGGCACCGTGAGCTGTTCTTGATTGGGTGGGTTGTAAATATAAACGACACCCCGCAGATAAACGGTCGCCATGCCTTCGGTTGCCTGAACATCCACTCCCGACATCCGCGATGCGCCTCCCCCCATGCGTCCCTCAGCACCAAAACCGACCGCCGCCTTATCCGGATTGACGCGTAGTCCCTGCACTTCGATCGGCAAAGCCTGATTGGCACAAAAAACCAGCAACTGGGATATCCAGCGTTGATCCATCAGCAACACCATCTGAATCGGCAGCC
Organism: Planctomycetota bacterium; assembly: GCA_024276705.1. Classification (GTDB taxonomy): domain Bacteria; phylum Planctomycetota; class Planctomycetia; order Pirellulales; family Lacipirellulaceae; genus JAJRWS01. Next base: position 7,771 of record JAJRWS010000637.1, on the reverse strand, counting down.
GGCGATATGGTTCACTCGCCAGCGTCTCCACTTCACCATCCATCGGCTTGCCCTCCGCATCGAGGTAGCGACGCGTCAGCAACATGCCGTCACCGCCCCCTCCGTCCCTGCCGTAACCGCCCATGCCGCCCTCACCGCCGCCATAGCCACCCATGCCACCTTCGCCACCACCGTAGCCACCCATGCCACCTTCACCGCCACCGTAGCCACCCATGCCACCTTCGCCGCCACCGTAGCCACCCATGCCACCTTCACCGCCACCGTATCCGCCCATACCGCCTTCGCCGCCGCCGTAGCCGCCCATGCCGCCTTCGCTTTCCTGACCCGCACTGCGCGGGGTAACAATTCTAGGTTGCGACTTTTGCAGGCCCGCCTCGCGGCCAACTTCCAGTGCCACAATCACCCGAATCGCCGCGTTGTCGGGCCGCGTCGCGCCCCGCTCCTTGTTCGTCTGGGCAATCACATTGAGCAAGGTCTCGTAGACCCAAAGATTCTCCTGGGTCACCCAGATTTTCAACGCACTGGGAGTTTTGTTCCAGAGCAGCTTTTGCTGAAGTTTCGCCTGATCAAGCCACTGAACGATGTAGTCCCCCTCCACCGCGGATCCTGCCATCGGTCCGCCTCTGCCCCCTGCTGCCATACCACCCATGTCGCCACCGTAGCCGCCCATGCCGCCCATACCACCTTCACCACCACCGTAGCCACCTGCCCGGCCGCCCATACCCCGCATTTTTTTCGCCTTGATAATTTCCAACAGTCCATCAAACCGCTCCTTGATGTAATTCAAGTAGGTCTCCCGCATCACCATGTCGATGGAATCGCCAAACTTGAGCTGTTCGACCTTACTGATAAACTCCTCCCCCAATACCTTGGGCCAAGAGAGCACTTCACGGCGCTGACGCTCGTACAACTCCCGCCACAAATTCTCAACCATTGCCCGCAGCTTGACCGTCTGTTGCAGATCTTCTTTGTTCACCTTGGGATTCGGATAAAACGGCTGCGAATTCAGACTATTGATGGTCGTAAACTGCTGATCGATCGCGGTCCGATTCTTGGCGTACTCCTGCTCCAGCTTACTGGCCGACAGCAGCCAGCTGACGACGGCCACAAGCACCGCGGTAACGCTCAGCACCCAAAACCGCTGCTGGTAGATGATGGCAAAAAATGCACGAATTTTATCCATGATCGATCTCTGTCGTTTGCACCCGGTTATTCGTCGTCAATTTTCTGTATCCAAGGGCGACTGGCCAGCGGCTGCGGCCTCGCTGGCCACTTCCGCCCCATTGAGAAGCGCTTCGGCTGCGGCCGCTTCCTGTTCTTCTTTTCGCAGCCTGGCTAATTCCAGTCGCTCACTGCGGGGTGTGGGCTGCCAAAAGAATTCCACCACGAAGTCGTATCGCTTCAGATGAATCAGTGGCAACTTTTCATTTCCTGCCGTTTGCCCACCCTTCTCTCCCTCTGCAGCCGTATTCTCGCCCTCGCCCGCGGTACCGTAGCCGCCTTCTCCATAACCACCTTCTCCGTAGCCGCCTCCGCCATAGCCGCCACCGTAACCACCGCCCCTACCACCCCCACCACCATAACCGGCGGCAGCACGCCCACCCAGGCCGGCCGGCGCGTTGGGATCGATCACCTCGTCCCGAAGCCGCTTTCCCTCGACGACCCAAGGGTGACTGATCTTCAAATCGGCCAGCGGCACTTCAATCATCTGGCCGTCGGGACCATCCGGCAATTGGACGGTCCCTTCTTCCAGGTTCTTAATCAGTGTGTTATTGACAAAACGGATGGTCTGGTTGGCATGGTTGAGATTGTGGTAATGGTAACCGGTAAGTTGAATCACCCAACCCGGCCCCTCCAGCGGAGCGTCGCCACCTGCCTCTTCGCCCTCACCTAAGGAAGATTCTCCGTCGAGCCCCCCTCCCATGTCCGAGGCCCCTCCCCCTGCGAAAGCGTCCTCTCCTGCTGCGGAAGCGTCGACCGCCCCCTCTTCCCCTGGCGCGGCACCTTCCGCGCTCATGCCCGAATCTGCCGTGCCCGACTCCGCCCCGCCGCGAGACGTTCGATAGGCCGCTTCAATCTGAGACCATCGTTCCCCCGCAAGGTCCTCGTGGTGCTTCGATTCGAGTGCCGTAATATGCACTTCCGGACGCGCGCTGATATCCTCTTCGGTATCTTTACGCTGTTCCGCGGGACGCATATCCCGGGGCATCGCCGCATCGAGCCCTTTGAGCAACTCCATCCACAACAACCGGCCTTCCACATTGCTGACCAGACTTTTGCCCAGCTCCTCGATCCGGGTGAAAGCTTCCTTGATACTGGTCCGCTCGGAGGCATAGCCACTGGCCTGGGTTTGGGTACTCTTGGCCTGGGTGATGGCTTGTTCCATCGCGTCGGTCTGAGTCTCATTCCAGGCTGACACATGGGTGAAATAGTTGAACGTCAGGCCGACAAAGAGGGCCGCAATTCCGGCGATCGCCCAAGGCTTCTTGGCTCGGACCAACCGGGTGCGGATAATTTCCTCGGGTAGCAGACTGGTGCGAATCTGGGCCTTGTCCAGCCCTTGCACGCAGAGTCCATACGCGACCGCAAAACTGAGGACGTTCTCCTTGAACTGGCCGCCCGCCGTGGCACTCCCCTGGGAGAGGTGCTCGAATTGATTGATCGGCTGGACATCTTGATCCAGATTTTGCGACAAATACCGTTGCAAACCGGGCAGCTTCATCGCATTGCCCAAGGCGATCACATCGCCGACCTTGGCCGACTTATCCAGGCTCATGAAATAGCCCAATGATCGCTGAATTTCAGCTAGCAAATCGCTGAATACCGGCCGCATGGCCTGAAAAACGGCCTTTGGGTCGTCGGCCTGTGTGGCGTTCCGCTTCAGATGTTCCGCTTTGACAAAAGTCAAGCGGAGTTCCTTACTGAGCGCGCGGGTGAAATGATTGCCCCCAATCGGAATGTTCCGCTGCCAAACCCGGTAGCCATTGGTCACAACCAGGTCGGTCGTATCGGTGCCCAGCGAGATCGCGACCGTGGAAACAGGAGGATCCTCAGGATCGTAGGCCTGGGATTCCAGATCGCCGAGTCGGTCGAAACAGATATAATTGTAGACCGCCAGGGGAGTCAATTGGATGAGGTCGACTTCTATTCCGGCCTCTTCCAGCGGCTGCAACGCCCGGGCCACCTGGTCCCGTTTCATGGCGAACAGACCCACCTCCGGTTCCAGCGCAAAACCGTCTTCTTCGCTTCCGCCCGTGAGCTGCTGGTAATCCCACACCACATCTTCCAGCGCGAAGGGGATTTGCTGCTTGGCCTCGTACTTGACAATGTCGGGAATCTTCTTGGATTCCACCGGTGGCAGCTTGATGAATCGAGCCAGGCCACTTTGGCCGGCGACGGAAATCGCCACCCGGTCGTTTTGCACTTCGTTGCGCTCGAGAAATTGCTGTAATGCCTCCCGCACCAGTTCTTCCGGTTCGGCTTCGGGCTGCGATAGAATTTTCGGGTATTCGATATAGTCAAAGGACTCGACGACAAGCCGCTGTGGCTCTTTTTCATGCGGCCGACATTTGAGTGCCTTCAACGCACACTGCCCAATATCAATACCCCAGACGGCATTGCTCTTAGCCATACTCGTGTTACCTCTGTTCCGCCCGATATTACCTGCCAAGGATGCTCTGCCTCAAGCAAGCGACAAGTTTGAAAATGCAGGAAATTGGCGCCCTTGAAAGGGCCCACACACGATACCTGCTAGCCAGTTCTTCTCCACCTACAATCTATTGCGACCGACGAATAAAAGTCAATCTAGAAGCACTTTCCACGGCATCTGGGCAGGACGAACTCCCAGCAAGAACAGTCCGATCTTACCGCAAGGCGATTTCCCCCTACCTCGCATTCTAGTTGCCATTTGCCATTTGTATAGCAGAGTAGAAGCGAACGGCGAAGAATTACACCTGTTACAAGGTCCCGAACCGGCACCACTACATTAATCATAACCTATTTCTGCAACTACGTTTACGCATTCAGGCCCTTCGTACCTCTAAGGGACATGCCACACAAAGAACTCTTTCCCCAGCCCCTTTCCCTGAACCCTGAACCCTGAACCCTTCTTTCCCTGACACCTGACACCCGACACCCGACACCTGACACCTGACACCTCCCCCTGCTATGCTACCCGGCATGATTGTTACCATCGATGGACCGGCCGGCTCGGGCAAAAGTACCGCCGCGCGTGAACTGGCGACACGACTTGGATTCCTATTCCTCGATACCGGCGCAATGTACCGCGCAGTCACCTGGGCAGCTGGCCGCCAGGGGCTCGATTGGAATGATGAGGCCGCCATTGCGAAGTTGGCTCAGTCGCTCGATATCCAACTGTCCGGCAAGCGCGTACTGGTTGATGGCATCGATGCCACCGAAGCAATCCGCGCTTCAGAAATCACCACCCATACGAGGTATGTGGCGGGCAATCTCGCAGTGCGTCACCTGCTGGTCGCTTTGCAGCGACAATTCGCGGCAGGAAATAACTGCGTCACCGAAGGGCGTGATCAAGCCAGTATCGTATTTCCGGCTGCCGAATGCAAAATATTCCTGACGGCCAGCCCCGAGCAGCGGGCACGACGCCGACACCAGGAACTGGTCGCCCGAGGCGAGCGGATCGAATATGAGACCATCCTGAAACAACAGCAAGAGCGTGATCGGCGAGATCAGGCCCGCGAGTTTGGGGCCTTGGTGCAAACGGCCGATTCCATCGAAGTCTGCACTGACAGCATGTCTCCTGGCGAAGTCGTCGACCGACTTGAAACACTCGTTTGCAGCCTTCGGCCGAGAGCAGAAGAGGGAAATTAATAGCAAACCTGCTTGCAGAATCGAAATATGCCGAGGGCATGGTGCGTCACTCCAAGACGCCCCAGTGGTGCCACCACGTGCCAACCACGCCCTCCGCCAGGGGGCTGAGTCTTTTCGTCTTCCCATCATCTCTTGTCCTGGCTCCAGGGCCGTGCCACACACGGGCTTGCCGCTTACCTCCGCTCACGGCGAACGCGCCAAATGCGTTCCTTGCACTCCGTCTGCCGGGCGCATGACATGATTCGCTAGACAGTGGTCCGGGATTTGCGGTGCCTGCCATAGCGTTGCCCTGAAAGGAGCCGCCCCCTCAAATCGCACCTATTTTCGGCGGGCTAACTTGGGCGAAAATCCAAAGCGACAGCTGCGCTGTCGCACTCCATAATATGGAGTGCTGCGGCGTAGCCGTAGCTTTGGATTTTTTTACACTCCCATACGTTGAGCTCCAGCCCTGCGATGGAAGCCAAAGGAGCTCCTGGCTGACCTGGGATGGCAACAGGTTGGTCGTACTTGGCCATCATTCGCTTCCTCGCTTTTCTATTGAGACCATCATTCGACGACCTGCGTTGTCATTCCCCCCCCGTCTGGAAACCACATCAGTTTCCGACTGCAAACCCTGTCCCGCACTCTGGCTGCCCTGCGCCAACTCCTTAGCAATTGTCCCCCCCCCATGATTATGCTACTATGCCTTGCTTCGCCTTACTGGTTATTCCTGGCTGTCGCCGTATGACAGTCGACCAGCGGGTATTCTCCATCGACTGCTAACTTGTCGCCAATGGAACCTCTGGAAGGACATGCCCGCTCCCAAGGGCCCCCGTTCCAAGGCATCCGCTGGCTCGATCCCAGACAAATAACAGGGATCGTACAACCGATTCCTCCCCGGCCAACTCTCGGTCCATGCTCCTCACGAATTGAGGTTCTACCCGTAGAGGCCTGGCTGGTGAGGCCTGGCTGGTGACGGCTTGACTGGTGACGGCTTGACTGGTGACGGTTTGACTGGTGACGGGCGTGCAGCACACTGTGTGGTTATTTTTTCATGGTCAACCGTAATTTAATTCGTGAATTCGACGTATCCGAGGAAGACTGGAATGCATCCATAGGCGATGTCGCCGTCGATGATGCCAGCTGGCTTGAAGGCAAGGATATCGATGTCAATCAGATCGTCGAGGGGAAAATCATTCGCGTTGACGATGAGTTTATACTCATTGATGTCGGCTACAAAAGTGAAGGTTCGATCCCCCGTAACGAGTGGGAAGAGGACGAAGAACAACCTGCCGTGGGGCAGTCACTACGCGTGTTGGTGGAAGATGTAGAAGATGCACAAGGCCGCTACGACGATCGTGGCATGATTGTGCTAAGCAAACGCAAAGCCGAAAAAATTGAGAAGTGGATGAAGGTCATGGAGACCGTCCACGAAGGGGATATCGTCACCGGCGACGTGACACGAAAAATCAAAGGGGGCCTGCTGGTCGACATCGGTGTCAATGTATTTCTACCTGCCAGCCAGGTCGATATCCGCCGACCCCATGATATTGGCGAATATATTGGGAAGCCGATCGAGTGCATGGTACTGAAAATCGACGAGGCACGGCGCAACATTGTCGTTAGCCGGCGCAGCCTCATCGAGGCCCAACGGGCCGAGAGAAAATCAGAACTGCTTAAAGAACTTGAAATCAGCCAACTGCGCAAGGGTGTCGTTAAAAACATTGCCGATTTCGGTGCGTTTGTCGACTTGGGTGGAATCGATGGTCTGCTCCACATTACCGACATGAGCTGGGGAAGAATCAGCCATCCTTCCGAAATGGTGAAAATTGACGAAGAACTCGAAGTCGTCATCCTGCACATCGATTACGAAAAAGAAAAGATTGCTCTGGGCCTCAAGCAAAAAACAGTCAGCCCCTGGGAACAGGTCTCCACGAAATATCCTGTCGGCGCGACGGTCGAAGGTACGGTCGTGAATGTCATGAGCTATGGTGCATTCGTCAAACTCGAAGATGGCATCGAAGGCCTTGTCCATATCAGCGAGATGTCTTGGACCAAACGCATTAGCCATCCCAGCGAACTGGTGCAAATCGATGATGTGATCAAGGTAGTTGTCTTGAGGATTGACGAGAAGAAGCAGGAAATCTCGTTGGGCATCAAGCAGACCCAGGCCAATCCATGGGAAAAAGTGGCGGAGAAGTATCCGACCGACAGCATGGTCAAGGGTAAGGTACGCAACCTGACCAACTACGGTGCGTTTATCGAAATCGAGGAGGGCATCGACGGCCTGCTGCATGTGAGCGACATGTCATGGACGCGAAAAATCAGCCACCCCAGCGAAGTGGTCGAAAAAGGCCAGGAGGTTGAATGCAAAGTCATCTCGGTCGATCAGCAGCGCCGGCGTATTGCTTTAGGACTTAAGCAACTCGATGAAGACCCTTGGGCCACCGACATCCCCAATCGATACAGGCAGGGCCAACTGGTCAAAGGCAAAGTTACCAAAATCACCAACTTTGGCGTCTTCGTCGGCCTGGAAGATGGGCTGGAAGGTTTGCTCCATATCTCTGAGCTCGCGGAGCATAAAGTCGAAAATCCTCAAGACGTGGTCAGTGTGGGCGACGAGATCGAAGTCAAAATTCTTCGAGTCGATTCGGAAGAACGTAAAATCGGCTTGTCGCGCAAACGGGTTGAGTGGGCCGAGGAGGAAGAGGCTGCCGAGGCTGCCGCCGCCAGTACACGCGATCCGGCAGCGGAGCTTAAGGGAGGAATTGGCTCTACCTCCGGGCCCCTGTTTGCCGCCGCGGCAGCGGCGGAAGATTCGACGGGGCCTTCAGATTCAACGGGGCCTTCAGATTCAACGGGGGGCAGTGACAGCTCAGCCGATACGAGCGCAGAAACTTCAGTGGATCCAGGAGAAAGTTCCGAACCCGTTACGGCAGAACCC
>JAJRWS010000636.1 GCA_024276705.1 Planctomycetota bacterium | reverse complement strand
TGATGATGACCGATCTTGCCTTCCAGTTGGGTTCGAGTACGAGTACCGCTTTGCTGAGTACGAGTACGATATTCTCTCCCCGGCTCCTTTGAGGAGCCTTCCTCAAGCCACCCGCTATGCGGGTGGTACATGACTTCTCGAGCGATCCTCACTCACGATAATCATCGTGACAGTTGCCGCAAGCCTGACCCAGGCTGCCGGCAGCCTGGCGGGCCTGGCTGTAATCGGACTGTCGGCTTGCGGCTGCCAATTCCGTCGCCGCGTTGCCTAGCAGGCGGGCTTGCAGTGCATAGGACTCGTCGTCCCAGTATTCATACCCCTCGCGGCCAATCCATTGGGCCAGCATGGCCAACAGTCCAGCTTCATGTCCTACGGTTTCGGCCTGCTTGCGAAACGCGCCTTTGCTCCCCATGTGGGGGGTGATCTTCTGCTTCAGTGACTGTTCCATACGTTGCATCAGGACTGCACGGTCTGCTATTTGGGCGGCATCCTGGGAGCCAGTCGGTTTTTCCATGCGCGGGTGGTTGCCGCGCAGCAGGTCAAGTAATTGATCGCGGAGCCTGCTCGCTTCTGTGTACGTATCTTGGCTGGCTACCTTGCAGTGAAACCCGCTTCGTGCGAATCGGTCCCGTAAGGCCGCCGCATCGCGTTGCCAACGGACATCTTCGTCGAACTGGTGTATGACCGCAAGGAGTACCGCCAACATGGAAAAGTCGCGGCGACATTGTATATAGCCGCCGCTTTGAAAAAGGCTGAGCGATTTCAGTGGCTCCTGCAGATTTAGGGCGATACGTTTGATTTCTGTTTCCAGCGTGTCGCTGTCAACCCATTGGGACCAGACAAAAGTCTCCTCGGCTGGACGGCGAGAAGTGGCTGCGGTGCCGTCGGTTTCGGCGGCCGGAGCCGTGGGCGCCTCGGGGCGCTGGCCGACCAGGTGTTCCCTTGCATCCAGGTAGAACGTATCGACCACATTTTGCGGCCACTGCGGCCGCGGGGCATGGGTTGGGGCGGCTCGAGCCATGGTTGTGCAGAGAGTGGTTGTCCAGAGGATGGCCAACGGGGCTAGCCAACGTGCGACCGATCGTGTCGGGGGAGAAAAATGCATTTTGGCTTTCCTTAGTGATATTGTTCGTGCTCGTACTCGACTGGAACCATTGCATCCAACAGAAACAAGAGGCCATGGATATTGATGATGACTGACCTTGCCGCCAAGTTGGGTTCGAGTACGAGTACCGCTTTGCTGAGTACGAGCACGACATTCTCTCCCCGGCTCCTTTGAGGAGCCTTCCTCAAGCCACCGGCTCTGCCGGTGGTTGTTGATTTCCCCGAGAAAGCCTTCGGTCCTGCCGTTCCGGCGTGAGATTTCGGGGAAATATCCCTAGTGCATTGCCAGTCCTAACAATTAGGATAAGCCTTTTAGCTCTGTGTGGCACGCCCTAAGACTAGCCATACGCATCCAGCAGTGTGAGCACTCACCCATTTCAACTTCCATTCACCTCGAAAATCAGGGCCCATGGCAACATCACCACTTCCCAATCTGGATGCTACCATTCAGCAAGCCGAGCAAGCCACAGCGGCCGGCCAGTTGACGTCTGCCGCGTTGGAGAACATCCGCGCATGGCTTACCGAACCACGTTATGCGGAGTACGCGCCCCTGGTGGCCGACCATATACGGGACCAAAAGTGGCAGGAGCTGGACGATGCCTTCTGGACCATCATCCCTTTCGGTACGGGGGGGCGGCGGGGACGCATGTATCCGATTGGGTCCAATGCGATCAACGACCGGACAATTGGTGAAAGCGCCCAGGGGCTGGCAAACTATGTATTGCAGTGGAAGTCGGCCCTCACTGTGCAGCCCTCGGGTGCCCATGCGCCGGAGCCTGTGGGTACCGTTTCGCTGGCTGCGAAAACGGTGGGTGGTTTAGCCTGTGCGATCGCCTACGACACCCGGCATCGTTCCCGGCATTTTGCCGAGCTATGCGCGGAAATCATGGTCGCCGCCGGTTTGCAGGTCTACTTTTTGGACGGTGTTCGTAGCACGCCGGAGCTTTCCTATACGGTTCGCGCCAAGGGCTGTGCCTGTGGCATCATGGTCACCGCCAGTCACAATCCGCCCAGTGACAACGCCGTGAAGGCCTATTGGTCTACCGGCGGCCAACTCTACCCACCTCACGATCAGGGAGTCATTGAGTGTGTGATGTCCACGGGGCTGATCGATCGAGTTCCCTTTGCCGAGGCAGTCGCCGATGGTCGCGTAGCGTTTTGCCAGCAAGAGATGGATGCTGGATTCATCGCCGCGGTGGTTCGTCTGGCCACTCCCGGGCCGCGCGATCTGCGGATACTCTACTCACCCTTGCATGGCGTGGGAGTCACGGCGATTTGTCCCGTATTGAAAGAGGCCGGTTTTGAACAAGTCGAGGTTTTCGGTCCCCATGCGGCACCCGATGGCGATTTTCCCAACGTACCAGGCCACGTGTCCAATCCAGAAAACAAGCATGTATTCGATGCCATCATCGAGAAGGCCCGGAAAACGGAGGCTGACTTGACTCTTGCCAGTGACCCGGACTGCGACCGAATCGGCTGCGCCGCGCCGTTGCAGCTGAGGTCGGATTCTCCTTGGCGCACGCTTTCGGGCAACCAGATTGGCGCCCTATTGGCCGATTATGTACTCGATACCAGAAAGCAGCAGGGGAAATTGTCGCCCGAGGACTACGTCGTTCAGACCCTGGTGACAACTCAGCTTGTACGCCGTATTGCCGACAGTTATGGAGTGAAGACCTATGGCGATTTGTTGGTAGGCTTCAAGTGGATCGTGCGAGTGATCGACGAGGTGGGCCCGGATCATTTTGTTTTTGGCACCGAAGAGTCGCATGGCTACCTGGCGGGTACGCATGTCCGGGACAAGGACGGGGCGGTCGCGGCCCTGCTGCTGTGCGAACTGGCTGCCCAGCTCAAGGCGCGGGGAGAGACCTTGCACGAAAAACTCGATGCCCTGTTCTGGCAACATGGTGTGCATGCCGAACAGACCGTTTCGGTGCAAATGCCGGGAAGTGAAGGGATGACGAAGATGCAGGAAGTGATGGCCCGATTCCGGGCCGAGTTGCCCGGGGAAGTTGCCGGATGCAAAGTGCGGCGGATGCGTGACTACCTGCGTCAGCAGACTCAGTTGCCCGGTGGAACTTTGGAGCCGCTGGCAGGGCCTCGGGGAGACCTGGTGATTCTCGACCTGGAGCTGGAAGGGAATGCCATCGCGATCCGTCCCAGTGGCACTGAGCCCAAGATTAAACTCTATCTGTTTGCCTACGAAGCGCCAGAACAACTGGCCAATCTGGACGACACCAAAGCCAGGTTGCAAGTAAGGTTAGAGCAGATGGAAGCCGACATGAGAGAGTTCGCGGGAGTGTGAATACGTGAACGATGACAAGCCGAAATCGCAGGCGGAATTCTTTCACCGCGCGGCTGAAAAAGTTCGGACCCAATTTCCCAAAACGCCAGGTGTCTACCTGTTTCAGGATCGGGCCGGGCGCGTCTTGTACATTGGTAAGGCGAAGTCCCTGCGGGCACGCGTGGGGAGCTACTTTCTCAAAGCGGCGGCGGAGGATCCGCGAACGGGCCGCCTGGTGCGTGAGCTCCATGATGTCGATTATATGGATGCCGAAAGCGAAGTCGATGCGCTGTTGATGGAAGCACGCCTCATCAAGGACATTCAGCCCAAGTACAATCGTGAGCTTCGCGACGACAAGAGTTTCCCCTACCTGCAAATCACCACCGACGAGGATTTCCCGCGAGTGGAAATCACCCGGGAACCGCGCAGTCACGGGGTGAAGCTTTATGGGCCGTTTACCACCATCGGCAGTCTGCGCGGGGCGCTTCAGGTACTGCAGCGAGTCTTCCAATTCCGCACCTGTTCGCTCGACATCGACGAGGAGGATGATCGTTGGCGTTGGTTTCGACCTTGCTTGCTGGCCTCGATCCAGCAATGTACGGCTCCTTGCAACCAGCGGATTTCGAAAGGGGAATATCGACGTGATATCGGCCGGCTGAAAAAATTTCTGGCCGGGAACCGGCGCTTGTTGCTGCGGGAGATGAAAGCCGAAATGGAGCAGGCGGCGGCCGCATTGCGTTTTGAACAGGCTGCCCGATTGCGCGATGAAATGGCGATGCTCGAGTCGCTAAGTCTGCGCGGCGAGTTGGAGAAGCACGCGCAACCAGAAGTTTTTTATATGGATCCCAAAAAAGGAGTTGCCGATTTGCAGCAAACGCTGCGGCTGGAGATGCCACCTCGAACGATCGAGGGAGTTGATATAGCACACCTTTCCGGGGCGGAAACGGTTGCCAGCCTGGTTCAATTTATCGATGGCATGCCTTTCAAATCGGGTTACCGGCGATATCAAATCCGTGAAGTGGAAGGCGTGGATGACTATGCGAGTATTTACGAAGTGGTATCTCGCCGTTTCGGCTCGGGGGAGCAGGAATCGTTAATGCCAGATCTCCTTCTCATCGATGGGGGGAAAGGGCAACTGAAGCGAGCGCTGCAGGCCTTTGTCGCCTTGAAAATTGCCCCACCCATGGTCCTTTCACTAGCCAAACGGGAAGAATGGATCTACGTGATGCAGCCCGATGGAAAAGGAGTCCAGCCCGAACCGCTGAAACTCAGTCGGCGCTGCTATGCCTTGCGGTTGTTGCAATACGTCCGCGACGAAGCGCACCGATTCGCGCAGCATTACCACCATCTGTTACGTAGCAAAAAGACGTTCGGAGATCGTTAAGGAGTGTCGCATCAATAATTGTCGTTTTTGGACGCAGAAATCACTTCTCTTGGAGATTCAATGACAACCACGAAAAACACGAATTGGACGATGCTAAGCGGCTTTCTGCAACGGATGGAAGGCGCGACGTTCGCCCGCGCCACTCCAGCGTCGCAAGACGATTGCGGCCAGGTGGCCGCCAAAGGCGATCGATAGTTTCATGGCATGTTCGAATTTCTGGCTCCGTCCCACCAGGGGGAGGCAGTCCAGGTCGCATTCCGGATCGGGGTCGGTGAGATTTAGTGTGGGAGGAGCAAACCCATCACGCAGGGCCAAGGCCGTGATTGCCAGTTCCACGCTGCCGGCCGCATTGAGTAAATGCCCCAGCATCGATTTGGTGGAACTGACACAGACTGAGTTGGCCGCTTTTCCCAGAGCGGCACGAATCCCACGGGTTTCCATGACGTCATTCTGCTTGGTCCCGGTCCCGTGGGCATTGATGTAGCTGACATCGGAAGGTCCAAGTCCCGAGCACTGGAGCGTTGTGTCGATAAGTCGGTAGAGTGTCTGGCTGTTGCTGTCCAGTCCGGTGACATGGTGGGCTTCGCAGAGGATCCGCCCCCCCACGATCTCCGCGTAAATGGGAGCGCGCCGTCTATGGGCGTGGCTCAATCGTTCCAGTATCAGCATGGCAGCGCCTTCGCCCATGACAAACCCGGATCGATTGACGTCGAATGGGCGGCACGCTTTGGTCGGATCGTCGTGTTTTGCCAAAACTCGCATGCTATGGAATCCGGCTGCCAGGAGAGGGGCGATCATTTGCGTGCTGCCAGCCAGTGCCAGGTCGCACTGGTCGTCCTGGATGGCACGGTACGCTCCCAGCGTGGAAATGGTCCCACTGGCACAAGCTGCCGACTGGCAGAAACGTGGGCCATGCAAAGCAAAACGTCTGGCAACTAAAGAACAGGTGGAATTGGGCAGGAATCGATTCCACCAGGGCTCAAACGAACCAGGTGGCAAGTCTTTGGTTCTTCTGCCAGCAATGCCTGGCGTATCACCAATGTGGGGGGCGATACTGCAGGAAAACCGCAGATGGTCGACCGTGCGCAGGTCGAGTTGGCTATCGTGTATAGCTTCTTCGGCTGCTTGCAGAGCTAGTGGTGCATATCGTGTTTCGCCGGCCTCCATGGCCAGTCCTTGCACGGTGGCCCCCAATAGCATGCCATCGGGGATGCAATCCATCCCGGTCACTTTCCGCACTCCGCTGTGGCCAGAACGTACGGCATTCCAAGTGGTTTCACGGTCGTTACCGACCGATGTGATCATGCCGATTCCAGTGATGACAACCCGGTCGCTCATGGGACGTTTCGTTTTTGCAGTTGGAGCAATAGGCAAGGTAGCTAATGGGAGCCAGGGATGGATTCCCCGATTGTGAAGGGGGCTCAGCCCCAACGGGCCTATCAATACGCAATATGGAAATTCGACGCCACACCGATTTGAGCGTCCCCCCAGCTTTCCCTTAGGTTTACGTACATCTTTATGACAAGTGGAATAGTGGTCGATCGATGCTTGCACTTCGTTTGAATAAAGTGTTAGTAGCAACTTTTCATCAAGCAACGCATGCTACCAGCTCACTTTTTTTGCCGGAGGCTTGCATTCTGTGTGTGGCGAGTTAAAATCTCGCTTGTCGTGGGAACTACGCCCATAAGTATGCAGTAATGAGTGTTTTCGTGGGTAGTATGCCCATAATTCGACAGCAGCATAGATCATGGAGGAGTGTTCTCAGGGAGATTCCCCTAGCGGGGGGGGGGGCTTGCGATGGCAGATAGACCTATCGAGCAAGACCAGGATGGAATGAGTCGCGAGATGGCCGGTACGGGGCTCTTGTTAGGCGAGTGTTCCAGGCGGCTTGATGAGCGTTGGCGTCTCTCGCTCCCCAGCGATTGGGCAGAGACACTTGCCGGTGAAGATGGCCAGTGCATTTTTGCCAAGGAACGCCGCGGTTGTTTGAGCCTCTGGAGCCCTCGACAGTGGGGGAAATGGCTTGAGGAGGGAGTCGAGCTGGTTGGTAGTAAAATTCGTGCCGGTCGTCTGGCGGGACGTCTGGACCATGTCCAAATGCTGGGACGATTACTTTCCACCCGACATCGCAGGGTGTCTTTGGCCGGTCGGGGCCGGATTACCATCCCCGAAAATTTCCGTGATTTTTTTGGCGTGGAACCTGGAGGAAGCTTGCTTGTGGTGGGGGCGGCCATTTGTATTGAACTCTGGCAGCCGGATCGATGGAGTGAGCACGTAGAGCAACACATGCCGGAGTTCCGCCAACTGTTCGACCAGTTAGCCGATTGATGGCCCAAGATCAAAGAAGGGGAACTCTGAATACGACGAATGCAACACCATGCTCAGCCGGCCTTGATAGCCTGTTATTTTACCCCGTCCGTTGTCACCAGACGCGGTATGCAAGTCGCACGGAGGGCTACGTGGGAACGGAATTCCAAATTCCTCCGGCTGGGCATGGGTTTTTTAGACGCGAGGCGCTTCGCGCTCCACAACGACCAGGATACCAGGAAACGATTTCGGTCTTTGAGGCTTCGTTTCCCGTTACCTTCGGCAATGTTCAGTGGGATCGATTGAGCCGCACGAAGCCATTGGTCGGAAGCCATTGGTCGCGAGCATGACGATGAAGGCCATTGAGATCCTTCGCGAGCGTAAACGAGGAAGCGACGTAATCGATCGAGTGGCGGTATACACCCAGTCGATCGTGATCGAAGATCGGTTCCGCCATCGTCATTCCTTTCGAGTACGAGTACCGGCTTGCGCCTGAGTACGAGTACGATTTGTATTCCACAACTCGCGCCTCGCGCCTCATAACTCGCGCCTCTCAACTCCCGCCTCCTCCTTCCACCGCTACGTACATCAGGCGGAGTTGGTGGAGCAGGTCTTCCAGGAGGGCCGTTTCTTCAGCCGATTGATTGCCTTCGGTTTTCGCTTTCAGGACTCCGATCATGTCAATGATGTATTGCGCCTGGGGCAGGTTTACTTCGGGCTGGTCGATGCCAGGTATCGGCATCTGACCCAGCGACATCATCGCCTCGGTGGCCAGGGAGGTCAGTAGCATTTCGAGTGATGCGGGGGGCATTTCGCCGAGACCTTGGGAGACGCTCTCGGCGGGAGCCGTGTCTTTCGCCTTTGCCTCTTTCTCCTCAGCTTCGCGTTCCGCGGCGATCTGGCTTTTCCAGTCCTCGTCAATGATGATCTTTTTCGGAGCTTGTTGATTCTCGTCGTTCATCGCTCGTCTCCCGCCGTATCTTGAAGGTTGGTGGCATTGTCTTGCCGGGGCGTACCGTTTTCGCGGCCGTTCGAACTACCGGGTGTCGGCGGGCCTGTTTGTTCCAGCGCATGGTTCTTAGGCTCCGTCGATTTTTTCGGGCTGCCGGTTTCCTGCCGATCCACATGGTATTGGACAGCAGCTTCGATAAAGCCGGTGAATAACGCCTGGGCAGAGGTCGGCTTGGATTTGAATTCAGGGTGGTATTGGACTGCGACAAACCAGCGATGCGAGGGGATTTCAATGACCTCGACCAGCGTATCGTCCGGGCTGGACCCTGCAATTTTCAAACCCTGGTCCAGCATCTGTTTGCGATAGTCATTATTGAATTCGTACCGATGGCGGTGGCGTTCGGAAATTTCGCAAGTTCCGTAGCAATGGGCCGTTTTGCTTTCAGGATCCAGGCGGGCCGGTTGTGCGCCCAAACGCATCGTGCCCCCCTTGTCGGTGATGGATTTTTGGTCATCGAGCAGGCAGATCACCGGATGGTGTGTGTTCTTATCAAATTCGGTGGAATGGGCTCCCTCCAATCCGCACACGTGGCGGGCAAATTCCACAACCGCGCATTGCATGCCCAGGCAAATGCCAAAAAAGGGAATGCCTTTCTCCCGGGCGAAGCGAATTGCGGCAACCTTGCCTTCGATCCCCCGTTCGCCAAACCCACCTGGCACCAGTATGCCATCGTACCCGCCCAGCAGGTGCTCGGGACCTGAAGCTTCCACGTCTTCGCTTCGAACCGGGCCAATACGGATTTGGGCGGCACAGGCGATGCCCGCATGGTCCAGGGCTTCGTAGACGGATTTGTAAGCATCCCGATGTTCCGCATACTTGCCGACCACCGCAATGCTGATTTCATGCAGAGGATTGCGCAACCGCTGCAGGATATTTCGCCAGGCTTCCAGGTCGGGTTCCGGCGCTTTAAGTTGAAGCCTTTGGCAAATCAAGTTA
Source organism: Planctomycetota bacterium (assembly GCA_024276705.1). Taxonomy (GTDB): domain Bacteria; phylum Planctomycetota; class Planctomycetia; order Pirellulales; family Lacipirellulaceae; genus JAJRWS01. The sequence continues at coordinate 16,380 of JAJRWS010000636.1, read as the reverse complement.
TCGAGCTGATTATCGACCAGGCTCAGGGGGACTTCGTAGATGGAAAAATCCTTGTCGCGTTCTTCGATCACCGCGTCGTAGGAGATGTTGCAGAACAGGGCAATCTTTTCCCGTTCTTCACGGTTGATCGGTTGCTCGGTACGGCAAATGAGAATGTCGGGTTGAATACCGATGGCCCGAAGTTGTCCCACCGAATGCTGGGTCGGCTTGGTTTTAAGTTCTCGGGCTGCCTTGAGGTAGGGCACCAGGGTCAAGTGGATGTAGAGGCAGTTCTCTTTGCCGATATCGAGTGAAAACTGCCGGATCGCCTCCAGGAATGGCAGGCTTTCGATGTCGCCAATGGTCCCCCCGATTTCCGTGATCACGACATCCACGGGCCTGGGACGGGCCTGTGGATCGTTCGAGTTTGGTTGTTGGCCATCCACCACAGTTTCATCGGCCCCCATTTTTCGTATGACCGACTTGATCTCGTTGGTGATGTGGGGAATGACCTGGACTGTTTTTCCCAGGAACTCGCCCCGGCGTTCCTTGTTGATGACCGACTGGTAAATTTGTCCGGTGGTGTAATTGGAATCGCGCGAGAGGGGGCCATGGGTAAATCGCTCGTAATGTCCCAGGTCGAGATCCGTTTCACTCCCATCGTCCAGCACATAGACTTCTCCATGCTGGTAGGGGCTCATCGTCCCCGGATCGACGTTGATGTACGGGTCGAGTTTTTGCAAACGAACATTCAAGCCCCGCTGTTCCAGCAGCATGCCAATCGAAGCGCTTGTCAAACCCTTGCCGAGTGAACTGACAACGCCTCCGGTAACAAATATATGCTTGGCCATGATGCCTGCTCCCCTCCCTGGTGTTTCGGTGTGTCAGTGTTTCAGTGTGTCAGTGGCGTGGGCCAGAAGGAGATGGCTGCCTGGGAAAAGGGTGATTGTAGCCCAGTGACCACAGCCGGGGCAATGGAGGGAATTAAATTCGAAATTCAGATTTCGGATTTCGGAATGGAGGAAGGTAGGCCACAGGCCATAGACGACAAGTGATCGTTAGATTACGGCCTGTGGCCTACTTCCTAGCGGTAAAACTGCCGGTGGCCGACAGCGGGGAAGGCGTTGGGGAAATGGTGGATTTTAGGGTGTCGTTGCCCTTGAGGCCAGAGAACCTCCACCATGTCGAAGCGGCTGGCGACCTCCAGAAGACCGTGCGATTTGAGAAAAACCAGTGCTCCGCGAGTCAGTCGAGCCTGTTGGGTGGCGTGGAGGGACTGGGCCGGTCGGCCCCGGGCTGCGGAACGACGCGTTTTTACCTCGACGAAGACCACGGTCCGGTGGTCCACAGCGATAATATCGATTTCCGCCAGGGGAGAACGAAATCGACGTTGGATGATTCGATAGCCTTTTTTACGCAGATACCTGGCTGCCGCCTGCTCGCCTCGAAAGCCCAAGGTGTGACGCGGGTCGGGAGACCCGCTCTCTCGGAAAGGGATCCACGATCGCAGCCACCGAAACCACAAGGGTTTGAGGGATCTAGCACGAAACAAGGTGCAAGGGTACATCGGGATGATGACGCCCCCAATGTTCTTCAAACCGGGGAAGGGGTCAGGTCTAAGTTTTCGGCTTGCACGCCCATCGGGTTGGAAATCGGATGGGCCGAAAATTAGACCAGACCCCACCCTCCTGTTGGCTTTCCGTTCCGCGCTCCTGCCTACTGCCTACTGCCCACTTTCTTACGGTCGGTGCGCCGTTCTTTCAGGCGGACAGCCTTGCCGGAACGTTCTCGCAGGTAGTAGAGCTTGGCTCGACGAACCACGCTGCTTCGTTTGATTTCCACCTTGACGATTCGAGGCGAGTGGAGTGGGAATTTACGCTCGACACCCTGGCCGGATACGATCCGCCGAACGGTGAACATTTCCCGAGAGCCCGAGCCACTCTTGGCAATGACCACGCCGGAGAAAACCTGAACCCGCTCCTTGGCGCCTTCCATGATTTTCGTATGCACGTCCACCATATCGCCGATTTCAAATTCGCACACATTTTCGTTGAGGTTGGTACTCTCAACGTAGTTGAGTATTTCCTGGCTCATCGTCAAGATTCCTTATCAGGTTAGGTCGCTACAGGGTCTCCCGGTCGTTCCGGGCGTTCCCATCATTCGGTTTTTCAGTACTTCCAAATTCACTCTGTGGCAAACCAGCGGTGGCAGGTGGATAAGCCGCCTGCCCGTGGGATTGCCACCTGGTAGACGCCCACCAGGTCGGCTTCATCCACCAAGGTGCAACTACTGCTTTTTTCTGTTCAGCAAATCGGCTCGGCGATCCCGAGTACGCTCCAGGCTGTTTTGTTCCCGCCAACGGGCGACCTGCCCGTGGTCGCCATTCAGGAGGACTTCGGGGACGGCCTGGCCACGATATTCACGCGGCCGAGTGTATTGGGCATGCTCCAGAACCCTTTGTTGATGTGCAAAGAGATTCGGCGAAAACGAGTCTTGCTGGTTGCTTTCTTGATCTCCTAAAACACCCGGCACAAGCCGGATGACCGCGTCGATAATGGCCATGGCAGCCACTTCTCCGCCGTTGAGAATATAGTCGCCAATGGAAATCTCGTCGGGCTCCAACAAGTCGCTGATGCGCTGGTCAAATCCTTCGTATCGTCCGCAGAGTAATAGTAATCGTTTGTGTGACGCTAACTGTTCCACCACGGTCTGGTCGAGACGCCGGCCTTGTGGAGTGAGCATGACCAGGTGGCCTGGGCTGGTTGCCATCTGCTGGACCGCTTCAACCGCTTCGACCACGGGTTCCGGTTTGAGCACCATGCCTGGGCCACCCCCAAAGGGGCGATCGTCGACGGTGCGATGCTTGCCAATCGCCCAATCGCGAATGTTATGCAGTGGCACCTCCACGAGAGACCGCCCGATAGCCAGCTTGAGCAAGCTTTGGCTCAAGTAGCCGGTAAATATCTCTGGAAACAGTGTCAGTACATCCAGCCGCATTATATTGTAGCCGTTCACGGCCGGAGGCCCTGCCAGCTATTCTTAATCTTAATCTTAACTCTTTAATCTTAATCTAACACGGCTTCAAGCATTCGAATGACCTTCAATCGCTCGAACGACTGCTTTACTCACTCGCCCCTTTGTCTCCTTCTGCTTTTTCTTCCTGCTTTGGCTTGGCCCCTTTTTCGGGAGCCCCTTTCTTGGCGGCCCCTTTCTTGGCGGCCTTTACGGTCTCGCTAGAGGGTTGTTGTTCCGCCGGAGCCGTCTGGGTGTCCGCTTCTTTCGCTTTGGGTTCCTCCGCCTTTTTCGGCAGCGAAGCTGGAGGGCCCGGGTCGGCGATCGGTTTCGGCTCTGCCAGCTTATGCATCGCCTGCTCCTGTTGCTCGAGGTGCGTTCCATCCGTGCCATACTTTTTGATGAGTACAGCCACATTGTCACTGGGCTGGGCACCAACGCTTAACCAGTAGTCGATCCGGTCTTTTTTAAGAATCGCCCTGGCGTCGGTATTGGCAACACTTGTATCGTAGGTCCCCAATTCCTCCAGGACGCGTCCATCGCGTGGTGTGTGCCGATCGATGGCGCACACACGATAGAAAGGCCGATGGGCCCGGCCCAATCTCTTCAGTCGAATTCTGACAGCCACAAAGGTCTCCTCTTCTGGGCTCTTGGTTTTACCTGGACGATGATTCAGTCTCGGCTTGAATGCTCACAAGCCATCCACTCCCGCCGGCCGAAACCAGTTTTACCGCGGCGTGTGCGTAGGGAACGCGATCCTAGCGGTAGACCCGATGACGCCAGCAGCGAATGGTCCATTGCCGATTGAGGCAAACTACATATTGTTGCTTCTGACAGGCCTCTTTGGCAAGCCATGAATCGCTAATTTTTGCTGCTCCGGGCCTATTTCTTGTTGCGGGCCTCTCGGGTGAGCCGTTTTCGCTGCCGCAGCTCCTTTTCCCGCATTTTTCGGGCCCGCGCCTTTTCCTTGGGGGACATGCGTTTTCCAGTGTTTTTTTTCGTCCGAGCGAGCTGGCCATCGGAACCGGCCATGGCCGAATTCTGTAAATCGCGGACCATTTTCATCCGTTCCCGGATCCCTTTGCCCGCCATCTGGGTCATCATCTGGGCCATGGCGTCGAACTGCTTGACCAGCTCATTGACCTCGTGGGGCTCAACTCCCGACCCGGCTGCGATGCGGCGACGGCGGCTTTGATCGATAAACTTGGTGGGCTGGTTCCGCTCCGCAGGCGTCATCGAGTCGATAATCCCGAAAAGTCGCTTCAAATCCTGTTCCGGGTCGACATCGTCGAGGGCGTCGGTCATGCCGCTCATGCCGGGGATCATGCCCATGACCTTCTGCATAGGGCCCAGTTTCTTGATCTGGCTGAGCTGCTTTTTGAAATCATCAAGCGTGAATTGGCCTTTTTTGAGCCGCTCCTCCTGGGCCAGCATTTCATCCTGATCGAATTCGCGTTGGGCTTTTTCCACCAGCGAGAGGATGTCGCCCTGCCCCAGGATTCGACCGGCCATCCGATCGGGATGGAATTCTTCCAGCGCGTCGAGATGTTCTCCGGTGCCGACATATTTGATGGGTACGCCGGTGACTTGTTTGACGGACAACGCCGCGCCGCCGCGGGCGTCGCCGTCGAGTTTGGTCATCACCACGCCGTCGAGTTCCAACGCTTCGTTGAAAGCTTTCGCACTGTTGACCGCATCCTGGCCGGTCATGCCATCGACCACCAGATAAACCTGGTCCGGATTGCAGCCACGGTCGATGCGTTCCAGCTCATGCATCAACTGGCCGTCGACGTGCAATCGGCCCGCCGTGTCGAGGAGGACTACGTCCGCGCCTACCCGGCGGGCTTCTCGGACGGCCGCTTTACAGACGACGACCGGGTCCTTCTGGCCTCGGTCCGAGAAGACGGGAATCTCCAATTGCTCGCCTAGTACGTGCAACTGGTCGATGGCCGCGGGGCGTTGCAAGTCGGCGGCAACCATCAACGGGGAGCGTTCCGCCTGCTTGAGCATGCGTCCCAGCTTGCCGCAAGTGGTAGTCTTGCCTGAGCCTTGAAGCCCGCACATCATCAGTACGGTCACCTCCGATTTGCCACGAAGGTGGAGGGAATGGTCAACCGGCCCCATCAGGTTGATTAATTCTTGATAGACGACACCGAAGACCTGCTGGCTGGGATCGAGCGATTTGAGTACCTTTTCACCCACGGCGAAATCGGTGACCCGCTGCATGAACTCTTGCACGACCGGGAAACTGACATCCGCTTCGAGCAGCGATTTTTCAACCAGCTTCAGCCCCTCACGCATGTTCGATTCGGAGAGCTTTCCCTTACCGCGCAGCGTTTTCAGAGCACCTTGAAGTCCATTCTGAAGCGATTCAAACATGATATTTTAGTGGGCAGGGGGCAGTAAAAAAAGCGGAGAGCGGAGAGCAGAAAAATCGAGGTGGCCTCGGGTGATTCTAGTGGGCAGTGGGTAGTGGGTAGGAAAAGGACAATTGTAGCCGAGTTACCACGGTATGGGCAATGGAGGCAGTAGGTGGGGGGGGGAAGAAGGGGGGCAGGGCATGGTTTGTATTCAGAAACTGAGGTGGTTTCCAAACGGGGGGGTGTCAACGCAGGTCGTTGAATGGCGGTCTCCATAGAGGCGTCTTGAAAGCAAGGAAGCAAACGATGGCCAATGACGATCGCTGGGTTGCTCAAGTCAGCCAGGAGTTCCTTTGAGTTCCATCGAGGGGCTGGAGTTCAACGTTTGCGAGTCGGTAAAAATCCAAAGCTACGGCTGCGCCGCAGCACTCCATATTAAAGCCGCTTATCCGGATGGCACGGATCGTATGGGACTTTTCTCGATGTTGCCCTTTTCCAACATGGGTGGTGGGTAGAAGTTGCGAAAAAAAACAGCGGTTGAATTTGCACATCATCGACTGTGTTGTAGAGTTGTCCGGCCCACCTGTAGATTTACCCAGGTGTGAAAGACTACCCCACCTGCCAATCCGCCCTGGACGGTAAAGTCCTTGCAATGCGATCGGGTGGCGTGGCCTCGAACGGACTAGTACGGCCAGCCTTACTGCTGCAAACAGTCGAAACGCACACGGTGCATGGGGCCGAATGGATGCCCAACGCACCATGGAGAATTGCCAGATGAACAGAATTCGGATTTCCGTCATGTCCCCAGGAAAAATACGGCTCTTGCTGGTCGTGGTCTTGCTAACGGCCCCTTCCATGAGCTGCATCGGCCCATGCAAACGACTGTTCAAACGAGGTGCTCCCTGTGGTACGACCGTACAGCAACCGGCTACGCTCAGTTCGCCGGTGGCGGTGAATACTCCGCAAGCCGCACCTGTCGCGGCGGCCCCGGTGGTCGCAGCGCCAGTCGCGGCAGTACCGATGGCGGCAGCACCGATGGCGGCAGCCCCCGTGATGGTCGTACCGACTGCGCCGATGGCCTACTGCTGCCCACCCCCGACGGGTTGTTGCCCGCCGCCCTGCTATTCTCAGCCTTGTCCACCAGTATCCTGCTGCCCCAGCGAGTCGTATGGCTCGTGGGACTCGGGCTGTAGCAGCGGCTGCAACGATTGTGGTACGACCGGTGGTGGTTACTACGAGCAGGGGTCGTATGTCGATCCCAACGCATCGTCCATCATCCCGGAAGGGGCCATCCTGCAGGGGCCCGGATTTGTACCGCAAGCTCCGCCGCAAGGACAAGCGGTAACACCGCAAGCGGTCAGTCCTCAGGCGCCGATACAATCAGGCTCCGGAACTCGCTACCCGGCGCCTGGGCCCGAAGGGAATTAAATGCGGAATGCGGAATTACGGGAATGCCCTTAAGCGATCCCGGCAAGCTATAATTGGACTGGGATCGTTCGAGAAATAACTGTCCGATGTCCCCTCGCCCCTTTGGGGAGAGGGCAGGGTGAGGGGCCTGGAAACATGCCAGTTATTTCTCGAACGATCCTAAGCTCTGAATTTGGTGGATGAAGCCGACCCGGCTTGCGTCCAGCCAATGGCAAGCCCTTTGGCGGGCGCGGACTTCGATAGCGATCCCGAGTTCCGATCCCGATGAGATAAGTACTTGTGAGGATTCGTATGTGCCATCCCAATTCATTCCTGCTCCTGACGCTGGGGCTCGTGCTGAGTTTTAGTGCCACTCGTCCCGCGGTGGCTCAGATCGAGACGGCTGAAACGTCTGCCTGCGCTCCCCGTTATGGCGAACCGCACCGGAGTCGGTACCGGGTGGGAGCCAGAATCCGAGCGAAAAGAGGGGCGGTGCAAAAAGTGCGGGCGATGGTAGCCGTTCCTTATCCGTGTACCGAACAACAGGTGGAAGTGGCTGACGAGGACATTTCTGAGCAGGTCGACCGCATGACCTACCGCGATCTGCCGGGCGGCGCGCGACAGATGCTCATCGCCATCGGTTTGCTGCCAGCCGGCGAAGAAGCGCATGCGATCGTTACCTTCGAGGTTGGCACGCGGCCCATTCTGCCACCGCGTGAAACGGCCGGCCTGCGCATTCCACGGAAGCCGGGCCGCGAGTTGAAACGATTTTTGGGCCGGAGCCCTTACATCGAAGTGGGCCATCGTAAAATTCGAGTTGCGGTTGCCGAAGCGCTGGCCGGGCTGGACGAAGAGGCTACCGATTGGCAACGGGTTGAGGCCATCTACGACTATGTGCAGCAGACGATCGACTACGAAGATGGGGCCGACGACAAGTCCGCGGTCAAAGCGCTGAAAGACCGCAAGGGAGATTGTCAGGCGATCAGTGCCCTGTTCGTGGCAATGTGTCGTACCGAAAAAATCCCCGCCCGAATCGTCTGGGTGCATGAGCACAACTACCCCGAATTCTATCTGGAAGAGTCGCCTCCTGAGGCGGCCGAGACAGATCCGGAGAGTGACGCTGAGAAATCGGGAAAGTCAGAGAAAACAGAAAATACCAAGGTAGCGGCGAAGGACCGATCTCATGCCCGCGAGGCACGGGCGCGAGCAAAAGCAAAGGCGAAAAGCGGCCGTTCTGGCCGGCAGCCCAAGGTCCACGGCTATTGGTACCCTTGCGAATCATCGGGCCGGCGTGCGTTTGGCCACATGCCCTTGACGCGAGTCATCCTGCAGAAAGGCGACAATTTCCGCGTGCCCGAGCGGCCGCGTGAGCGGCTTCGGTACGCCTCGGACTACCTCATCGGCCTGCCCACCCCCGGTGGCGGCAAACCAAGCGTCCAATACATTCGCGAGCAGTTGTGAAATGGCGGGTGGCGAACAGGACGTCAAAGGGGTTGTCCGAAGGTCCGCTTTGGCGCCGGGGACCGCGGCCGATCGTTTTTGGATCGGCTGATTTTCGCCGAGTCAGTTCCGGGTAACTGAATGGCAAGAGATGCAACACAGCACAGCGACCAGCCAGCGATTGGCTGATCGTTTGCAGTAATAGGAAGTTTTGCGATCCGATCAGGATGAATTGCCCAGGCCGATCACGCTGGTCGACAATCCCCTGGATGTAAGAGAATAAATCGGGTGCTCTCTGTGCCTCGTCCAGAATGACATTATCGTTAAATTGGCCCAGAAATCCTCGTGGGTCTTCCAGGGCAAAACTGCGTTGGTCCGGGTCTTCCAGAGACAAATATTCATGACGTGGCAAGGTGGAACGCACCAGGGTGGTTTTCCCCGATTGTCGCGGGCCGGTAATGGTCACTACGGGGTAGTCCTTCACCGTCGATCGAAGCGTGGCAGCCAGATGCCGTGGAATCATGGGACTCTCGAGCAATTGCAGAATGAATATCCAATATTCGTTTTGCAATGCCTGGCGTCGAAAGTCAAGGCAGGAATCTGAACATATGGGTCAACGTATTGCTTTGGTGAGGGGCGGTAAATTCTTATCTGCCGGTCGCCTTGGCTGGTGGAATGATCGGCTTTCGCTACCTGAAAAATCGCGCCCCGCAACTCGCGACTTACTTCCCCTTGCTCAATAATTCGTCCAGTACCCTGGTCAGGCCATCGCTACTGTGGGCCGACCAGCGGGCCCGGCCGTCGGGGCCGAAGGCGATCAAGGTGGGGTAACCGGGGACGCCCATTTGTTCGATCGGCAAGCCCGCCTGGTAACCGACGGCCCAATCGAAGCCGGCCACGGTAGGGATGAACTGTTCGATTTTCGCCCGGTCGCCCGCCGATTCGGGAGTCAGGCCGATGAAGATGACTCCCTGGGGCTGGTAAGCGGCGGCGATCTTCGCCAGGTGGGGCATTTCCGCCCGGCAGGGGGGGCACCAGGTCGCCCAGCAGTCGACCACCACCACGTGGCCTTTCAAGGTTTCCCGGGTCGGTGGCGTGTCGGTGTTGATCCAGCCGGCCACCTGGAGCGGCGGCAGCGGCGTGCCCGCACCGACCGGGCCCGTATCCGCCGGGGGTGCCAGCCGCGAGCTGCAACCTGAGCGGAGCGGGATCAGCAAGGCAGCCAACAGCAACAGCCCCAACAGGGGCCTTCGGGTGAAGAACGATTTCATGGGTCAGGGTCGCTAGGAGTGCAGGGAGTGAAAATGGGCCTGGAAAGCCCTTGGTGATCAGCAGCCGGTTGTTGGATGATACCAGCTTGTCCTAGCCTGACGCAACGCGAGTGAGATTTTACATTTCGAGCCCGCTCGGTACAGGATGAAACAGGCCGTGCCATCAGGAGAGCGTGAAAAGAGCAGTAAAACGAGTTGTAACGATTTACAAGGGCCCAGGCTCAGGGAGTCAATTGCTGAAACTCGGCCAGACCGGGTATTGCAATAAGTGAAGGAATGCCGCATATTTATGGTGTAAAAAGTATCGCTTTCTGCTATAATTCCTCCTTCTGAGGACATAGGGAATTTCCATGGAACGCTTGCTCTATAAAAAATTGAATCGTTGGAAAAGAGCTCACAAACGCTTGCCCCTCATTCTCAGGGGAACACGACAGGTGGGCAAAACGTATCTCTTGAAGCAGTTCGGAGGTAGGGAATTTAAGAGGTGCTTCCATTTCGATTTTGAGAAGAGTGGCAAGAGTCTGGAGCCCCTTTTCGATAGCGAGCTATCGCCGAAGCGATTGCTCAGGGATTTGTCACTGTTGGTGGGGGAACAGATCGATTCACGGGAAAGCCTTGTCATATTCGACGAAATCCAGAACTGCCCCCGTGCCTTGACTTCACTGAAGTACTTTTCCGAAGAGCTGCCCGAGCAGGCCGTATGCGCGGCGGGGTCCTTGTTGGGTGTCATGTTGTCCGGGGAATCGTTCCCGGTTGGAAAGGTGGCTTTCCTGGATCTTTACCCCTTGAGTTTTGAGGAATTCCTCCTGAATTCGGCGGACCCGATGTTGTGCGACGCCTTTGCTGGGTTGCTCTCGGACGCGTCTCCTTCTCTTGTGGTTCACAACAAGTTGTGGGATCTATTGAAACAGTACTATGTCGTGGGTGGGATGCCACAAGTGGTGGCCACCTTCATCGGTTCCGATGCACAAAGCATCGAAGCGTTGTCCATGGCCCGCACCATGCAGAAAGGGTTGCTGGACACCTACATGCGGGATTTCAATAAGCATGCGGGGAAAGTGAATGCCGTCCACATTGCCTCCGTCTTTGAGAATATTCCTCGGCAGTTGTCTGCCAACGTTGACGGATCCGTCAGGCGTTACCGGTTCCGGGATGTCGTGCCGGGCAAACGCAGGTTCGCGGACCTCATTGGTCCGATCGATTGGCTGGTCAAAGCAGGACTGGTTTACAAGGTGCATGTCTGCACCCGGCCGGAACTGCCACTCATGGCGTTTACCAAGCCAAACATCTTCAAGTTGTTTGTCTTCGACGTGGGGCTCTTGGGATGCATGTTGGGAATCGATCCTGGAACCATGGTGTTGCAGGATTACGGCCAAACCAAGGGGTACTTCGCGGAGAATTACGTAGCCGGTGAACTTGTGTCCGGAGGTCAGGATTCTCTTTATTCGTGGTTGGGACGCAACTCGGAAATCGAGTTCCTTCTTACCAGTCGTGGGAAGATCGTTCCGGTGGAGGTCAAATCCGGTACTCGCACCAGAGCCCGGAGTTTGCGAACCTACATGGCGAAGTACGGGACGCGCGTGGCGATCAAAGTAACGGCAAACCCACTGGGGCAAGACAAGATGCCGGTTCGATGCATACCCCTATACAGCGTGGGGCAACTGCCGAAGTATTTGGATACAACCTGTGCGCACTGAATCTCGACCAGCGCCGGCACCTTTTGGGAAAATGTCTCGTGCATCTCCAGCTTCACGATCTTAGTGGCGGCAGATAAATAGCTTCCCAATTTCAAGTAGGATATTTCGGTTTCCCTTCGTACTCGTACTCGACGACCGTGTGATACCCGCCATGCGATTCGAGTACGAGTACCGCCGCAAGCGGCTGAGTACGAGTACGATGGTTGCATTACCAGAATACCACGACTTACCGAAGTTTTTTCTTGAACGTTCCCTACAGAAAACCGGATAGTTATTTATCGGCTAACCCTCTTAGTACTTCCAAGCTATCACTCAGCCCCACGAGGGGCCAGGGCGATAAGCCGTCCGGGAACCGACGTTTTAAGCAGCTAGTAAATTGCCCGAGGACGCACGACACTTAGAAAATGCCCTCTTGCATATGTGAGGCTCGGACGGCCACCCGATAGGAGAGATTGATTCTCAGTACGGCAATCGTCGCGCGACCGATAGCTGTAGATGCCGTCAGCACCGGTCCTTCCCAGTGGAAGTGCTCTTTCCAGTCTTCCCGTCGTGGGTTGAACAGACGAACGATATCCTTCGTTTCAGGATCCATGCCGGCAATGTTAGGACCCTTGAAAGCATTGCAGTGCATACAGGCATACGCCAAATTATCGAGTGATGTCTCGCCTTTGTGTTTTTCAGCAATGACATGATCTAGCTGGAATGGCACCGACGTGTGACGTTCTGACAACCAGCAGTATTCGCACCGATACACAGCACGTGCTGCCACCTGAAGCCGCGACGTCATTTTATCAGTCATTGGAATCGTCGGCAAAATTCTTGAGCGACAGTCGAGCTTTCGAATGCATCAAATCCACCATTGCACCGACGAAGAGATAGCCATGCATTTGCGATTCTTCTTCATCGCTGAGAGACCCTTTTCGAGCCTTTGCCGCCAGTTGATTCATGCGGTCTGTATCCGACTTGTTGAAGCGAAGCTCAAGAATAGAGCGGGCCACTTCGGGAGTGAACCCCGGATTTTCTGGGCCTACGACACGGGAGAGAATTTCGCTTTCCTGGCTAATGATATGTGTAATCATATTCATTATTTCCAAATTCTACCTGGACGGTCCAGAGATGGTGGGCGGATGATCCGCCTGCTAAGAGCGTTACTACTTCGGGACATGTACCCAGGTAGGCTTCATTTCGCCGAATCGGGAACACTCATCTCTAGTATCATACCATAATCGGCAGCCACCCCCTGCATTTTTCTCTCACGGTACGCATTGAATCTCGACCAGCGCGAACAATGCCTTTAGATAGAAGTTCATCAATCATCAATCAACCATCGGCATGCCTGATTTTCCAGGGCTATTCCAAAGCAGGAAGTTGATTTTGCAACAATCCTTACCCTCGTGCCCTGACCGGGCACAGTCGCTTGGGCCGATAGGTTGTCCCCACCAACAGCAAGCCGCCAAACGCCAGCAGCCAGCCGGCGGCCGGTTCGGGGACCGTGGCGACAGCCGCCAGCGCTGGCGGGCCGCCATTTTTCAACTGCCAGATCAGATAATCCCGGCCATCGACATCGCCGTCGCCATCCGCGTCGCCATCGCCCGGGAGGGCGCCCGAGGCGATGGGAAAGTTGTTCTTCCAGATGATCAGATCCTGGCCGTCGACGATCCCGTCGCCATTGAAATCGGAGCCGGTGGGAGGCCCGGTCAGACCGGCCGCGGTCACGTAGACCGTGTTCGAGCCATAAAGAATATCCCAGAGCAGGCCGTCCGCCACGACCGTGGTGTTGGAAAAGATGCCGTTGAGTTCCGTTGCGGACAGGATCTGGTACGAATCGCCCGGTTGGGCGGCAACGCCCGCCGAATAGTCCAATTGCAGCAGCGCATCGGCCAGTTCGGCGGCGCCCACGATGTCGAGCGTTCCCTGGGCGGTACCCGCCGCCAGGCTGACAACGCTTCCAGACGAAAAGGTCAGGTCGCCGACGATGGCCGCCTCGCTGCCCGAGAGGGTGTAAATATCCCCACTGCTGATGACGTCGCCATAAACGGTCGTGTCGCCACCCAGAACGAGCTGGCTGTTGTTGATCAGGCCATCCCGGAACCGCATCAGCGCGTCGCGAGCCACAATGTTACCATCGTTGGTCACCTCCGACAGAAACTCCATTTCGCCCCCGATTGAATCGATCAGGCCACCGCTTGTGTTTTCGACCGTGCCAGTCACCAGCAATTGTTGCCGCAGATTGGCAACGCTGGCCGCATTGCGCAGCTCGCCACCCGCTTCGTTCACCAGCCCACCTTCAATCCAGCCATCCCCCAGGATCACTCCTTCGTTGGTGGTGAAGCCGCTGTCGGTGATGCCGGTCGACTCGATGGTACGCAGCGTACCACCTCCCAGCTCGATGCGGCCATGCGAATTGATGAGGGTGACCCCATCGACTTGCACGAGCGCCTCGTCGTTGATGACCAGCGAGCTGTGGCCAATGCCACCCGAGTCAGCGCTGCCGATCGTCAGATTGCCATCCAACGTACCGCCAATGACGTTGGTATTTTCCGTCAAAAGCCAACGTGTGCCCAGACCGGCGAAGGTGACCTTGGCCACGGTATCTTTTTCAACGCCGATAAAGGCTTCGCCTCGAGTCAGGATGCTGCCGCGGCCAGAGACGATAACTTCCGCATTGCCCTCGTTGGCAATCGTCAGCACGGTCGAATCGAGACGGGAGCCGAATCCATCGATTGTCACAAAACCTTCTGAGCCTGGCAGATCGCCGATGACAATCTCCGGTTGCCGGTTCGAAGGGAGGGGATTTGCTGGGTCCTCTTCCGCGGCGACCCGGGCGCCTCCAACCATTTCCAGAAAGCCGATGCCTTCTTCCGCGACGATCAGTTTGCCAAGAATTCTCCATTCCGAACCGAAACCGGTAACCAGCGTTTCGCCCAGGGCCGTATCGGCCTTGCCGATCACCGATGCGCCTTCCGGACTTGTGGGATCTCCGAGGGAAACGAGCGGGAAGGTGAACGAAGGGGTATCAATGGTCAATTTGCCCACGCCATCCACGCCGATGACCACCGGCACATCCATTTGTGCTGGGGAAAATGTGCCTGTTGGATCGTTACCAAACAGAGGCAAGGCTTCAGGATCAAAAGGATCGCTGTTGTTGTAAGCGGGGGTAAAATCACCTTCGGCGATCACTTCGGCCCAGGCCGCGGGGGTTGCCAGCAACATGCCAATTGCGAGCAGCAAGCCCAGGAAATAGATCAAACCGTACCAGGCCTGATTCGAGCGCATTCGATGCCAATGGAGAGTGGCTGCTGATGTATGGTGCATTGAGTTACTTCTTTCTCAGTATTACGTTTTCTTGGCGCGCATAATGCTCGCCAGCCCCTTTAGCTCATCTAGATTCTGTATCTTTCCATCATTTTCACTTGCCGCCTGTCTGTCAATCATTTTGTGCCTGTTGCAGGCGAAAATGGGTCCATTCGGTCCGATTTTCCGTTTGTAGGGGCAGTCTTTTGCCCACTTACGCTCTAACGCCTTGTGTGCTTCGCTCTCTGCTGTCCGGGCCGAAGGGGTCAGGTACAAGTTTTCGGCTTGCGCGTCTGTTGAGTTGGATAGCGTATTGGCCGAAAATCGTACCAGACCCCGCCCTCCTGTATTTATTCCGCAATCCGCAATCCGAATTCCGCATTTCCTTGTCATTCGATCCGTCGTTGCAGGCGGATCGCCTTGCGGCTGTTGTGCTCCTGGCCCGGTTCGAACGCGACCGGAATCGTTCGGTCGATGATCGCGAAGCCACGTAGCCGGCGACTGTCGCCCGTTTCGCTGCCCGCCTCGCGGGCGAACAGGTAGCCATCGGGGTAGATTTTTTGGAAAAGTGGGTCTGTTCGTGCGTCCGCAAGATTTCCTTTGTTCGATCCGTAACGGGCGAGAATTTTGGCATGCACGCCATCTTGCAAAGGTTCTACCTCAAAGAACCCGATGGTTACCCAGACCGCAAAGACGTTGGAGCGGGTCGTGCCGAGATTCGCCAACCGCGTCAGCGGCAGGTAGCGGAAGAACGTATTGCGACTGGCGTCGCGATACGGTTCGGTCGATTGGCCGACCATCAGGCTCTGGTTGCTGGGGGCGAGTTCTTGGGCCGCTTGCTTCACGTCGACCGTGGAATCGGTCACGGGCAAGCCTTTGTCCACCGTTAACTGGGGCAGTTTGTTGCTCCGGGCGAGGCCGCAATCGACCCCCTCGCGCCGCAACTGAGGCAGCGGTACCAGGTCGCCTGACTCGGGCGAGCGGAAGGGGTTGGCGAAAAAGGTCGGTACATTCGGGTCGAAGGCGAGCAGTTGGTCGGTGAATCGAGCATTGAGGATCCCCGAGTTCGGTTTCACCGTCTGATAGCCGCGCCGACTTTCCAGCAGGCCCACCTGGGAGATCCCGCTGACGACACGCGTATCGACGTAGAGTGGGCCATCGTGTCCCGACAATGGGAGGTAATTGTTCTGAAGTGTAGTATTCCAAGGGTCCCATGGCCTGGCGGGTTGCTGAAGCTGTCGTTGTAAAATCCCCCCGTCCCAGATGTCGCCGTGCCAGATCGTATTGAGATTCACTCGGCCCGGATCGCGGAAGTTCGAGATCTGGTTGAACGGCGGCTGCCGGTTCCGGCGCGGGTCGCCCGCACCAGTCAGACTGCCACCGAACGTCGTGCTATCGGGATTGAGCCACGTTTCGGTTCCCACGAACCGGCTGGGAACGCGCAGGTAGCCGAGGATGCGGTGCAAGCCGACGATTACGTCGTTGCGGCCTCCGGCGTTATCGCGGAAGAAATTTTGCAAGTGACCGAACGGGCCGTCGGGCCGGGTGTCCGTCGGGTAATCTTTCGTTTTCGGGTTGGGCGTGCCGGTGTACGGACTGTTCTTGCCGCTGCCACCGACCCCACCGAAAATGGAAAAGGTCTTCAGCAGTTGCGACGAACGGACCGCCGGAACCTGCAGCAATTCCGCGGCGCTGATGTAGGGCCGGTTGTTCCAGTCGAGCGACGGGAAAGGCTTGGTCGGTTTCAACTTGTCGCCGCTATCAAACGGAGTATTCAAAAAACCGAGCGACGTTTCGGGAATGCCCGAGAAAAAGGGAGTGCTGTCTCCCTGCTTGTTGTTTCTACGCAGGCCGGTGTTCTCCGCGGCCCAGGGATTGACGTCTTTTTCTGTTTTCCGTTGCCGTGGTTCGTACGGCATC